>NZ_QAJJ01000018.1:250666-705286 GCF_003852455.1 Rhodococcus sp. KBW08
ATGCCGGGCCACAGTCGTTCGTGCAGGGCGTCTGCGGGGTGTTCGACTAGATCGGGTTGCCGAGTTCCTTGAGGGGAGTGCGGAACGTCTCCTTGGCGGTGAACGCCGAGATCGCGCAGATGACGCAGGCCACCGACGTCAGAATGGCAACGGGCATCCAGTGCGTCTTGTCGCCGCCCATGAGGGCGTTGCCTATGGCGGGCGCAAAGCCTGCGAGGGCGAAGCCGACCTGGGTGCCGATCGCGATGCCGGAGTAGCGGACCTTGGTGTTGAACATCTCGGAGTAGAACGACGGCCAGATGGCGTTCGGTGCAGCGTAGAAGACGGACATCAATCCGATTGCGGCGAGAAAGATCAGGGGAACGTTGCCGCTGGCGATTGCGCCGAAGTACACGTAGATGAACACCGCACTACCGAGGGCGCCACCGATGAACAGCGGCCTGCGACCGATCCTGTCGGAGAGCATCGCCCAGGCGGGCTGACTGAGCAAGGCCACGGCGTTGGCTGCGATGGCCACCCAGAGCATGGTCGACTTCGGAATCCCCACTTCCTCGGTGGTGGCGAAGGCGAGTCCGAAGACGGAGAAGATAGTGGAGACGACGGCGATGAAGGCGCAGCAGATCACGCGAATCAGATTTGCGCTGTGGGTGCGAAGAAGATCGGCGACAGGCAATTTGGCGACGGCCTTCGACTCCTGCTGCTCGGTGAACTCTTCGGGCTCTTCGAGCTTGAGACGCATGATGTATGCCGCCACGAGAACGATCAGGCTGCCCCAGAACGGGATTCGCCAGCCCCACGTGTAGAGGATGTCGTCAGGGAGTGCGGCGATGGGCAGGAAGACGAGGCTGGCGAGGATGAAGCCGGCCTGGGTGCCGTTGAGGGTCCAACTGCAGAAGAATGCGCGTCGACCTTCGGGAGCATGTTCGAGTGTCAGTGAGCTGGCACCACTCTGTTCACCAGCGGCGGAGATGCCCTGGCAAATTCTCATCAGGACGAGAAGTATCGGTGCAAGAACTCCGATCGAATCGGCGCTGGGAATACATCCGATGAGGAACGTTGCCGCGCCCATCATGATGAGGGTGAGCAGCATGATCTTCTTGCGGCCGACGCGGTCACCGAAATGGCCGAGGACTACAGCGCCGAGGGGACGCGCGACGTACGCGACACCGAATGTGGCCAGCGAAAGCAGTGCCGCATGTCCGCTGTCCGGGAAGAACACGGTGGGGAAGATGAGCGCAGCGGCGGATGCGTAGATGTAGAAGTCGTAGTACTCGAGCATGCTGCCGAGAAACGACGATGTTGCGGCGCGCTTGACCTTGGTCGTATCCGGCCTGGCCAAGGACCCTGCCTCGGGCCCGGATGGTGTAACCGTGCTAGCTGACATGCTCAACTCCTGGGTGGAAGCGTCGTGGAGGCTCTACATCCGCCGATTATGTTTGTCGATGTTGTTCGTATCGAGAACGTCTGTGCGGAGAGCGATACAAGGAATGTAACCGACGCCACAGCAACTACACAAGATTATTAACCAAATAGTTCATAAAAATCTACTGGCGGTCATGCCGCGCGTCGAAACCGCAGTTCAGGGAGTTAGGAGGCCGGCTGTGCTGCCGCCGCCACCAACTGCTCCACCTGTTCCTCGGTGATCCCGAGGCCGAAGGTGGCGAGCTTTCCGAGCGGCATCGAACCGGCGAGTGCCATCATTTCGGGGCTGACCGATTGCACACCTTCGCCCGCTGCGGCAGACATGGCGGCGCCGAGAACGGCACTGCCGACGGGATGGGCGAGCCATTCGCCGATGGTCGACATGGCGTCGAGCGTGCCGACGCCGACGTTTCCGGCCAGAGTGATGGTGTCGGTTCTCGCGATGTCCCGAGACGAGAAGCCGACGCGGATCTCGTAGTCGCCAGGTTCGATCGCCCAGTCCTGCGCCGCGACGGACCAATAGGCAAATGCTCTGGTGTCGAGAGTGATGTTCACAGTCGCAGATTCGTCGGGGTCGAGGTGGACCTTGGCAAAGCCCTTCAGTTCCTGCTCAGGACGGTCGATGCTTTCCGAGGCGTCGTGGACGTAGACCTGCACGACGGTGCTGCCCGATCGGTCGCCGCTGTTGCGCACGGTGACCGTCACTTCGGCGGAGTTCTCACCGGCATCCACGGACGTATCGGTGATGTCGAAGGTGGTGTAGCTCAGCCCGAACCCGAACGGGTACGCCACTTCGCGCAGAGCGGAGTCGTAGTAGCGGTATCCCACATACAGTCCTTCGCCGTATCGGACGTGCTGCTGCGATCCGGGGAAGTGTAGATACGACGGATTGTCTTGGAGGCGAAGTGGAATGGTCTCCGTCAGCCGGCCGGACGGATTCGTGATGCCGAACAGCAGATCGGCGATCGCCGATCCACCCGCCTGGCCGAGTAGCCACCCTTCGAGGATTGCGGCGGCGTGGTCCTTCCACGACGCGATCGAAACCACGCCGCCGTTCGCGAGCACGACGACGGTGTTCGGGTTCGCACCGTGGACCGCTTCCAGCAGGGCGATCTGGTCAGCCGGCAGTTCGATGTCGGTTCGATCGAATCCTTCGGATTCGGTGGCGGACGGTAGTCCGAGGAAGAGCACCGCGACGTCGGCGCGGCGCGCAGCGTCGAAGGCCTCGGTGACCATGTCGTCGTCCGGAGTGCCGTCGAAGGTGAAGCCCGGTGCGAAGGTGACCCGGTCGGCGCCTTCGAGGTCGAGGATCGCGTCCAGAGCATTGTCGAGCTTGGTGGGCACCACCTGTGAACTACCCGCCCCCTGGTATCGCGGGCTGCAGGCGAATTCTCCGATCACCGCGACAGTTTGCCCGCCGGGGGTCAGAGGCAGCAGTTCTCCGTCGTTCGCCAGCAAGACAGCCGACTCCGCTGCAGCTGTCCGCGCCAACTCGTGATGGCGCTCGGCATCGTACGTGTGGCCTTCGGTTCGCGCCGCAGCGGTGCGTTGCACCAGCGTCGAGAGTCGTTCGGCTGCAGTCGTGAGCACTGATTCATCGAGGTCGCCGCCGCGAACGGCGTCGACGATCTGCGTATCGGTTCCGGTCGGCGGCATTTCCAGGTCGAGCCCCGCGGCGAGTGCCGCCACGCGATCGTTGACCGCCCCCCAGTCCGAAACGACGAGGCCGTCGAAGCCCCACTGTTCGCGCAGTACCTCGGTGAGCAGCCAATGGTTCTGGCTCGAGTAGACCCCGTTGATCTTGTTGTACGAGCACATGACCGTAGTCGGGGCCGCAGTCTTGACGGCGTATTCGAAGCCGGCCAGATAGATCTCGCGTAGCGTCCGTTCGTCGACGTCGGCACTGACTCTCATCCGGTCGTGCTCTTGGTTGTTGGCAGCGAAGTGCTTGAGCGAGGTTCCGACGCCGCGTGACTGGATGCCGGTGATCAGCGCTGCCGCGACGCGGCCGGAGAGGAACGGATCCTCGGAAACGTATTCGAAGTTCCTGCCGCACAACGGTGATCGTTTGATGTTGATGCCGGGACCGAGGAGAACCGAGACCTGTTCGGCTTTGGCTTCGTCGCCCAGAGCCTCACCCACGCGGCGGATGAGGTCGAGGTTCCACGACGAGCCCAACCCGACTGCCGGTGGAAAACACGTCGCGGGAATGCTGTGGCCGAGTCCGAGTGCGTCGCCGCCCTCGGGTTGTTTCCGAACCCCGTGCGGGCCGTCGGTCAGCAGTATCGACTCGATTCCGGGGACGGACTGGCTGTGCCAGAAATCCGAGCCGGACGTCAACGACGCCTTCTCTTCGAGTGAAAGCCCGTTTACGTAATTCTCGGTCACGTCAATCCTCCCGGTGGCAGCTGTGAGTTCCACTCACCACCGTAGGGGGATTTTTCGGACTTCGGGGTGGGTCAGGACGGCGTCGGTGAGGTCAGAAATGCAACAACCATGTCGCCGAGCATGGTTCGTAGATGCTCGCGATGCGTCGAGTCGGTCAGATCGCGGTCGAAGAGCGCTTTGAAGGTGTATCGGTTGGCGATCCGAAAGACGCAGTAACTGCTGATCAACATGTGAATGTCGAGAGCATCGACGTCGGAGCGAAATACTCCCGCCTGCTGCCCGTCGTGGAGAATCTGCGAGACGAGATCGGCGGCAGGGGCGCCGAGGCCACTGAGCAGCTCGGACTTCTCGATGTGCTCACCGCGGAGCATGTTCTCGTTGGCCACCAGCCGAATGAAGTTCGGGTGCTGTTCGTGGTGGTCGAAGGTGAGTTCTGCCAAGGCGCGGACTGCTGCGGTGGGGTTCAATCCCTCGAGGTCGAGTTCACGTTCCTGCGCACGAATGACGCTGTACGCATGCTCGAGGACGGACTTGTACAGCCCTTCCTTGTCGGTGAAGTAGTAGTAGATCATGCGCTTGGTGGTGTGAGTCTTGGTTGCGATCTCGTCTACCCGGGCGCCGGCGAATCCCTTGTCGGCAAACTCCTCGGTGGCGACGGCGATGATGTTCACCCTGGTCAGATCGCTGTTTCGGCGTCGCTTCTCCGGCTTCGACACCACGGAGTTCACTGACTGCTCGGAAACCATGTGCTCACTCTATCTGTCAGCAGTTTGTCGACTTTGCTTGTCGAGTTCGCGTCGGGGGAGTAACGTCCAGTGAACTAACTCACTAGTTCGTACATTAGTTTCGAGCGTCAACCCCGAGGTGCCCCTGATGACTTCATCTCTACCGGTTCTGGTCCTCAACGGACCCAACTTGAATTTGTTGGGACAGCGCCAACCGGAGTTCTACGGGAGAGGCACCCTGGACGACGTCATTTCCCGTTGTGAAGCGGCGGCTGAGAAGTTCGGAGCGGTGGTCGAGGCAAAGCAGTCGAACCACGAGGGTCAACTGATCGATTGGATCCACGAGGCCAGGGGAAATGTCGCGGGCATCGTGATCAATCCCGGTGGGTACTCCCACACCTCGGTTGCGTTGCGTGACGCTCTGGTCACACTCGATGCCCCCGTCGTGGAGGTGCACATCAGCAACATCCACAGCCGCGAGGATTTCCGTCACCACTCGTACGTCTCCGGCATCGCCGACGCTGTCATCTGTGGGTTGGGAATCGACGGCTACAGCGCCGCAGTCGAATTCGTCTGCATCCGAGAAGGGAAGAACTGATGAGTGATTCGATCCTCTGCGGTCTGATCGGCACCGGTATCGAGGCCTCCTTGACCCCCGTCATGCACGAGGAGGAAGGACGCAGACAGGGCCTGCCGTACGTCTACCGCATCCTCGATCTCGACGTGATGGGAATGGTGCCGTCGGACATCGGTGAACTTCTCACCTATGCACGACGTTTCGGTTTCCGCGGTCTCAATATCACTCACCCGTGCAAGCAGTTGGTGATCGAGCATCTCGACGAACTCTCGCCGGATGCCGACAGGCTCGGGGCGGTGAACACGGTTCTCTTCGACTGCGGCAAGGCGATCGGACACAACACCGATTGGTCGGGCTTCGGCCGGAATTTCGACGACGGGCTTCCCGGAGCACAGCTCGATCGTGTCGTACAGCTCGGTGCGGGTGGAGCCGGTGCGGCTGTTGCCTATGCGGCACTCACCCGCGGCGTGGGGACGCTGACGTTGGTCGATTCGAGCCTGGCTCGTGCGGAAGAACTCGCGCGAACTTTCTCGCGGCAGTTCCCGGCGCAGATCGTCGAGGCGCGCCACACGAGTGACCTCGCCGAAGTGCTCGGCAATGCAAACGGTTTGGTCCACGCGACGCCGATGGGGATGGCGGCCCATCCTGGGATGGCATTCTCGCCGGATCTGCTCCGTCCTGATCTGTGGGTGGCGGAAATCGTCTACCGTCCGCTCGAAACGGAGCTGTTGCGTCAGGCCAGGCTGATCGGGGCGCCGACGCTCAGCGGTGGCGGAATGACCGTCTTCCAGGCCGTCGACGCGTTCCGGATCTTCACGGGCATCGAACCCGACAGTAAGAGGATGCTCGCTCACATGACCGAACTGGTGCACGGCGAACAGACTGCGGCAGCGCTGTGAGTGGCCCGGTCCGGACGTCGATCGCGACTGTATCGCTCAGCGGCACCCTCGAGGAAAAGCTCGACGCCATTGCTGCTGCCGGCTTCGACGGCTTCGAAGTGTTCGAGCCGGATTTTGTCGCTTCTCCCTGGTCGCCCGTGGAATTGCGAACGAGGGCTGCGGATCTGGGGCTGAGCCTGGACCTGTATCAGCCGTTTCGTGACTTCGACACGGTGGACGAGGCCCAATTTGCTCGTAATCTTGTTCGAGTGCAACGCAAATTCGAGCTGATGGATCAACTGGGGTGCGAGACGCTCCTGGTGTGCTCCTCGCCCCTGCCGACAGCAAGTCACGACGACGGTCAGTTGACAGAGCAATTCGGAGCTCTCGCCGAACTGGCGTCCCAGCACGGCAAGAAGGTTGCATACGAGGCGCTCGCGTGGGGTGCCCACGTCAACACGTACGGTCATGCATGGAAGATCGTCGAGGGAGTCGATCACGTAGCGCTCGGAACCTGTTTGGACAGTTTCCACATCCTCTCGCGCGGTGACGATCCTGCCGGAATTCGCGAGATTCCCGGAGAGAAGATCTTCTTCCTCCAGTTGGCGGACGCACCGTTTTTGGCGATGGACATCCTCCAGTGGAGCCGGCATCACCGAAATTTCCCGGGGCAGGGCAGTTTCGATCTGAGCGCGTTCGCTCAGCATGTGTACGCCACCGGTTACGACGGACCGTGGTCGCTCGAGATCTTCAACGACGTATTCCGCCGCGCTGACACCCAGCGGACGGCAATCGACGCTCATCGGTCGCTACTCCATCTGGAAGAACAGGTCGCTGCCGCGAACCCTGCCGCCGGTGGACCCACGCTGTTCACCGCCCCGGAGCGCACCCCGCTCGAAGGAATCGTGTCTTTGCGAATCGCTGCGGGTCCGGCTAAACAGGACCAGGTCCACTCGATGCTCTCCCGTGTCGGTTTTCATCTGGTCGGACGGCACCACGATCACGACCTGCAGCTGTGGCGGCACGGACCGCTGACCGTTGCCGTCGACGCGACAGCGGGCACGGTGTGGACGGCGCCCGGGCTGCCCGCGGATCTGCCGGTTCTCACTCAGATCGGCATCAGGGCAACCGAACCCGAAGTGTGGGGAGAGCGCGCTCTGGCTCTCGAAGTACCGGCGACGCGAGTGCAGTTGCCCGGTTCGAGTGACGAGAACTTCGCCGTACCGGACGTCGTACGCCTGAAGGTCACCGATGCGACATCGATCGACCTTCGTGGCCCCGGCAGCGCTGGGGCGTGGGAATCGGCCTTCGAGATCTACCTGCTGCCCGCCGAGCGCAATCGTGAACAGGGCGCAGTGTTCACCGGGATCGACCATGTGGCACTGGCAGTTCCGGCCGAGAGCTGGGACGGCATCATGCTGCTCCTGCGGTCCGTGTTCGAGATGCAACCGCACGAGGGGCAGGACGTCACCGATTCGGTCGGACTCATGCGGAGTCAAGCGCTCACGCTTGTTCAAGACGGTGACGGACATGCCCTGCGTATCTCGCTGAACATGGTGGAGGGCAGTCGTAGCGGGCTGCCGACCGTCCGCCGCGGCGGCGTCAGCCACGTCGCCTTCGCGTGTGAGAACATCTTCGGTGCCGCTGCGTCCATGCAGGAGTGGGGGTTTGCTCCGCTACCCATTTCCCCGAACTACTACGACGATCTGGACGCACGTTTCGGGTTGAACTCGGAACTGCTCGACCGGATGCGCAGCGCCGGAATCCTTTACGACGCGGACGCTCACGGCGAGTTCTTCCACCTGTTCACCCCGACGGTCGGGGGAGACCTGTTCTTCGAGGTCGTGCAGCGAGTGGGTGGGTACGAGGGCTACGGGGAGGTCAACTCCGCTGTGCGACTGTCGGCTCAACTGCGCGCGAGTTCGTGACCTCGACTCGGTGCGGGTGCGAGTAGACGTTCATCGAATCGCCGCGGATGAAACCGACGAGCGTCAACCCCGATTCCTGTGCCAGTTCCACGGCCAGCGACGACGGCGCGGAGACGGCACCGAGTACCGGAATGCCGGCCATGACGGCCTTCTGGACGAGTTCGAACGACGCCCGCCCACTGACGATCAGGATCGTGTCGTAGAGGGGCACTCTGCCGTCGGTGATGGCCCAACCGATCACCTTGTCGACGGCGTTGTGACGGCCGACATCCTCGCGCAGTGCCAGGAGTTCTCCGGTGGCGGTGAACAATCCGGCCGCGTGCAGGCCGCCGGTGCGCTCGAAGATCCGCTGGCTCTCCCGCAGCGTGACCGGCATGGCCGACAGGACGGTGGAGGTGACGGAAGTCGTGTCACCGACCAGTGGATGCCGCGTCGTGGTGCGGACGGCATCGAGTGACGTCTTCCCGCACACTCCGCACGCGGAACTGACGACGGTGTTGCGGTCGGTGGTGTGATCGGGCAAGGGCACTCCGGGAGCGAGCGCGATGTCGAGGACGTTGTACGTGTTCGCGCCGGTTTCGTCGACGCCGTCGCAATACCGGACGACGCTCACGTCGTCGCGGGTGCCGATGACTCCTTCACTGAGAAGGAATCCGTGGACGAGGTCGACGTCGTTGCCGGGTGTTCGCATCGTCACTGCCAGCACCTGACCGTTCACTCTCATCTCGAGTGGTTCCTCGACGGCCAGCGTGTCGGGGCGCGTGACGACCCGATCGCCCGAGATTCGAACGACCGGTGTGCGGGCGGTGACTCGTCCCATCTCAGGCGCCCGATGCCTCGAGTCGAACGGTGACGGCCTTCGAGACCGGCGTGTTCGACTTGGCTGCAACGTGTTCGAGGGGAACGAGGGGATTTGTCTCGGGGTAGTACGCTGCCGCGTTGCCGCGCGGGGTGTCGTAGGCGACGATGCGGAATTCGGTGACCCGACGCTCTTCGAGTGTGCCGTCGGGTGTTGTCCACTCGGACACGATGTCGACGAGATCACCGTCGCGGAATCCGAGTGCGGTGATGTCTTCGCCGTTGACGAGGATGACTTTGCGGCCGCCCTTGATGCCGCGGTATCTGTCGTCGAGGCCGTAGATCGTGGTGTTGTACTGGTCGTGGCTTCGCATGGTCTGCAGAATCAGGCGCCCGCTCGGAGTGGGTATCCAGTGCAGGTCGTTCACACCGAAGTTGGCTTTGCCGGTGTGCGTGCGGAATTCGCGGGAGTCACGTGGCGGGTGGGGGAGTTGGAATCCATCCGGCTGACGGACCCGGGTGTTGTAGTTTTCGCATCCGGGCACCACCCGTGAGATGGAGTCACGGATCAGGTCGTAATTGCCCTCGAAGGCCGACCAGCGGACGGAATGATCGTTGCCGAGTAGTTCGCGGGCGAGTTGGCAGATGATGGCGACTTCGCTACGCAGGTAGGGGCTGACCGGAGTGAGACGTCCGCGGGACAGATGCACCATGGACATCGAATCCTCCACGGAGACAAGCTGCTTTCCGCCTGCCTGGACGTCGAGGTCGGTGCGTCCGAGGGTGGGGAGGATGATCGCGGTCTGCCCGTGGACCACGTGACTACGATTCAGCTTGGTGGAAACCTGCACGGTGAGTTCGCATTGACGCAACGCTGTTTCGGTGGCTGCGGTGTCCGGGCTTGCCTGGATGAAGTTGCCGCCCATCGCCATGAAGAAGCTCGCCTTGCCTGCGTTCATGGCGCGGATCGCATCGACGGTGTCCCAACCGTGCTTACGGGGGCTCGAGATCGAGAACTCGGTGTCGAGCGCGGCCAGGAACTCTTCCGGCATCTTCTCCCAGATACCCATCGTGCGGTCACCCTGGACATTGGAGTGCCCTCGCACCGGGCAAACCCCGGCACCGGGTTTGCCCATCATCCCGCGCATGAGCAACAGGTTGACCGCTTCTTCGATGGTGGCGACGCCGTGGGTGTGCTGAGTGATCCCCATGGCCCAGCAGGTGACGGTTCGCTCGGACCGGGCAAGCGCGGCAGCCGTTTCCTCGAGCTGCGCCATCGACAGACCCGTCGCCTCGAGTACCGTGTCCAGATCGACCGCACGGATGTGCTTCTCGTATTCGTCCCAACCGGCGCAGTACCGGTCGACGAAGGCGCGATCGACGACGGTGCCGGGAGCGCGATCCTCCAGCGCGAGCAGCAGCTTTCCCAGGCCTTGGAACAGCGCCATGTCGCCGCCCAGCCGAATCTGGAGGAACTCGTCCGCGATGTCGACTCCGTGCCCGATCACGCCGGACACCTTTTGTGGATCCTTGAACCTGCGCAATCCCGCCTCGGGCAGAGGATTGATGGCGATGATCTTGGCGCCGTTGCCCTTTGCCTTCTCGAGCGTCGAGAGCATTCGAGGATGGTTGGTACCGGGATTCTGTCCGGCGATGAGGATGAGATCGGCGTTCTCGAGGTCGGGAACCGTCACCGAGCCTTTGCCGATGCCGATGGATTCGGTCAGTGCACTTCCGGACGACTCGTGACACATGTTGGAACAGTCGGGCATGTTGTTGGTGCCGTAGCTGCGAATCATCAACTGGTAGAGAAATGCTGCTTCGTTGGACGTACGACCGGAGGTGTAGAACACGGCTTCGTCCGGTGAGGCGAGGCCGTTCAGATGTTCGGCGATGAGTGCGTACGCGCCGTCCCAGTCGAGCGGCTGGTAATGGGTTGCTCCCGGGGTCAGGACCATCGGGTGCGTCAGTCGACCCTGTTGGCCGAGCCAGTAATCGGTCTTGCCTTCGAGGTCGGCGATCGAGTGCTCCGCGAAGAATTCGGGTGTGACAGTGCGAAGCGTTGCTTCCTCGGCAACGGCTTTCGCTCCGTTCTCGCAGAACTCGGCGGGCTTGCGATGCCCGGGAGTCTCCGGCCACGCACACCCCGGGCAGTCGAAGCCGTGACGCTGGTTGAGCCTGGTGAGCGTTCGGGCGGTCCGCAAGGCTCCCATCTGCTCGATTCCTCGTTGCAGTGACACCAGAACGGCCGGTACTCCGGCGGCGTAGTCCTTGGGGTGCGTGACTTCGAGATCGGATTCGTCGATGTCTTTCGAGGGGCCCTGGCGCGTCATGTCTCCATAGTGGCCCGAACGAGCCGGTACTGCCATCGAATGGGCCGGTCGAACTCACCGGAATGCGACATTCATCGGTAGCCTTACCTACCGAACCAGCGGACTTAAGGGGTAAGAGCATGGATCGAACGGACGCAGGTCGGCTGACCCGGCGCGGATTTCTGATCGGCACGTCGGGAGCGTTGTTGGCATTCGCCGCGGCCTGCTCCAGTTCGAACGACGAGGACACACCCCCCAGCGGTGACTCTGCGGGATCGGTCACCCACAAGTTCGGGTCTACCGAACTGCCCGAGGATCCGCAGCGGATCGTCAGTGTCGGATACAACGATCAGGATGCGATCCTGGCGCTCGGTGGGACTTTGGTCGGAACCTTCGACTGGTACGGCGATTACCCCTACGGTGTGTGGCCCTGGGCGCAGCCGCTGCTGAACGGGGCGACTCCCGAGATCATCGGAACCGCGGGCACCACCATTCAGATGGAGAAGGTCGCTGCCACGACACCTGACCTCATCGTCGGCACCTACTCCGGACTGACCCAGGCGCAGTACGACAAACTCAGTGCCATAGCGCCGACGGTGGCGCAGCCGAAGGAGTTCGCGGATTACGGAATCCCCTGGCAGGACCAGACGACCATCCTGGGCGAGGCCTTGGGCCAACAGGGCAAGGCCACCGAGTTGATCGCCGGTGTCGATCAGAAGTTCGCCGACGTGAAGACCGCCAACCCGGCGTTTGCCGGCAAGACTGTTCTGGTCGGCGCGTTGAAGGGGCCGGGGCAGTTCGGGGTCTACGGACCGGAAGACCCCAAGGTGCGGTTCTTCACCGAACTTGGATTCGTGAATCCGCCTGTCACCGATCAGATCACGGGTAACTTCGCCGAGATCAGCACCGAGCAACTCTCGCTCGCGGACGTCGACGTACTCGTCTGGTATGCCGGTGGTGGCTACGGCGACAAGCTCCGCGCGGAATTGGACAAGACCCCGATCTACCAGGAACTCGACGTCGTGAAGGACGGCCGCGCGATCATTCTGGAAGACGCTGCTGCCGAGGCCATGACGTGGAGCACCGTACTGAGCTTGCCGTATGCACTCGAACAGATTCCGCCGCGGATTGCGAGCTTGCTCGTCTGATCGGTTCACCGACCGGGAATTCGGACGGTCGGCGGTACCCTCACCTCATGGGTGTACACGTGCGGCCGGCTGTCCGATCCGATATTCCGGCACTGTCGGCAGTGTTGGCCGAGGCGTTCGAGGATGATCCCTTGATGGCCTGGATGTTGCCGGACGAGGACTCCAGGGCTGAGCGCCTGTCGAAACTGTTTGCCGCAGAAGCTCGTTACCACCACTTTGCCGGTGGCGGTGTCGAGGTGGCCACCGATGACAACGGCGTGATCGGCGGGGCAACTCTGTGGGATCCGCCGGGGCGATGGAAGCAGTCGTGGATTTCCGGGCTCGTGAGCCTGCCGGCCATGGTGCGTGTCTTCGGCAGGGGGCTTCGACATGCGGCCGAGGTCAGCTCCGTTCTCGAAGGAGCACACCCGAATTCGCCGCACTGGTATCTCGCGACGGTCGGGACCGGCAGCGCGGCGCGCGGTGGGGGATACGGCAAAGCACTACTGAACTCCCGGTTGGAGCGTTGTGACCGTGAACATGTCGACGCTTACCTCGAGAGCAGCAAGGAATCGAACATCCCGTACTACAACCGCTTCGGTTTCGAAGTGACCCGCGACATCGTGATGCCAGGCGGCGGGCCGACGATCTACGCAATGATGCGTCAACCGCGGGGCGCGTGATACCAACTAGTGGTGACCCAGATTCCCGAGCTCCACGCAGGCACGCCGTTCGACGAACTCGACGACTACATCGCTCTGGCCAGGTTGTCCGGCCTGGTGTTGTCACCTGACGGCTCGCTGCTGATCTGCGCGCGCGCCGTTCTCGACGACAAGCGCGCCGAATACGTGTCCTCGTTGTGGGAGATCGACCCGGAAGGTCGGCGTCCTGCGCGTCGGTTGACATGGGGTTCGACCAGCGAGTCCGGTGCCGCCTTCGCGTTCGACGGCGACGTACTCTTCACTGCCACGCGAGCCGTGCCGGGCGAGAATGATCCGCAACCAGCACTCTGGCGCCTACCCGCGGCGGGCGGAGAAGCTCAGCTGTTGATCTCGCGTCCCGGTGGTGTCTCGTCGGTATCAGCGGCCAAGGCGGCGCCGACGTTCGTGGCACAGACGTCGGTCATGGCCTCGGCGATCAGCCTCGACCAGGACGATCAGGTGCGATCCGCGCGCAAGGACAAGAAGGTCACGGCGATGCTGCACACGGGGTATCCGGTGCGGCACTGGGACCACGACCTGGGCCCCGATCATCCGCATCTGGTTGTCGCCGAGACGGATTCGAAGGACTCCGTCGAATTGCGGGACATCACACCGACTGCAGGCGCGGCGCTGCGGGAGACGTCGACCACGATTTCCGACGACGGTCTCTTCGTCGTGACCACGTGGGCTGTCGGCGCGGCTAGTGCCGCCCGCCGATCGACGTTGGTTCGGATCGACACGGTGACCGGTGACCGAACCACCCTTGTCGACGAGGCCGACGCGGACGTCTACAACCCGGTGCTCTCGCCGGACGGAACCAAGCTCGCGTTCATCCGGGAGACCCTCACCACGCCGGAGTCTGCGCCGCGAATGACTCTGCAGCTCTACGACTTCGGATCCGGTGCTGTGACCGGCGTCGCCGACGGCTGGGATCGATGGCCTACCTCACTTGCCTGGCTACCCGACGGATCCGGGCTGGTGGTCACCGCTGACGACGGCGGCCGCGGTCCGATCTTCACCATCGACCTGTGGGGTCAACCAGTGCGCCTGACAGCCGACGACGCGGCGTACACCGACGTTCGAGTGGCGCCGGACGGTGAGTCGATCTACGCGTTGCGGGCTTCGTACGAAGCGCCCCCTCACGTGGTGCGGGTGGATCTGCGATCCGGTGAGATCACCGCACTTCGTGGACCCGACGCATTGCCGGAGCTGCCGGGAACACTGACCGAGATCACCGCTCGCGCCGAGGACGGTTCGACGGTCCGTAGCTGGTTGGCGCTGCCGACCGGCGCCGCACCGCACGCACCGGTGCCATTGCTCCTCTGGGTCCACGGTGGCCCACTCGGTTCGTGGAACACCTGGTCCTGGCGGTGGAATCCGTGGCTGCTCGTCGCCAAGGGCTATGCAGTACTGCTGCCCGATCCCGCACTCTCGACCGGCTACGGGCAGGATTTCGTTCAGCGCGGGTGGGGTCAGTGGGGCAAGGCGCCCTTCACCGATCTGATGGCGATCACCGATGCTGCCGTCGCGCAGCCCGAGATCGACCCCAAGCGAACAGGCGCGATGGGTGGTTCGTTCGGCGGTTACATGGCCAACTGGATTGCCGGCCATACCAACCGTTTCGACGCGATCGTCACCCACGCAAGCCTCTGGGCGCTCGATCAATTCGGCCCGACGACGGACGCGGCCTGGTACTGGCAACGCGAGATGTCGCCGGAGATGGCCGTCGAGAATTCGCCGCATCTGTACGTCGCAGACATCACGACGCCGATGCTGGTCATCCATGGCGACAAGGACTACCGGGTTCCGATCGGCGAGGGTTTGCGGCTCTGGTACGAACTGCTTGCAGAGTCAGGTCTGCCCGCCGACGACGACGGGAAAACGGACCATCGCTTCCTGTACTTCCCCGACGAGAATCATTGGGTGCTCAAGCCGCAGCACACCAAGATCTGGTACGAGGTGGTCACCGCGTTCCTCTCCGAGCACGTTCTCGGCGAAGATGTCGCGTTGCCGGAGATTCTGGGTTGACCGCGCGTGCCTCGTTCGGCTGAAACAACCGAACGAGGCACGATCTTCCTCGCGGATCCGGACTGGAATCAGGCGCCGGGGCAGCGAACGGTGTACGCCCACTCGGTGTGGTCGGGGCCCGTGACGCGAACCAGCACGGACGATGCACCGCCGGGGGGCACGTTGACGACCGCCGAACCGGTTCCCTCGTTGATGTCGTCGCCGATGTATCCGGTGCTGTGGATCAACCGTCCTTCGTAGTACACCTCGATCAGGTCCGGGATGTCCTCGGTTTCGTAGCCGAGTACGAACGACGTCGGTCCGCCGCGGCCGAGCTCGTGCTTGGTGCTGGTGATTCCTGCGCCGCCGGAGACCGTCGAGGCGTCACACCGCTGCGTCGGAGCAAACGATCCGCCGCCGCCGCTGCCGCTGGCCAGCCCACTGAGAATGTCCCTGACATTGCCACTGGCCAGGCCGTTGACGATGTCCGTCGCGCTGGTCGAGCCTGCGGCCAGGCCGCCGATGACGTCGTTGAAATTCCCGGTGGCAATTCCGCCGACGATGTCGCCCACGCTGCCGCTGGCGATGCCGTTTGCGATGTCGTTCCCGATGTCCCCGACACTCCCGTTGATCGTGGCGCTGCCACTGTCGATGCTTCCTTGCACACTTTCTTCGATGCCGGGTGCAGCGGACGCAGTCGCCGGAAGCACGAGGGCAACCGCCGCTCCGATCGTCGCGGCCGCCGCCAAGGTTCGAACGCCGGGACGGCGAGAACTCCAGTTGTTCAACATATTTGCTCCACAGGTCGTTGGTCGGTCGTCCTTCAGAGCGATCCTGTCAGCGGAGCGGATCGGTGAATATCGTTTGTTCGGCTGACCCCGGACCAAGGGGACTGTCGTTCGTGCCCACCGCAGCCCTCGACGGGCGAATTCGTTCGCAGCGGGGGAGTCATTAGGATCAAGTGGTGACCAGTGCAGCTCCAGAGAACCCCCAGACCCCCGCCGACGCCCTACCCAAGAGCTGGGACCCCAGCGCGGTAGAGGCCGATCTGTATCAGGGCTGGGTAGACGCCGGGTACTTCCAGGCCGACGCGACCAGCGACAAGCCCGGCTACTCCATCGTGCTGCCGCCCCCGAACGTCACCGGCAGCCTGCACATGGGCCACGCCCTCGATCACACCCTCATGGACGTCCTCAGTCGCCGCAAGCGGATGCAGGGCTACGAGGTGCTGTGGCTGCCTGGCATGGACCACGCCGGTATCGCCACGCAGTCCGTCGTCGAGAAGCAACTCGCTGCCGACGGCAAGACCAAGGAAGATTTCGGCCGCGAGCTGTTCATCGACAAGGTCTGGGACTGGAAGCGCGAATCCGGCGGAACCATCGGTGGCCAGATGCGGCGCATCGGTGACGGCGTCGACTGGAGTCGTGATCGTTTCACGATGGACGAGGGCCTCTCGCGCGCCGTCCAGACCGTCTTCAAGCGCATGTTCGACGAGGGCTTGATCTACCGCGCCGAGCGTCTCGTGAACTGGTCGCCGGTGCTGCAGACCGCGATCTCCGACATCGAGGTGAAGTTCGAGGATGTCGAAGGTGAGCTGGTCTCCCTGCGCTACGGCTCGCTCGACGACAACGAGCCGCACGTCATCGTCGCGACCACTCGCGTCGAGACGATGCTCGGTGATACCGCAGTGGCGGTCCACCCCGAAGACGAGCGCTACAAGCACCTCGTCGGCACCACCCTCGATCATCCGTTCACCGGGCGTCAGATCCCGATCATCGCGGACGACTACGTCGACCCCGAGTTCGGAACCGGCGCTGTGAAGATCACGCCGGCTCATGACCCCAACGACTTCGAGATGGGCCTGCGGCACAACTTGCCGATGCCCACCATCATGGACAAGACCGGCAAGATCGCCGACACCGGAACCGAATTCGACGGTATGGACCGCTTCGAGGCTCGCGTCAAGGTTCGCGAAGCTCTCGCCGAGCAGGGACGCGTCGTAGCCGAGAAGCGCCCGTACCTGCACAGCGTCGGGCACTCCGAGCGCAGTGGCGAGGCCATCGAGCCTCGTCTCTCGTTGCAGTGGTGGGTCAAGGTCGAGACGCTCGCCAAGGCTGCGGGTGACGCGGTTCGCAACGGGGACACCGTCATTCACCCGGCGAGCCAGGAGCCACGCTGGTTCGACTGGGTCGACAACATGCACGACTGGTGCATTTCCCGTCAGCTCTGGTGGGGTCACCGCATTCCGGTCTGGTACGGCCCCGAGGGTGAAGTTGCGTGCTTCGGTCCCGACGAAACGGCACCGGAAGGCTGGGTCCAGGATCCCGACGTCCTCGACACCTGGTTCTCCTCGGGACTGTGGCCCTTCTCGACGATGGGTTGGCCCGACAAGACGCCCGAACTCGAAAAGTTCTATCCCACCAGCGTTCTCGTCACCGGCTACGACATCCTGTTCTTCTGGGTCGCCCGCATGATGATGTTCGGCACGTACGTGTCCGAGGACGAGTCGATCACCGCCGGTCCGGGCAAGTCGGGCGCGCAGATGCCGTTCAAGGACGTGTTCCTGCACGGACTGGTTCGCGATCAGTACGGCAAGAAGATGTCGAAGTCGCGTGGCAACGGTATCGACCCACTCGACTGGGTCGATCGTTTCGGCGCCGACGCCCTGCGATTCACACTCGCACGCGGCGCCAACCCGGGCAGTGACCTGTCCGTCGGTGAGGATTCGGCGCAGTCCTCGCGCAACTTCGCGACCAAGTTGTTCAACGCGACCAAGTTCGCTCTGATGAACGGCGCTGCTCCCGCGCCGCTGCCCGCTCGAAGCGAACTGACCGACGCCGATCGTTGGATCCTCGACCGTCTCGACACGGTCCAGGCCGAGGCGGACGCCGCATTCGATCGCTACGAGTTCAGCAAGGCGTGCGAAGGCCTGTTCCACTTCGCGTGGGACGAGGTCTGTGACTGGTACCTCGAACTCGCCAAGGTGCAGTTCGCCGGCGACGAGGCCGTCGCCGCGAACACCCGCGCCGTGCTCGGCAACGTTCTCGATGCATTGCTCCGCCTCCTGCACCCGGTCATTCCGTTCGTGACCGAAACCCTGTGGAAGGTGCTCACCGGCGGCGAGTCCGTCGTCGTCGCCGACTGGCCCACGTTGTCCGGCGTCGCAGTCGACGCCCAGGCCGCCACCAGGATCGAAGACACGCAGAAGCTGATCACCGAGGTGCGACGTTTCCGAAACGATCAGGGACTCAAGCCTTCCCAGAAGGTCCCGGCGCGTGCGTCCGGGCTCTCGGAGGCAGGCATGGACGGCCAGTTCGCCTACGTGGCGGCGCTTGCCAAGCTGACCGAACCCGAAGAAGGATTCACCGCGTCGATCTCCGTCGAGGTGCGTCTGAGCCAGGGAACCGTCACTGTCGACATCGACACCTCGGGCACCATCGACCTCGGCGCCGAGAAGAAGCGGCTCGAAAAGGACCTCGCGGCAGCGCAGAAGGAACTCGTCACCGCTGACAACAAGCTGGCGAACGAGGCCTTCCTGGCGAAGGCGCCCGACGCCGTCGTCGACAAGATCAAGACACGTCGCCAGATCGCCGTCGAAGAGATCGAGCGCATCACAGGACGTCTGAAGGAGTTGGCCGACAAGTGAGTTCGTACGAGCCGTCCCAATTCGACGCTCAGAGTTCGGTTCCGACTCCGGTCGACATCGCCGAACTGGCGCTGGTGGAAGCAGAACTCGACAAGCGTTGGCCCGAGACCAAGATCGAGCCGTCACTGACTCGTATCGAGGCGCTCATGGATGTCCTGGGCTCGCCCCAGCACAACTATCCGTCGGTGCACGTCACGGGAACCAACGGCAAGACGTCGGTGACGCGCATGATTGACTCGTTGATGACGGCTCTGCATCGTCGTACCGGCCGAACCACCAGCCCACACCTGCAGATCGCGACCGAACGGATCAGCATCGACGGTCATCCGATCTCACCGCGGCTCTACGTGGACACGTTCCGCGAGATCGAGCCGTACGTGCAGATGATCGACGCACAGTCCGAGGAAGCCGGGGGACCGGCGATGAGCAAGTTCGAAGTGCTCACCGCCATGGCCTATGCGGCGTTCGCGGAGGCACCGGTCGACGTCGCCGTGGTGGAGGTCGGACTCGGCGGACGATGGGATGCCACCAACGTGATCGACGGACAGGTCGCGGTGATCACGCCGATCAGTCTCGATCACGCCGAGTACCTGGGAACCGATCTTGCCGGGATCGCGGAGGAGAAGGCCGGGATCATCAAGAAGGGCCGCGAGGACCTGGTTCCGGTGGACACCGTCGCGATCATCGCCGAGCAGACTCCCGAGGTCATGGAGGTATTGCTGCGGCGAGCCGTCGAGGTCGAGGCCGCAGTCGCTCGCGAAGGCTCCGAGTTCAAGGTGCTCGCTCGCCAGATCGCGGTAGGCGGACAGCAGCTCGAACTTCAGGGCCTGAGCGGTGTGTACACCGACATCTTCCTGCCGCTTCACGGCGAGCATCAGGCGCGCAACGCGGCGCTTGCGCTCGCTGCTGTCGAGGCGTTCTTCGGTGCCGGTCCGGATCGACAACTCGATCAGGACGCAATCCGCAACGGGTTCGCCTCGATCGTCAATCCTGGTCGCCTCGAACGTGTTCGGAGTGCGCCGACCGTATTTCTCGACGCCGCCCACAACCCTGACGGTGCACGCGCACTCGCGGCCGCACTGGCCGCGGAGTTCGATTTCCGCAAGCTCGTGGGAGTGGTCAGCGTCATGGCGGACAAAGACGTCGACGCCATCTTGACCGCATTCGAATCCGTCTTCGACGAGATCGTCGTCACCCACAACGGGTCACCCCGGGCGATGGACGTCGAGGAGTTGGCGAACATTGCCGTCGCGAAGTTCGGCGACGAGCGCGTCGTCGTGGCGCCGGTGCTTGCCGACGCCTTGGAAGTCGCGATCGAAATCGCCGAGCAGGTGGCCGAACCCGGCGAAGCCGTATCAGGGGCAGGTGTCGTGGTGACGGGATCCGTCGTGACCGCAGGCGCTGCCCGCACGCTGTTCGGAAAGGACCCCGCGTGAGTACCCCGTCAGATGCCAATCCCGAGTCCGGCGACCACGAGTCCGGAGACCACGAGTCCGGAGACACTGCCGGCGAGTTCGGGCCTCCGACCAAGGACCCGTGGAAAAGTTTCCGCGGAGTAATGGCCGGAACCCTGATCCTCGAGGCGATCGTCGTGCTGCTGGCTTTGCCGGTCGTCGCGGTCGTCGGTGGTGGTCTCACCGCGGCCTCCGCGGGATTCATCATCGGGTTGGCGGTGCTGATGATTCTGGGTGCGGGCATCCAGGGCAAGCCGTGGGCGATGGGGTTCAACGTCGCACTGCAGGTGATTCTTCTGTTCGGTTTCTTCGTCCACCCGTCGATCGCCGGTGTCGCGATCACCTTCGGGATCGTCTGGGGATACCTCGTCTACCTGCAGAGAGACATCAAGCGCCGAATGGACAAGGGCCTGCTTCCCGGTCAGCGGGACTGACCATTTAGGCTGTCCGCTGTGACTGAGCGCACCCTCGTACTGATCAAGCCCGACGCCGTTGCCCGTGGATACGTAGGAGAAATCCTCAGCCGTATCGAGCGCAAAGGCCTGACAATTGCAGCACTCGACCTCCGCGTAGCTTCCGAAGAGGTGGCTGGTAGCCACTACGCAGAACACGCCGAGCGCCCGTTCTACCCGAGCTTGTTGGAGTTCATCACCTCCGGTCCGCTGGTGGCCGCAGTGCTCGAAGGCCCCCGCGCCATCGCTGCTTTCCGTCAGTTGGCCGGCGGAACCGACCCGGTAGACAAGGCTCTTCCGGGCACGATCCGCGGCGACTTCGGACTCGAAGCGCAGCAGAACCTCGTTCACGGCAGTGATTCCGTGGAGTCGGCAGAGCGCGAAATCGCTCTGTGGTTCCCCGCGCTGTCGTCCATCTGAATCTCCGATTCGGGCCTCCGGCCCACATGAACGGGCCTTGGGCCCACATCTCCACAGCGAATTCTCGGCACGTATCCCACATCGGTGCGCCCTTTGCAGTTGCAGGCGCATTGGTGTGGGATACTGCTTTCAGTTGAACCGCAATTTGTTTTACGCACGTTCAACCGGATGACACCTAGGTTCGATGCCCTTTCATCGCTGCTCCAGGTCAACAGGAAATCCCTGGACCTCTGCACGCTGGATGATCAGGCGCTCGCGCACAGGACAACGGCCATCCAGCCAGGCACTTCATGTGCTCGCAGTGAATAACGGGCACTGCGATCCATGCGGAGCGAGACCTTACAATCTCGCACTCACTTCTGGGTGCGAGTACACACAGCACGCTCCCGCGTGGCCGCGTGACAACTCGACTTCTGGGTTGGACGCGCCCGGGGGCTGAGGAGACTTACGTGGCCGATCAATCCCCAACCGAATCAGATTCCAGCACCACACCGGAATTTCCCGACAAGATGCGCGTACACGCGCTGGCGAAGCTGCTCGGTGTCACCAGCAAGCAGGTCCTTGCCGAAGCCGCAGCGCTCGGTACCGAGTTGCGTAGTGCGCAGTCGAGTCTCCAACGTGACGTTGCCCAGCGGATTCACGCGTCGCTGACTTCCGCGGCCGAGGCCATCGAGCCGGTCGTCGCCGAGCTCGACACCCTCATCGAGCCGGTTGCCGAGGAGCCTGCTGCAGAGGCTCCGGCCGAGAAGCCCGTGAGGGCTCGTCGAACCCGCAAAAAGGCAGTAGTTGTCGAAGAGCCGGCAGCCGAAGAAGCGGTGGATCCGGCTGTCGCCGAGATCAGCGCTGGACTCGACGCCGCTGCTGCGCTGCAGAGCAAGGAAGCCGAGCAGTCCGATCTGTTCACTTCCTTCGAGGCACCGCAGACCCATCAGCCCGAGGCGGCCCCCGCCGCGCCGCAGGTCCCGCTGTTCTTGCAGCCGGATCTCGAAGCAGCCGAGGCAGCTCCGCGTCGCCGTCGCGCTCGCCGCGAGCCCGCAGCACCGGCAGTCGTCGAAGAGAAGCAGACTGCGGAAACCGAAACAGTCGCACCCGAGGCCTCGCCGGTTACAGTTCCTACCGTCGAAGAGCCGGCTGTGACCGCTCCGCAAACCGAGGGTGAGAGCGCCGAGTCCGATGACGAGGACGACGATCAGCCGCGTCGCCGTCGTCGTGGACGCCGTGGACGTGGCCGTGGCCGCGGAGAACAGGGTGGAGAACAGGGCAGCGAGCAGGGTTCGGACGAAGAGTCGGATACCGCTACCGACTCGGAGCAGGAATCTGCCCCTGTGGCAGTCGAGAAGCAAACCGAAGACGTTGCCGGCGAAGAATCCGGTGAGAAGTCCGAGTCCACCGCGGATGCGGATTCCGAGAACGCCGACGATTCCGATCTCGACGCCGACGGATCGAGCCGCCGTCGCCGTCGCCGTCGCCGTCGCAAGACCGGAACCGATGGAGCCACCGACGCGACTGCGACGTCCGAGGACGATCCGCCGAACACCGTCGTTCACGAGCGCGAACCTCGCAACAAGATCCGCGTCAAGGACGAGGTCCAGGGCATCAGTGGTTCGACGCGTCTGGAAGCGAAGCGTCAGCGTCGCCGCGACGGTCGTGACGCGGGCCGTCGTCGCCCGCCGATCCTGACCGAGTCGGAGTTCCTCGCCCGTCGTGAGGCCGTCGATCGCGTCATGGTTGTGCGCGATCGAGCAGACAGCGGTCAACCGCATGCGACTACACAGGTGGCAGTCCTCGAAGACGGAGTGCTGGTCGAGCACTTCGTCACCAACTCGGCATCAGCGTCGATGGTCGGCAACGTGTACCTCGGACGTGTTCAGAACGTGCTCCCCAGCATGGAAGCTGCGTTCATCGACATCGGACGTGGCCGCAACGGTGTTCTCTACGCCGGTGAGGTCAACTGGGAGGCCGCCGGTCTCGGTGGCAACTCGCGCAAGATCGAGCAGGCTCTCAAGCCTGGCGATCAGGTGCTCGTTCAGGTCAGCAAGGATCCGGTCGGTCACAAGGGTGCTCGACTGACCACACAGATTTCGCTTGCCGGTCGTTTCCTCGTCTACGTGCCCGGTGGTACGTCCACGGGTATCAGCCGCAAGCTTCCGGACACCGAGCGCAAGCGTCTCAAGGAAATCCTGCGCGACATCGTTCCCGCCGACGCCGGCGTGATCATCCGCACGGCGTCCGAGGGCGTCAGCGAAGAAGAGTTGGCGCGGGACGTGACTCGTCTGCAGGCTCAGTGGGCCGGCATCGAGGAGCAGGCCGCGGCTGCGGACACCGGCAAGTCCGGCAACCCGCAGGCGCTGTACGAAGAGCCTGACATGCTGGTCAAGGTCATTCGTGATCTGTTCAACGAGGACTTCTCCAAGCTGGTCATCGAGGGCGAGAAGGCGCATACGACGGTCGAGAACTACATCAACTCCGTTGCGCCCGACCTGCTTCCGCGGCTCGAGAAGTACACGCCGAACAACGGTATCGACGTCTTCGCGGCTCGCCGTATCGACGAGCAGTTGGCCAAGGCGCTCGATCGCAAGGTGTGGCTGCCGTCCGGTGGCACCCTGGTGATCGACCGCACCGAGGCCATGACTGTCGTCGACGTCAACACCGGCAAGTTCACCGGAGCCGGCGGAAACCTCGAAGAGACCGTCACTCGTAACAACCTCGAAGCAGCCGAGGAGATCGTTCGCCAGATGCGCCTGCGGGACATCGGCGGAATGATCGTCGTCGACTTCATCGACATGGTCCTCGAATCGAACCGGGACCTGGTTCTGCGTCGGCTCACCGAATGCCTGGGTCGCGATCGCACGCGCCATCAGGTGTCGGAGGTCACGTCACTCGGACTCGTGCAGATGACTCGCAAGAAGTTGGGTACCGGATTGGTCGAGGCCTTCTCGACTACCTGTGAGCACTGCCACGGCCGCGGCATCATCGTCCACTCCGAGCCCGTCGAGGTGAAGTCCTCGGACGACGGCGGATCGCGTTCGGGCTCGCAGCGCAGTGATTCCGGTACCTCGCGCAAGAACAAGCGTGGCCGCGGGGACAAGTCGGCTTCGACCGAATCCAACGGACAGGAAGCTCCGGCGCCGGAGGTTCCGGCCGTCGACGCGACGGTCAAGCGGGCTCATCCGGTGGCATTGGCGATGGCCTCGCATCACCACGAGGACGACGAGACCGTCGCGGCCGACTCGATCGAGTCCGATTCCGCTGGTACGTCTTCGGGGGACGATGCATCCAAAAGTGCCGATCGGCAACAGGATCGGCCGATCGATACTCCTGCTGCTACTGAGCGCCCTGACGTTTCTGTTGTGGACTCTGCTGCGGAAGAAGCTCCCGCAGTGGACAACGAGTCGGCTGCAGCTTCGGCCGAAGCAGCTCCGCGAGGTCGTCGGCGTAGTCGCCGGGCGTCGCGGGCAGCGTCGGCACCGGTTGCCGAGGCGGCTCCCGAGGTGGGCACGGTCTTCGTGATTCCGACTCCGGAACCCGCAGCGGAAGCGGTCGTGGAGAACGTCCAGGCTCCGGCCATCGAGGTTCCGGCCGAGGAAGAAGTTGTCGTCGTCAAGCGGCCTCGTCGCAGGCGTGCAGCAGCACGTCCCGCGGGTCCGCCGGTCGACGGAGAGTAAGAACTATCGGTTTCGGTCGGTTGGATGTCCTGGCGATGAGCGAGGGCATCCAACCGTTATCCGAAGTTTCAGCTGGTAGAAGCAGTACAGAGTAGTGAGCACCACCCCTCGGCGGGGCGGTTTGACCCTGACGGTTGCTTTCCCGTAACCTTGGAGGGTCGCCACCCGGCGGTAGAGATTCCGTGTGCCTAGAGTGCGCGTGAATGTCCCGGTACGTCAGTACCGAGCCGAGGTGACATAAACCAGACCAGTCGCGATGCATTTGAAGCCTCAGGCAGCAGCGCGAGCAAGTTCGAAGAAGCAAGGGGTAGCCCTCCGATGGCAACGTACGCGATCGTCAAGACCGGCGGAAAGCAGTACAAGGTCGCTGTTGGTGACCTCGTCAAGGTCGAGAAGATCGAGGGTGAGCCCGGCACTGCTGTCTCGCTTGCTCCCGTTCTCGTGGTCGACGGATCTGACCTGACCACCGACGCGGCCAAGCTGGCCAAGGTCGCAGTCACCAGTGAGATCGTCGAGCACACCAAGGGCCCGAAGATCCGCATCCACAAGTTCAAGAACAAGACCGGTTACCACAAGCGTCAGGGCCACAGGCAGCCGATCACGGTGCTCAAGGTCACGGGCATCAAGTAACCAGTTCTTTCTAGCTAATTTCACCCGAGGAGGGTCAATAGCATGGCACATAAGAAGGGTGCATCCAGCTCCCGTAACGGTCGCGATTCAAACGCCCAGCGCCTCGGCGTGAAGCGCTTCGGCGGCCAGTCGGTCAGCGCAGGCGAAATCCTGGTTCGCCAGCGCGGCACGCACTTCCACCCCGGCGTCAACGTCGGCCGTGGCGGCGACGACACCCTGTTCGCTCTCGCTGCCGGTGCAGTCGAGTTCGGCCAGAAGCGTGGACGCAAGACCGTGAACATCGTTCCGGCCGTCGTTGCGGCTGAGGTCTAGTCTTTCTCGCTAGTTGTGCGTCACCGGTTCTACTTTCGGTAAGAGAGTGACGCGTTCCAAGCTCCCGATAGGGGCGGACCAGGGTTGAAATAACCCGGTCCGCCCCTATCGTTTGTTTAAGCAGTACCTGTTTTCCCGAGCAACCCTGCTCACCAGAGTTCAGCTCATCGCGTGAGACCCGCAATTGACTGAGGAAGGATCCGGCAGTCATGTCCCGATTCATTGACCGTGTTGTGCTGCACGTCAGCGCTGGAAAAGGCGGCAATGGTTGCGCCTCCGTACACCGCGAGAAGTTCAAACCGCTCGGCGGTCCGGACGGTGCCAACGGAGGTCGCGGTGGCGACGTCATCCTCGTGGTCGACGAGAACATCCACACCCTCCTCGACTTTCACTTCCATCCCAACGCGAAGGCGACCAACGGCAAGCAGGGCGCCGGCAGTAACCGCGAGGGTGCAAACGGTGAAGATCTCATCCTCAAGGTTCCGGATGGAACTGTGGTTCTCGATACCGACGGCAACGTGCTGGCCGACCTCGTCGGTGTCGGCTCGCGCTACGACGCTGCTCAGGGCGGCCGCGGCGGACTCGGCAACGCGGCGCTCGCCTCGAAGGCCCGCAAGGCTCCCGGTTTCGCCCTCCTCGGTGAAGACGGTGTCGAACGTGACCTGGTTCTCGAACTCAAGTCGGTAGCCGACGTCGGTCTGCTCGGATTCCCCTCTGCCGGTAAGTCTTCGCTTGTGTCGGTTCTCTCTGCGGCCAAGCCGAAGATCGCCGACTACCCCTTCACCACTCTGGTCCCCAACCTCGGCGTCGTCTCGAGCGGTGACACCACGTTCACCGTCGCCGACGTGCCCGGGCTGATCCCCGGTGCCAGCGAAGGCCGCGGTCTGGGCCTGGACTTCCTGCGCCACATCGAACGCTGCGCCGTGTTGGCACACGTGATCGACTGCGCCACTCTCGATCCGGGACGTGACCCGATTTCCGACATCGACGCCTTGGAAGCGGAGCTGGCTGCATATACGCCCGCGCTCTCCGGCGACTCGGGACTCGGCGACCTCGACAA
Source organism: Rhodococcus sp. KBW08 (assembly GCF_003852455.1). NCBI lineage: Bacteria > Bacillati > Actinomycetota > Actinomycetes > Mycobacteriales > Nocardiaceae > Rhodococcus > Rhodococcus sp. KBW08. Next base: position 277,169 of record NZ_QAJJ01000018.1, read on the forward strand.
GCGTCCGCGGGTCGTCATCCTCAACAAGACTGACGTTCCCGAGGCAGCAGAGTTGGCCGAAATGGTCACGCCTGAGATCGAAGCGCGCGGGTGGCCTGTCTTCACCATCTCGGCGGTGAGCCGAGAAGGTTTGCGACCGTTGACTTTCGCGCTGGCGAAGATGGTCCGTGACTACCGCGAGGCTCATCCGAAGCCCGAGCCGAAGCGTCAGGTCATTCGCCCGGTCAAGGTCAAGGATTCCAGCTTCACCATCGAGAAGGATCCCGATATTCCCGGTGGGTTCGTCGTCCGCGGCACCCGCCCGGAGCGGTGGATTCGTCAGACAGCCTTCGACAACGACGAAGCCGTTGGTTACCTCGCCGACCGTCTTGCACGCTTGGGTGTCGAGGACGCATTGGTCAAGAAGGGTGCTCAGCCAGGAGCTTCCGTCACCATCGGTGACGTCAGCTTCGAGTGGGAGCCGATGACGCCGGCCGGTATCGATCTGACCCGTACGGGTCGCGGAACCGACCCGCGTCTCGATCAGGTGGAGCGAATCGGCGCAGACGAGCGCAAGCATGCTCGTCGCGTCCGCCGCGGCCTGCTCGACGAAGACGCCTGACTCACGCGATTTCAGGACGAAAACCGAAGAGAGGGAACGGGACTGTGCTCGGGTCCACCAGGGAGTCGATAGCGTCGGCTCACAGTATCGTCGTGAAGATCGGGTCGTCTGCACTCACCAGTCTGGTGGCGGGACTCGATACTCACCGACTCGATCTGTTGGCCGATGCCATCGAGGCACGCATGCGTGCGGGTTCCGATGTCGTCGTCGTCTCGTCCGGTGCCGTCGGCGCCGGACTGGCGCCGCTGGGACTGACCAAGCGACCGCGCGATCTCGCGACCAAGCAGGCTGCGGCCAGCGTCGGTCAGTTGGCGCTGGCTCACGCCTGGGGTACGTCGTTCGCCCGGTACGGGCGCACCGTCGGGCAGGTACTTCTCACGGCGGACGACATCGCTCGACGGACGCAGCACCGGAACGCTCAGCGGACGCTAGATCGTCTGCGGGCGTTGCACGCAGTCGCGATCGTGAACGAGAACGACACAGTTGCCACCACCGAACTTCGATTCGGTGACAACGATCGGCTGGCCGCTCTGGTTGCTCATCTCGTCGGCGCCGACGCGTTGATCCTGTTGTCGGATGTGGACGGCCTGTACGACGGCGATCCCCGAAAGGGCGATGCCACACTGATTCCCGAGGTCAACAGTCCCGAGGATCTCGACGGAGTCGTTGCCGGTTCGGGTGGCGCTCTCGGTACCGGAGGCATGGCGTCGAAACTCTCTGCAGCACGCCTGGCCGCTGATTCCGGAGTGCCGGTGCTGCTCGCGGCAGCCTCGGACGCTGCGCAGGCACTCAGTGGTGCCGACGTCGGGACGGCATTTGCGCCCCGGCCCACGCGATTGTCGGCTCGCCGATTCTGGGTCCGCCACGCCGCTGACACATCGGGTGACCTTCACCTGGACGAAGGCGCCGTTCGCGCGGTGGTGTCCAAGCGTCGAAGCCTGCTGTCGGCGGGCATCGTCGGTGTGTCCGGCGATTTCCATGCGGGCGACGTCGTGTCGCTGATGGGACCGGGGGAGAAGCCCGTCGCTCGGGGTGTCGTCGCATTCGACGCTGCGGAGATCGAGGAGATCCTGGGGCGCTCCACCGCCGATCTACCGGCAGACATGCAGCGTCCCGTGGTTCACGCGGACGACTTGGTGGCGCTGTAACTGTCGTGCTCGACCAGGGCGGAAAGTGCTTCAGCACAACCGACTTCGAGCTTGAGGTCGGCGAATTCGTCGCCGCGAGTCGTGCCACGATTCACGATGGCGATCGGCTTCCCAGCCTTGGCGGCATGCCGGACGAAACGTAGGCCGGACATCACCGTCAACGACGACCCGGCTACCAACAGCGCGTCGGCTTGGTCGACGAGTCCGTACGCCCTGGCAACACGTTCCTTGGGGACGGATTCACCGAAGTAGACGATGTCGGGTTTGAGTAGCCCACCGCATACGTCGCAATCCACGACGCGAAAGTGTGCGGTGGATTCGATCACGGCATCTGCGTCGGGTGCGATCTCGACTCCTGTTGCAGCAGAGACTGTTTCGGCGAATCCAGGGTTGGCTTCTTCCAATCTCTCCGCGAGAGTGGTGCGGGAGATCAACCGCTGGCAGCTCAGGCATCGAACCTGCGCGTAGGTGCCGTGGAGGTCGATGACGTTTCGCGCGCCGGCCTTGGTGTGCAGGAGATCGACGTTCTGGGTGATCACGCCGACAGCACGCCCTGTTCGCTCGAGTGTCGCGACGGCCCGGTGGCCCTGGTTGGGCCGCGAGCTGTCCATGTATCGCCAGCCGATGTGGTTGCGCGCCCAGTAGTGCCGTCGAAACGCCGCATCGCCGATGAACTGCTGGAACGTCATCGGATTGCGCGGTGGCGAATCAGGGCCGCGGTAGTCCGGGATTCCGGAGTCGGTGGAGATTCCTGCGCCGGTCAGAATTGCCAGGCGACGCCCGGCCAGGAGCTCGGGAAGGGCGTCGAGGCGGCTGTTGTCGGTAGGCACCGTTCCAGGATAGGCGCGTGTGCGAGACGGAGGCGCGGAGGAAGTCCGAAATGTTCAATAGAACACGTGTGCGATCGCCAATGCTCGTACTCATGAACACAGTGAACCCAATCCCCGCTGGTTACCGCACGATCACTCCCTACCTCGCGGTGCCGGACGGTCATGCCGCACTCGACTACTACAAGCGAGCACTCGGAGCTGAGATTGTCGATGCGATGAACGCTCCTGACGGCTCCCTCATGCATGCGGAGATCCGGATCGGCGATTCGATGCTGCAGCTCTCGCAGGAGATGCCGGACTTCGGACTCAAATCACCACAGGACGGCTGGGTGCATTCGTCGATCGTCGTCTACACCGAGGACACGGACGAGTTTGTCGCTCGGGCCGTTGCTGAGGGAGGCACGCTGGTCACGGCTGTCTCCGATACGTTCTCGGGTGACCGGCATGGCGTTTTTCTCGATCCGTTCGGTCACCGATGGGCAGTCTGCACGAAGGTCGAGGACGTACCAGCCGAGGAAGTCGCTCGCCGGGCGAGGGCGCTCTTCTTCCCTGATACGGAGTCGCCACAGTAATTCGTGGTAACCGTCGTCTGAGCATTCGAGCTTCGACGGCGTGCTCAGTATCCGGCGACCGGGTCCACGAGGGCAGCCAGCGCCTCGCCCTTCGCGAAGCGGGTCACGTTCTTGGAGACGTGATCCGCGAACGCGGCGGGGCGAACGCCCGGCGGATTTGAATCATGGGGTGTGATGATCGCATTCGTCAGATCCCACAGAGGGTGACCGTCCGGGAGGGGTTCGGGATCGGTGACGTCGAGACCAGCGCCGCCGATCTGTTCCGACTCGATTGCCTCGACCAGCGCGTCGGTGTCCACCAGTGATCCGCGCGCGACATTGATCACCCAGGAATGGGGTTGCATCGCCGCCAACTGCGCACGGCCCACGAGGTGACGGGTAGCCGGGGTGGCGGGCGCTGCGATCACGAAGTGATCTGCGCGAGAATATATTTCATCCATCCTGGATGCGGGGTACGTCGAGATCGCCCCGGGGACAGGGCTACCGGAACGATTGACTGCGATGCTGTCCGCCCCCTGCGCGGCCAGCATCGGAATCAGCGCGCGGCCGATACCGCCTGCGCCGATGATCGCAACCGTCGAACCACGGAGTGTGCCGATCTTGGGAAAGAACTCGAACTGACGCCACGTTCGAGCCTCGATGTGCGCAGGCAGGTGACGAACTCCGGCCAACAGCAGCATGAGCGCGTGCTCGGCCACCGATGCCGAAAACGCGCCGGCCGCCGAGGTCCACGTGATATCGGTGTCCTTCGGAATCACACCGGAGTCGAACCAATCCTCGATTCCGGCCGACGGCAGCTGCACCCACCTGACCGACGCCGGTAACTCCGACGGAAAGGTTTCGGGTGAGCCCGCCCAGATCAGGGCGTCGGCAGTGTCGATCGGACTGATCAGACCACCGCCCCGAAGCACCGCGCTGTCGAGCAGTGCATCGGGGACGGGGCCGATCGCTACGCGTGGAGAGGTGTCAGTCGCCATGACTAGACGCTACGCGGGGACCTCCACCAGTGGGTAGACACCATTCTCGTCGTGTACCTCACGCCCGGTGACCGGCGGATTGAACACACAGAGCATGCGCATCTGCGTATCGGGCTCGACGCGATGACGCTCGTGGCCGTTGAGCAGGTACATCGACCCCGGCGCGAGATCGTATTCCTCGTTGTTGTCCAGGTCAATCAGCTTGCCGGTGCCCTCGACGAGCCAGACCGCCTCGACATGGTTGGCGTAGTGGAACTCGTTGACCGAGCCTGCCTTGATGGTGGTTTCGTGGAACGAGAACCCGACGCGGTCGCCGCCGAGGACGATGCGCTTGCTGCGCCAGTTTCCGTCCTCACTCGTGATGTCGCGGTCGGTGTCGGTGATCTCGGTGGTGGTGCGAACGATCATGGGAGAGTCCTTCCTCTAGCTGCAGACCTTGAGTGTCGCCTCGGCCAGGATGGAGAGGCCGTGCTCGAGCTCGTCGTCGGTAATCGTCAGTGCCGGAAGCAGTTTCACAACCTGGTCAGAGGGTCCGGAGGTCTCGGCGAGCAATCCCTCGTCGAATGCCAGCTGGCAGACCTTGCCGGCGCGCTCGGGCTGTTCGAAGACGAGGCCCTGAACCAGGCCGCGTCCACGGTGCGAGACCTCGCCGGGGAACTGATCGGAGAGATTGGCGAAGCATTCGCTGATGCGTGCGCCCTTCTTCAACGTCGTCTTGGTGAGTGCGTCGTCGGACCAGTAGTGATCGAGTGCCACCTTGGAGGTGACGAACGCGGGGTTGTTGCCACGGAAGGTGCCGTTGTGCTCACCCGGGCCCCAGACGTCGAGTTCACGCTTGAACAGCGTGAGCGCCATGGGCATTCCGTAGCCACCGATCGACTTGGACAGTGTGACGATGTCGGGAACGATTCCGGCCTCTTCGAAGGAGAAGAACGGGCCGGTGCGACCGCAACCCATCTGGACGTCGTCGACGATCAGCAGGATGCCGCGGTCCGAGCACAGCGTTGCCAGTGCCCGAAGCCATTCGGGACGAGCGACATTGACGCCGCCTTCACCCTGCACGGTTTCGACGATGACTGCCGCGGGACGGTTGATTCCACTGCCGGAATCGTCGAGAACGCGAGAGAACCACTGGAAGTCCTCGGTGACGCCGTCGAAGTAGTTGTCGAAGGGCATCGGTGTCGTGTGCACAAGGGGGACACCGGCGCCCGCGCGCTTCATCGAGTTGCCGGTCACGGAGAGTGCACCGAGTGTCATTCCGTGAAATGCGTTGGTGAAGTTGATGACTGCCGAACGTCCGGTGACCTTGCGGGCCAGCTTCAGTGCAGCCTCAACGGTGTTCGATCCGGTCGGGCCGGGGAACTGGACCTTGTAGTCCAGGCCGCGCGGCTCGAGGATGTTGCGTTGAAAGGTCTCGAGGAACTCACGCTTGGCGACTGTCGACATGTCGAGGCCGTGTGTGATGCCATCGCTCATGATGTAGTCGACCAGTGCAGATTTGAGCACCGGGTTGTTGTGACCGTAATTGAGGGCGCCGGCACCGGCGAAGAAATCGAGGTAGTCGCGCCCGTTTTCGTCACGAATCCAGGATCCGGATGCGCTGGTGAACACTGCAGGCCAGTCACGGCAGTAGCTGCGAACCTCGGACTCGAGGGTTTCGAAAATGCTTGCTTCGTTGATATTCATATCTTCTTTGTTCCTCCGGGGCATGCTGTATGCCGAGCGCGAAGTGCGCTAGGCGCCGATCGTGTAAAGATCTTCGGCTTCGTGTCCATCGGGAAAATCATTGGGCGAGAACAAGTTCTGCCTGGTTATCGGTACTTCGCGCCGACGTGCGAGCGCGGTGAAGAGTGCGATCGAAGCCTCGTTGTCGGGGCTGATCGTCGTCTCCAGATGTGTAACACCCAGTGGGGCAGTGCGATCCATCAAGTCGGACAGCATGCGGGCAGCAATTGCCTTGCCGCGCTGGTCTTCGTCGACCGCAACTTGCCACACGAACAGGGTTTCCTGTGCGCTGGGGCGGGTGTAACCGGAAACGAATCCGACTACACGGCCGTCCACCTCTGCGACGATGGACGTCGCGCTGAAATCCCTGCACCACAACAGGTATGCATAACTCGAATTGAGGTCGAGCACCTTCGAATCACGTGCGATCTCCCAGAGCCGGACTCCGTCATCGATCTGTGGGCTTCTGAACAACACCGCGTCCGGCGCGGTGGTCGGGATAGCTCTCGTATCAACAGGCTTCATCGGTCATCTGAACGTAACAATCATTGCTGTCGAAGTCATGCAGATGTCCGTTTCGGGCCGTGCGGAACCCGTTGCGCCCCAGGTGAGGACATGAATGTGATGGTGCTCACATTATGTAACTTTTGCCGTTGTCCGAGCGACTATTTCGGGCAAAAACTCGCTATTTCGGGCTCGCGAGCGCCAAGGGAAGTACCGATTGGGCTCCGGCCTGCCGAAGTGCGCGTGCGGCCATCGTGAAAGTCCAACCGGTATCGGCGATTGCGTCGACAAGAAGTATTGGTCCCTGATGAATACTCATGTCCGGGACTTCCCAAACATCGACAAGTCCGGACACGCGATAGGCGGAGTTCGCTGCTGACACCGGAGTGTGGTCGGGTCGCAAGCGAAGGGTGCCGAGGTCGGTCAATCGCCCGACCTCGGCCAACTTGGCGGCCAGGCTCGACACCAGCAACGGATGCGTCGTGGATTCGAGGGCCATGACACCGGTGGGGCGCTCGGCCCAATTCCAGGCCGCCAGAACACTGATACACGCGCTGACCACCGCATCGGGTACCTCGGCGTCGGGGCCGTCGAAAAGCGCGCGGAGACGTTGGCCCCAGCCCAGATCCGACATCCGTCCGAGAATGCGCCCGGTTTCCGGACCCTCGGTGATCTTCCCGGACAGCTTGACACCCAGCTTGCTCAGGCCGGTCGGCCACATCTTGCGCGGCTCCAGGTCGAATCCGGGCCGCTGCAGGCGCGCCCGAGTCTCGTCGAGGGCGGTGGTGTCGACAGTGGTGTCGTAGCGATTGCCGGTGCAGTTGTCACAGCGACCGCACTGTGAGTTCTCCGACGTGAGGCCCGGATCGTCGAGTTGTTCACGCAGGAAGGTCATTCGACACGTCGTGATGCTCTGGTACTCCACCATTGCGGCCTGCTCGGCCTGGCGAGCGTCGTCGAGTCGGCCGTAGCGCTCGGCGTCGTACACCCAAGGTTCTCCGGTGCTGATCCAACCGCCCTTGACTCGTTTGACTGCGCCGTCGACGTCGAGGACTTTGAGGACCATTTCGAGACGGGTGCGATTGAGTTCCACCAGCGGTTCGAGTGCCGGTGTCGACGTGGCCTTTTCGGTGTCGAGGTGTTCGATGACGCTGCGGACCAGGTGCTCGCGGGGGAAGGCGACCGAGGCGAAGTAGCTCCAGATCTGCTTGTCCTCGGCGCCCGGCAGAAGGATCACGTCTGCCCTGTCGGTGGACCGACCGGCGCGGCCCACCTGCTGGTAGTACGAGATCGGCGACGACGGTGCGCCCAGGTGGACGACGAACCCGAGATCGGGCTTGTCGAAGCCCATCCCGAGGGCCGAGGTGGCCACCAGAGCCTTGACGCGATTGCCCAACAAGTCCTGCTCGAGGGATTCGCGTTCAGTGGGATCGGTCTGGCCCGTGTAGGCGGCGACGGTATAGCCGCGCTCGGAGAGCAGGCTTGCGAGGTCGCGAGCGGCCGAAACCGTCAGCGTGTAGATGATGCCCGATCCCGGCAGCGTCTCGAGCATGTCGGCAAGCCAGGCAGCGCGCGCCGTCGCCTCCGGAATGTGGACTACAGAGAGGTGAAGTGACTCGCGTTCGAGCCCGCCGCGAAGGACGAGGGTTTCCTCGCCGCCGACGCCCAGCTGGGCGGACACGTCCTCGACAACGCGGTTGTTGGCCGTTGCCGTGGTCGCGAGGACGGGAATGCCCTCGCCGAGTTCGGCGATCAACGTCCTGATGCGCCGGTAGTCGGGACGGAAGTCGTGTCCCCAGTCGGAAACACAGTGAGCCTCGTCGACCACGACCAGGCCGGCGTCGGCTGCCAGGGCCGGGAGCACCTGATCGCGGAAGTCGGGGTTGTTCAGCCGCTCTGGGCTGACCAGAAGTACGTCGAGATCATTGGCTGCGACGCGGGCGTGGATGTCGTCCCATTCGGTGACGTTGCCCGAGTTGATGGTTGCGGCTCGCACTCCGGCACGCTCGGCAGAACTGACCTGGTTTCGCATCAGGGCCAACAAGGGCGAGACGATGACCGTCGGGCCGTGACCTGTTGCCCGGAGCAGCTTCGCCGAGATGAAGTAGACCGCCGACTTGCCCCAGCCCGTCCGCTGGACGACGAGGGCGCGTTTGCGTTGCACCACCAAGGCCTCGATGGCAGTCCACTGGTCCTCGCGTAGGCGGGCATCCGGCCCCGCGAGTTCGCGGAGCAGCCGCTCGGCTTCGTCGCGCATGGCTGGGGCAGTGGCGGTGGTCATGGACCCCATGGTGCACGACCCTGCCGACACGTGCGGGCTTCAGGGCTTGGCAACAGGTTCCTGCAGCTCGGTGACCCAGCCGTCGACGTCCTCCGGGCACGCCAGCGTCACCTCACGGCTGGGGCCGGCATTGCGGTATCCCGCTGCGTCGATCCACTGAGCCAAGGCCTGATAGGCGGGCAGGCAGTTGTCCATCGAGCCCTTGTGCAGCAGCGAAGCCACCTGAGCTTCGGCCTGCAGGTCGACGACCGCGAACTCGTAGTCGCCCTCGGGGTCCGCGTCGACCGGCAGTGCGGCATGCACGACGACGTTCTCGTCGTCGCCAGCATCCTCGTAGTACGCGAGCGCAGGTCCGATCGGGACGACACCGGCACGATCCAAACCGGTACACAGCCGCTCGTACAGCCCGCGAACCACGGGGCCGATCGACGACGGGTCCATCGTCTTGGCGGTACCGGTCAACTCCGCGACCCGCAGCGCCGGAACGGACTTGATCACAACCTCGTATGCGGACATCTGTCCCTCACTTTCGATGATGCGGAGGCGCGCCTGCACGTGCGCCAGTCGCGCGGTGTCTTCCTGGATTCGGGCCTCGAGTTCTGCTCGGCGAAGCATGAGCATCCCGCGGATCTCGTCGACCGTGACCGCCGACTCCACCACCTGCTGGACCTGGGCCAGGGTCAGGCCCAACTCCTTGAGCGCGACGATGCGGTTGAGCAACGCCAACTGGCCGGCAGTGTACGAGCGGTACCCGGTGGAGGCGTCGACCCTCGCCGGTGCGAGCAGGCCGATGGCGTCGTAGTGGCGAAGCATGCGCACCGACACACGACCTGCTCTCGCGAAGTCTCCGATGCTCAACATGGTTGCTCGCCCCGTTTCTCCCTCACCAACCTGACACCTACAGGTTTAGAACCTCACACGGTGTCAGAGTCAAGCCGAGCTTGCTGTGTCAGAGTCAAGCTGTCGGTTCAGGACTTTTTCGATCGCAGCGCGAGTAGGCGACGACACCGAGGCGCCGCGTACCGTCGTCGCCAGGCTTCCCGCCGTGGCCGCGAACTGCAGGGCGCGGTCCTGGTCCTGCACCCACTCCACGGCGAAGGCCCCGGTGAAGGCATCGCCTGCGCCGGTGGTGTCGACGGGTGTCACGGCAGGGGAGTCGGCGTGGACGGTCACATCGCCGGACCGAAGATCCGCGCCGCCCGCTCCGAGCGTCGTGACGAGGTGCGCGACGCGACTTGTGACCGCGGCCAACTGCTCCGACTCGGTCTGGTTCACGATCAAGATGTCGACTGCATCGATCAGTGGATCCGGAAGTTCTTGCACGGGAGATGGATTCAGGATGACGGTCGTGCCGTTGGCGTGCGCGTGCTGGGCCGCTGCGGTGACCGTGTCGAGTGGTATTTCGAGTTGGCACAGGAGAACGTCGGCGTGTGCGATCGCGTCGAGGTCTGCTTCGGACAACGCGGTGATCGTGGAATTGGCGCCCGGGACGACGATGATGTTGTTCTCCGCGTCTTCGCTCACGGTGATGGCCGCGACGCCACTCGGGCCGTCGACGCCACGTAGCAGTGCGGTGTCGACCCCGGCGTCTTGCAGGGTCTCGCGCAACTGGGCGCCGAAACCGTCGTCGCCGACCGCGCCGATGAAGGACACGTCCCCACCGGCCTTCGCGGCTGCGATGGCCTGGTTACTGCCTTTGCCTCCTGCCGCGGTGGCAAAGGCAGTGCCGAGCAGTGTTTCTCCCGGAGCGGGAAATCTGGCCACTGACGTGGTCAGGTCCATGTTGATACTGCCGACGACGACGATTCGAGGCGTGCTCATACCTCGAGGTTATCGGCCTTCATTCTCTTTCGGCGAACCTTCCGAATGATCCGGCGTGCTTCCTCGTCGGTGGCGACGGCGGGTGGCGAACCGTCGAGTGGCTTGCGTGCCGTCTCGGGGATGAGCAGTACCGCGATACCGCCGATCACTGCGGCGATCATCATGTACATCGGCGCGACCAAGTTGCTGCCCGTTGCACTTTCGAGAGCTGTCAGCACCAGGGGAGTGGTTCCGCCGAAGATGGAGACCGCGAGGTTGTATCCGATTGCCAAGCCGCCGTACCTGATTCCGGTCGGAAAGAGTGCGGGAAGCACGGACGGGAACACTCCGACGAACAGCAGGAGCAGGCCGCCGAGAATTGCGAGTCCCAGGAAGACCGTCACGTAGTTGCCGACGCCGATCAACAGGTAAGCGGGTAGGGACAGGACGAAGAATCCGATGAAACCGCTGAGCAGCAAGGGTTTACGCCCGACGCGGTCCGAGAACTTTCCGACGTAGCTGATTCCCATCATCATCACGATCATGACGATGATCATCAGAACGAGCCCGTGGGACTCGTCGTAACCCAAGGTGTTGGTCAGATACGTGGGCATGTAGCTGAGCAGGCCGTAGTGAGCGATGTTGTACGTGGCCACCAGGACGATGCACAGAACAAGGGGACGCCAGTTGTCGACGAGAGTTTCGCGCAGTTTCTTGCCGGTGGATTCGTCTGCGAGGGAGCGCTCTTCGGCCTGCTCCATCATCTGGAATGCGGGAGTTTCTTCCAGGCGCAGACGAAGGTACAGGCCGATGAGACCCAGCGGGCCGGCAATGAGGAAGGGGATTCGCCAGCCCCACTGGAGGAGATCCTCGGCGCTGACGACGGTCTGGATGATCGTCACGATGCCTGCTGCCGCCACATATCCTGCCAGAGTCCCGAATTCGAGGAAGCTGGCGAAGAAACCGCGCCGCTTGTCCGGTGCGTATTCGGCGACGAACGTACTGGCCCCGCCGTATTCGCCGCCCGTCGAAAAGCCCTGCAACAGGCGTAGGAGTACCAGCAGGATCGGGGCAGCGATACCGATGGACTCGTAGCTCGGGATGAGGCCGATGGCGAAGGTGCTGCCCGCCATCAGAATGATCGTGGTGGCCAGGACTTTCTTGCGCCCGATGCGGTCACCGAGTGGGCCGAAGAACAGTCCGCCGAGAGGGCGGACGATGAAGGCTGCTGCAAAGATTGCAAAGGTCGAGAGGAGTTGAGCGCTGCCGCTCGCCTCCGGGAAGAACACTTTTCCGATAGTGGTAGCTAGATATGCGTAAACGCCGAAATCGAACCACTCCATGGCATTTCCGAGCATCGTCGCCTTGACAGCGCGTTTGACGGACGCATTGTCGGTGACGCAGACATCGGGTGATTCGGCCACTTCGAGAGCGCTGATCGAGTTCTCTGGTGTAGTCATGACATGCGCTCCCCAGCGCAATCATCGAACCGAGCGGGGCACGTACCTGATGCACGCATCTTTTCGTTGCCCACTCGCCGATGAGCCGGTCGGGAAATCGAGCGTCCGCGTGCCCTGTGGCTCGTTGCGACCCCCGTCGCACGGCTCTGGCCCGCGGCAGTGTCCGGAGCCCACAGGGCTCCGGACTACCGGCAAGTAAGACGCTTACGCTATCAAAGTTGGACGCAGGAGCCGATTTTCGGGCTAGAAGGCGCGAGCGTACTGCGACGGGATATGCGGTCCCACCTCGGCGTTCAGTTCCCGGGCCGCCCGGCGCGCCCAGTACGGATCACGCAAGAGTTCGCGGCCGAGGAGCACCGCCACGGCGCTGCCGTCCTCGACGATCTTCTCGGCCTGTTCGGGTTCGGTGATGAGGCCGACGGCGGCGGCAGGCAACAGGCTTTCGTTCTGCAGGCGACGGGCGAACGGAACCTGGTATCCCGGCTCCACCGGAATCTGGGCCGCCGGTGAATTACCGCCGGTGGACACGTCGACCAGATCGACGCCGTAGTCGGAGAGGATGTTGGCGAGGGCAACGGTCTGATCCGCAGTCCAGCTGTCGACCTCGAGCCCACGTTCTTCCGTGAGCCAATCGGTCGCCGAGACCCGGACGAAGAGGGGTAGCTCGGCCGGCCACACCTCGCGGACCGCTGTCAGGATTTCGAGGAGCAACCGGATGCGGTTCTCGAAGCTGCCGCCGTAGCGGTCGGTCCGCTTGTTGCTCTCGGGCGAGAGGAACTGATGGATCAGGTATCCGTGGGCCGCGTGAATTTCCACGACCTTGAATTCGGCCTTCAGTGCGCGGGTAGCCGCCGCTGCAAAGTCCGCGACGACCTTCTCGATGCCTTCCGTGGTCAACTCGACCGGATCGGCAAGGTGACCGAACGGAACCGCGCTCGGGGCGACGGTCTGCCAGGCGAGTCGGTCGTCGGCGGGCAGGCTCTTGCCGCCGCGCCACGGAACCTGCGTCGACGCTTTGCGTCCGGCGTGAGCCAACTGGATCCCGGGCACTGCGCCGAAGTACGCGAGTTGCGCGTTGATCTCGGCGAAGGCTTGTGCCTGCGTGTCGTTCCAGATCCCCAGATCGGCGGCCGAAATGCGGCCTTCGGGGCTGACGGCGGTCGCCTCGGTGAGAATCAGGCCGGTGCCGCCGATCGCGCGGCTCACCAGGTGCGTGCGATGCCATTCGTTGGGCACTCCGACCTGGTCGCCGATGACGTCAGCCGAGTACTGGCACATCGGTGCCATCCAGACGCGGTTCGGGATGGTGACGCCGCGCAGGGTCAAAGGCTCGAACAACACACTCACGGATGGCTCCTGACTCGAAGAAGAAGGTCGGTGGGTGCAACAGTGTCGCGCGCCGGAATTGTTCCCCGGCGGTGCGGCGAAATGTTCCTCGGCGGTCCGCCGCAATGTTCCTCGGCGGTCCGCCGCAATGCTCTCGGGTGGTCACAGCCTCGTTCCGCCGAGCAGGCCGCCACGGTGGGTGGTTAATGTGTATTCATGACCGCTGTGACTTCCGACGCAGAAACCGTCGACTCGAACGCGTCCGACACCAAGACCGTCGTGCACGACGCCGCACGCCGAGCTCGCAAGGCTTCGCGCGTCCTGGCTCTGCTGACCACGGCGCAGAAGGATGCCGCGCTCCATGCCGCAGCCGACGCAGTACTCGCGGCGAGTGATCGGATTCTCGCGGCCAACGCTCTCGATATCGACACCGCGAAGGCGGGCGGTACCGAGGAATCACTGCTCGACCGTCTTCGGCTGACCGCTGACCGCATCGAGGGCATCGCGTCAGGTTTGCGCCAGGTTGCCGGACTACCCGATCCGATCGGCGAAGTTCTTCGCGGCTCCACTCTGCCGAACGGTCTGGAGCTGCGCCAGCAGCGTGTTCCGCTCGGCGTCGTCGGCATGGTGTACGAGGCTCGTCCCAACGTGACCGTGGACGCGTTCGGTCTGACACTCAAGTCGGGAAATGCTGCGCTGCTTCGTGGTTCGTCTTCGGCGGTCAAGTCCAACGAAGCATTGGTGGCGGCCCTGCGTGCGTCGCTGGTCGCTCAGGGACTGCCCGAGGACTCCGTTCAACTTCTGCCAAGTGCGGATCGCTCCACGGTCACTCATTTGATTCAGGCCCGTGGCCTCGTCGACGTCGTCATCCCACGAGGCGGCGCCGGCTTGATCAGCGCCGTCGTTCGCGATGCCACCGTTCCCACCATCGAGACCGGTGTCGGTAACTGTCACGTCTATGTTCACTCGGCCGCCGATCTGCTCATGGCCGAGAAGATTCTTCTCAACTCCAAGACTCGTCGGCCCAGCGTGTGCAACACCGCGGAGACGGTGCTGGTCGACGCCGCTATTGCCGAGACGGCCGTGCCGAAGTTGCTGCAAGCACTTCAAATGCACGACGTCGTCGTGCACGGCGATCTGCCGGGACTGGTTCCCGCGACCGAGGACGACTGGTCGAAGGAGTACCTCACACTCGACGTCGCCCTCAAGGTCGTCAAGGACTTGGACGCTGCCGTCGAGCACATCGACCAGTACGGAACCGGTCACACCGAAGCCATCGTGACGTCCGATCTTTCGGCTGCCCGCGAGTTCACCGCTCGCGTCGATGCCGCCGCCGTCATGGTCAACGCGTCGACTGCCTTCACCGACGGTGAGCAATTCGGGTTCGGCGCCGAGATCGGCATCTCCACCCAGAAACTGCATGCGCGTGGCCCGATGGGGTTGCCGGAACTGACGTCCACCAAGTGGATCGTCTGGGGCGACGGGCACACCCGACCCGCCTGAAAAGTTCACCAGACTTGCCCCACCCTTTTTAGGAGTTAACCGTGGACCGAGCTCTTCCCGATACAACACCGTTCTTCTCGAGCGTCGACGACGTGATCGAGCGTTTGGCCGAGACGGGTTACCTGTCCGACAAGGGCACTGCAACGGCAGTGTTCCTTGCCGACCGACTGGGCAAGCCCCTGCTCATCGAGGGACCGGCCGGTGTCGGTAAGACCGAGTTGGCGCGCGCGGTAGCCCAGACGACAGGCGCCGAGTTGGTGCGCCTGCAGTGCTACGAGGGCGTCGACGAGGCTCGTGCGCTGTACGAGTGGAATCACGCGAAGCAGATTCTTCGGATTCAGTCCGGAGGGGCGAGCGGAGCGAGGGGTGATGTCGCAGTCGACCACAGCTGGGACTCGACGAAGGCGGATGTGTTCTCGGAGGAGTTCCTGCTCGCACGTCCACTGCTCAAGGCCATTCGCCGCGAGGACCCGACGGTGTTGTTGATCGACGAGACGGACAAGGCCGACGTCGAGATCGAAGGTCTGCTCCTCGAAGTGCTCAGCGACTTCGCGGTCACGATCCCCGAGCTCGGAACGATCACCGCCACCCGCAAGCCGTTCACGGTGCTGACGTCCAACGCCACGCGCGAACTCTCGGAGGCTCTGAAGCGTCGTTGCCTCTTCCTGCATCTCGATTTCCCGGACGCCGAGCTCGAGCGTCGCATTCTCGCAAGCCGGGTGCCGGAGCTTCCTGAAGCGATTGCAGAGCAGCTGGTGAACACCATTCGTGTTCTTCGCGGAATGCAGCTCAAGAAGGTCCCTTCGGTGTCCGAGACCATCGACTGGGGACGCACCCTTCTTGCTCTGGGCATGGACACTCTCGACGACGATGCCGTTCGCGCCACGCTCGGCGTGATCCTCAAGCACCAGTCGGACCAGGTGCGTGCCGCCGCTGAACTTCGGCTGAACTGAGGTCTGTCATGGCTCCCGCAGGATCGACGTCGCCGCTCTCACCCGGCGGCCTGGCAGCGCCGCACGGGATTCCCGGTCACCTCGTCGATTTTGTCGAGGCTCTGCGACGACGCGGAATCATGGTCGGCCCGTCCGAGACCGTCGACGCCGGTCAGGTCATGTCCGTTCTCGACCTGCTCGATCGTGGGGCTCTTCGTGAAGGGCTGGCGTGCTCGCTCCTGCGTCGACCTACCCACCGGGCGACGTTCGACGCCGTCTTCGACCTGTGGTTTCCCAAGGCGATCGGTGACCGTGCGGTCGGCGACGTCGACGTCACACTGCCGCGCAAGCCCGATGGCTCGATCGACCTGCAGGCATTGCGTGAGTTGATCGCGGAACTGTTGACGGACGGCAGCGACGAGGCGATGGAGATGACCGAACTCCTGACCGCCGCCATGGTCGAGGAACTCGGGCAGTACCAGTCGAGTAACGGCCCGTCGTTCTCCGCCTACCAGGCACTTCGCGACGTCGCCCCGGAGACGTTGCTCAACAAGATTCTGCAGGGCCTGCTCGGCAACCAGGAGGGCTCCGGGTCCGAGGGCAAGGACAACTCCGACTATCAGTCCGAGGTCGCCAAGCGCACGGCAGCGCAGCGCATCGCGGACTTCCGCAAGATGGTCGAGAAGGAAACGCGTCGACGCACAGCCGAGAATCTGGGTAAGGAACGCGTCGCCACGTACGGCGTTCCGAAACTCGCCGAGGAAGTCGACTTCCTGCGGGCCTCCGACGCAGAACTCACCACGCTGAAGAAGAACGTCGCACCCCTGGCTCGTCTGCTGGCCAGTCGACTCGCCGTGCGTCGTAGCCGCTCCCGCGCGGGTTCGATCGACCTGCGTCGCACGCTGCGCAAGTCCATGTCGACGGGCGGAGTGCCGATCGATCTGGTGCAGCGCAAGCCGAAGCGAGCGCGGCCGGAACTTGTGGTGATGTGTGACGTGTCGGGTTCGGTAGCGGGGTTCAGCCACTTCACGCTCCTGCTCGTCAATGCGTTGCGTGAGCAGTTCTCGCGAGTGAGGGTATTCGCGTTCATCGACACGACCGACGAGGTCACGCGGTTCTTCGACTCGAACGCCGACCTCGGATCCGCGATGTCACGCATGGTGCGTGAGGCCGAACTGATCACCTACGACGGCCACTCCGACTACGGACACGCATTCGGGGTGTTCCAGGAGAAGTTCGCGCAGTCCATCACCAGCCGTACGTCGCTGCTGGTACTCGGCGACGGTCGCAACAACTACCGCGATCCCAACCTTCAGTCGCTGTCGCAGATGGTTGCGGTAGCCAAGCACGCGCACTGGCTCAACCCCGAGCCGAAGGGGCAATGGGGAACGGGTGACTCCGCGGCGAAGGTCTACAACGAGGTCATCAGCATGCACGAGTGCCGCTCGGCCCAGCAGCTCGCCGACGTCGTGTCCAGACTGCTGCCGGTCTGACCCGTAAGCTCGACACTCGTGCAGAAGGGACTATCGGTGGAACGTGCTCGACGCCTCGGAGTGATGGGTGGCACCTTCGACCCCATTCACCATGGCCACCTCGTTGCGGCCAGTGAGGTCGCCGACCGGTTCGGACTCGACGAAGTGATCTTCGTCCCCACCGGACGGCCCTGGCAGAAGCAGGGGAGAGGCGTCAGTCCCGCCGAGGACCGATACCTCATGACGGTCATCGCCACCGCCTCCAACCCGCGGTTTTCCGTCTCTCGGGTCGACGTCGACCGTGAAAAAGTCACGTACACCGTGGACACCCTGCGAGACCTCCGGGCCTACCATCCTGACGCCGAACTCTTCTTCATCACCGGTGCCGATGCGCTGGCCAGCATCCTTTCCTGGCAAGATTGGGAAGAGTTGTTCGCATTGGCGAAGTTCGTCGGGGTATCGCGACCGGGTTTCGATCTCAATGCAGAACACCTGGCCGGTCACCTCGACACCATGCCCGCCGACGCGGTCACGTTGATAGAGATTCCGGCACTTGCCATTTCGTCGACCGAATGTCGTCGTCGGGCAAGTGAAGACCGCCCCGTCTGGTACCTGGTGCCGGACGGAGTGGTGCAGTACATCTCGAAGCGGAACCTGTATCGACCTGTCGACGCGGAGCGCCGCGACGGAGCTACAACGATGTCGGAGCCTGCACCGGGGAAGTCGGAAGCCGTCCCGGGCGCAACCGACTCGAGCTAGCCGAGAACAACAAGTACTTTCTGAAGACGAAACTGGAGAACATCGAGTGAGCGCAAACACCGAAGCCATCGACATGGCACGCATCGCGGCCTTGGCAGCCGACGAGAAGCTGGCCACCGAAGTGGTGGTGCTCGATGTGTCCGAACAGTTGGTCATCACGGACTGCTTCGTGATCGCATCTGCGACCAACGAGCGTCAGGTCAACTCGATTGTCGAGAACATCGAAGACCGACTCCGCGAAGCGGGACACAAGCCTGTCCGCCGCGAAGGCACCCGCGAGGGACGCTGGGCACTGCTCGACTACGCCGACATCGTCGTCCACGTCCAGCACGACGAGGAGCGGAACTTCTACGCTCTCGATCGACTGTGGAAGGACTGCCCGACGGTCGAGGTCGAAGGCCTCGGACAGAACCGTCCCGGCCCCGCCGATGCCAACACGGTGTTCGAGACCGACACGGTTTCCGAGCCGGACGCGCAGGATCCCTCGCTGTGACTTCGTCGGCGCCCAGTGCGGCGTCGAACCCTGTCCGCCGGCTCATCCTGCTGCGTCACGGACAGACCGAATACAACGCCGACTCTCGGATGCAGGGGCAACTCGACACCGATCTGTCGGAGTTGGGACGCACGCAGGCCAAGAGTGCAGGTCCGGTGATCGCCGATCGCAGACCGTTGACGATCGTGTCCTCGGATCTGCGTCGCGCGTATTTCACAGCCGTCGCTGTCGGTGACGCCGCCGGACTTCCGGTCCTCACCGACACGCGTCTGCGTGAGACACACCTGGGCGAATGGCAAGGCCTGACTCATCACGACGTCGACGAGCGCACTCCCGGTGTGCGATCTGCCTGGCGGGCGGATGCCACGTTGGCGCCGCCCGGTGGCGAAAGCCGAATCGACGTTGCACATCGCAGTCTTCCTGTCGTTCACGAATTGGTCGAGACGCACCCGGACTGGGCCGAGCGGCCCGTGGTTCTGGTGGCGCACGGAGGCTTGATCGCGGCACTGACAGCGGCATTGCTCGACCTGCCCATCGATCGCTGGGCCGTCCTCGGCGGATTGGGAAACACCAGTTGGGTGCAACTCAGCGGACACGGTGACGTCAAGTCGATCGAGTGGCGACTCGACGTATGGAATGCTTCTGCGAGTGTCGCAAATGACGTCCTCTGAAAGTGCCGACGGGCAGCGCCCCGTCCTCCTCGTACTCGCGGATTCGCTGTCGTATTTCGGCCCCAAAGGCGGCCTTGCGGCAGACCACCCACGGATCTGGCCCAACATCGTGGCCGACGAACTCGGCTGGGACGTCGAGCTGGTCGCCCGTATCGGCTGGACGTGCCGCGACGCGTGGTGGGCACTGACCCAGGATCCTCGTGTGTGGGCGGCGGTGCCGCGGGCAGGCGCCGTCGTGTTCGCGGTCGGCGGGATGGACTCGCTGCCGTCCCCATTGCCTACCGCGCTCCGCGAGACCATTCGCTACGTTCGGCCACCCGCGCTTCGACGCGTGGTGCGCGAGGGTTATCAGTGGCTGCAGCCACGGCTTGCACCACTGGGCCGCCCGGTCGCGCTTCCGCCCAAGCTGAGCGTCGAGTATCTGGAAAGCTCGCGAAATGCGTTGGAGTACATGCGGCCCGAACTGCCGATGATCGCGACCTTGCCGTCGGTTCACCGAAGCGATGCCTACGCGAGCGTGCATGCCGGCCGGCCGGCCGCGGTGTCCGCGATCACCGAGTGGGCTACGGAGAAAGACGTTCCCGTAGTCGATCTCGCGGATGCAGTGCGAGACAACGTCTTTTCCGAGAACGGTAATCCCGACGGAATTCACTGGGGTTGGGACGGTCACGTCGGTGTAGCCCGCGCGATGATCGCTGCGATTCGCGGGGTCGAGTCGCAGAAAACGGTTTCGCCGGAACTGGTTTCGCCGGAACTGGTATCACCGCCGAGCGAAGTCGGGTAGCAGAATGCCGGTCGTCGTCGTCACGGATTCCTCCGCCTGCATCCCGCAGGAGTCGGCCGACGCATGTGGCATTCAGGTGGTTCCGCTCCATGTACTCCGTGACGGCTGCGACTTGCGTGAGGGTGTCGATGCAATGCCGAACGACCTGTCGGGAGTGACAACGGCCGGAGCGTCACCCGCCGAGTTGTCCGAGGCATATGCACGCGCCCTGAAGCTGAGCGACGGCGACGGCGTCCTCGCTGTTCACATTTCACGTCAACTCTCGGGAACGTGGGAAGCCGGACGAGTGGCAGCCCAGGAGTTCGGTGGCGCCGTCCGGATCGTCGACTCGCAGTCCGCCGGAATGGGTTTGGGCTATCCCGCTCTCGAAGCTGCGCGCTTGGCCGAGAAGGGCGCATCACTCGAAGAGGCATACGGCCGGGCGGTCGACGTCGCGAGCCGTGGGCGCTGCTACATCGTCGTCGACAAACTTGATCAATTGCGTCGGGGCGGACGAATCGGAACCGCCGCTGCGTTGCTGGGTACTGCATTGGCGATGAAGCCGATCCTGCATCTGGTGGACGGCAAACTCGTGCTCGGCGAGAAAACACGTACCACCACCAAAGCGCTTGCGCGCTTGGTTGATTCGGCAGTCGAGCGCGCCGGTCTCGGCCGCGTGGCGATAGCCGTGCATCACATGCGAGCACGAGAGCGTGCCGACGGGATAGCGGAACAGTTGGCCGAGCGCATTCCCGATGTAGCGGAATCCGTGGTTACCGACTTCAGTGCGGTTATCGGAGCGCACGTCGGTGTCGGCGCGATCGGTGTTGTGGTGTGCCCGTTGCCGGAGATCGACGCGAACACCTGATCGTTTCTCCACAATCCCCGAGTTCTCCACAGGTCGAAATTCATCGTCTTCGGTGGCCTGGTCCCTCGTTAGCGTCCAGTCATGAGGATCAGCGAGGAGCGTGAGCGGGCGCGTGATCGCCTCGCGGCGATGGACGGAAACTACAGGCAGCGACAAGCCGTCGACGACTTCGAGGATTCAGTGTCTTTCGGGAGGTCCCCCGAGTGGCTCCAGGACTTCGACGAGGACGAATACGAAGTTCCGCCTGACTCGTCCAGGTTCGATCGCCTGCCCGAGCGCTGGCGCGGAACGCGTTGGCGCCCGAGCCGATCGGCGACTTGGGTGTTGGCGATCGTCGCAGCACTGGCCACGGCTATCGGCTTGTTCACCGTGTGGTGGGACTCTCCGAGTTTGCAGGCGGTCCCACCGTTGCCCTCGCCCCACAATGTGACGGCCCAGAATGTGACGGCCCAGAGTGTCACGGAGCAGAGTGTCACTGTCGACGATGGTGAATCAGCGGGTCCCGTACCGACCGCCGTCGTAGCGGAGCAGCCGCCCGAGGCTCTGGTGGTCAGTGTCGTCGGACTCGTGCGCACGCCTGGGCTTGTCAACCTGCATTCGGGCTCGCGCATCGCCGACGCGCTCGCTGCGGCAGGTGGAGTGCTCGACGGAGCGGAGACGGTAGGCCTGAACCTGGCTCAGAAGCTTGCCGATGGTGATCAGATCGTGGTGGGTGCGGCCGATCAGTCCGGTGGTGTCTCAGCGAGTTCGAGTACCACTGCGGGAGGGACCAGCCCCGCCGCTGCGGGGGAATCCGGCGGGGCTGGGCTGGTGAACCTCAACACCGCCACCGAAGCCGAACTGGACGGGCTTCCCGGGGTAGGGCCGGTAACAGCGGCGTCGATCATTTCCTGGCGTACGTCCAACGGGAAATTCACGGACGTAGAACAATTGGGGGAAGTCGACGGTATCGGCCCGGCAAGGTTGGCGAAGCTGCGAGTGCTGGTGTCGGTGTGAACGAATCGGAGGTCCGGCCCGTTCTCGACGCTCGACTGCTTCTGTCGGCCGTCGCCGCGTGGGGAAGTAGCGCGGTGGGGATCCTGTTCGGCGCGGTCGCCGCGTGGGTACTGGCGGTGGCGTGCGCTATTCCAGCGGCAATCCTGGTTGTCGTGGTTGTACGCCGGACATCTGCGGTGTGGGCACGAATCATGTTGGTTGCATTGCTGTTCGGTGCCGGGTGTAGTGCCGTCAGCGGGTGGCGGGCGACCGAGGTCGAGGGGCACCCACTGACCCGGGCTGCCCTCGAAGGAGCCTGGGTGAGTGTCGACCTGGAACCAACTGAGGATCCGCAGGTGGTCTCCGGCGCAGTGGGGCAAGGTCAGGTCTTCTTCAGGGCAACCGTCAATTCGGTGACTGCCCGGAATCACAGGTACTCCGGAGGTGGATTGGTCACGATCCGGGCGCCCAGTTCGTCGTGGCTCGAAGTTGTTCCAGGGCAGAGCCTCACGGTTCGCGGCCGGGCGAGTCAGCCATGGCGTAGCGATTCCACGCTCGCCGTGATCACGTCCGAAGGGCCTCCCGTCGCGGTGGGAGAAGCGCCCTGGTACCAGCGATGGGCGAGTGTGGTGCGCATTCGTTTCGCCGCTGCGTGCTCGGCTGCGCTCCCGCCGGATCAGGCAGGTCTGCTGCCTGGCCTGGTCGTCGGAGACACGTCGTCGCTGTCGCCGGTGGTGAAGGACAACTTCACCGTTGCCGGGCTTTCCCACCTCACTGCGGTCTCCGGCGCCAACATCAGCATTCTGCTGGGGGCCGTTCTGCTGTTGGTCAGAGCGGCGGCACTGAGCCCGCGGGTCGGCGCCGCTTTCGCGCTGGTGGCCCTCGTTGCGTTTGTTGTCGTCGCGAGGCCGTCGCCGAGTGTGCTGCGTGCCTCGGTGATGGGCCTGATCGGCCTGCTCAGTCTGGTCACCGGTCGACGTAAACAGGCGCTGCCTGCTCTTGCCGCAGCCGTCATCGTTCTGGTTGTCGTCATGCCCGAGCTTGCCGTCGACTGGGGGTTTGCGTTGTCGACTACTGCCACGGGCGCGCTGGTGATCATCGCTCCGGTGTGGGTGGACGTGCTTCGCCGACGGGGTTGGCCCCGTTGGTTTTCGGAGATGACAGCTGTCTCGAGTGCTGCGTTTGTCGTGACTGCTCCACTGGTGGGCGCCATGGCGGGAACCTTCAGCGTGGTCACGATTGCAGCGAACATGGCGGTGGCGCCCGTGATCGGACTTATCACGGTATTCGGTGCGGTGATTGCACTGTGCGCGCTGATCTGTCCACCGATCGCGGTGTTCGTCGCGCCACTGGTCCGGCCGCCGATGGGGTGGCTGTTGTACGTGTCCGAGCGGGCGGCGGCTCTTCCCGGAGCGTCGGTGGTGGTGCCGTCGGGGCTCATCGGCGCTCTGGTCGTCGTGGGCGTCTTACTGGCCGCGGCCATGACGCTGTGGAATCGGATTTCGAGGTGGGTGGTCGGCGTCCTCGCGTTGGGAGTCGTTCTAGCCCTGATCTTTCAACACGTGTTCGGCGACAGCCGCATTGCGCCGGGGTGGGTACTGGTGATGTGCGACGTAGGCCAAGGGGACGGTCTTGTGCTCTCGACCGGAGACGGCAGGGTGATCGTGATCGATGTCGGTCCTGATCCCACGTCGATGGATCGTTGCCTGAACATGGTGGACGTCAACGACATCGCTTTGCTGATGATCAGTCATTTTCATGCCGATCACATCGGAGGATTGGAAGCGGTCCTGGCTGGGCGTTCGGTCGCTGCGGTCGGAGTCGGGTCGATGTTGTTGCCGGAGTCAGGTTTTCGGGCAGTGAAGGATGCCGTCGAATCGCAGGCCGTTCCGGTTGTCTCGTTGCGTGCAGGTACCGAGTTGACGTTGGGATCGGTGAACGTGGAGGTTCTCGGTCCGTTGGTTCCGGCTCCCCGCGATGCGAGGGACGGCGCGGACGCCGCCAACGATCAGTCGCTGGTGGTGATGGCACACACGGACGCGGGTCGAATTCTGTTGACGGGAGACGCCGAAGTTGCGGGGGAGGAGGCCGTTCTCCGATCGGGAACGGACGTGAAGGCAGATGTGTTGAAGCTGCCCCATCATGGTTCCCGGACCACGTCGTCGGCATTTCTGGAAGCGGTGCGTCCGAGGTTGACGATGATCAGCGTCGGCGCCGGCAACGGTTTCGGGCACCCGAACGCCGAGGTTCTCGACGAACTGGATTCGTTGGGCGGGGCGGTGGTTCGGACCGACGTCGACGGCACCGTCGCCGTGTACGGCGGGGGCGGCGGGTCTGTGTCGATCGTGTCGGTTCCTCGTGGGACCATCTTCGGGTGAGTAATCCGTCTGGAGTCGATCCGCTGCATCTTGTTCTCGGGGACGACGAGTTCCTGATCGACCGCACGGTATCGCAGCTCATCAGAGCTGTCCGCGGTGACCGCGGCCAGGGTATTTCCGATCTCCCGGTCACCAAGATGCGTGCCGGAGACACCAATGCGCCGGAGTTGGCTGAGCTGCTCAGCCCTTCTCTTTTTGCCGAAGACCGTGTGATCGTCCTGGAATCGGCGGCGGAGGCAGGCAAAGATGCCGTAGCTCTTGTCCTCGAAGCGGCACGCGAGCCTGCGGAAGGCGTCGTTCTGATCGTCGTGCACTCGGGTGGTGGCCGTGCGAAGGCGTTGGCGCCGGCGCTGGAGAAGCTCGGCGCGACGGTTCATGCCTGCGGAAAACTGAACAAGAGTCAGCTTGTCGACTTCGTCCGCGGTGAGTTTCGGACCGCAGACGTCAGGGTTGCGCCCGATGCGATCGCCGCGATGATCGAAAGCGTCGGCTCCAACCTTCGCGAACTTGCGTCGGCCTGCTCACAATTGGCGGCAGATACCGGCGGCAAGATCGACGTCGATGCTGTCCACAAGTACTACTCGGGCAAGGCCGAGGTTTCCGGATTCGATGTGGCCGACAAGGTCATCGTCGGCGATACCCGGGGTGCGCTCGAGGCCCTGCGGTGGGCTGATCAGATCGGAACGGCGCACGTTCTCCTCGCGGATGCCCTCGCTGATGCAGTTCACACCATCGCGAAGGTCGGCCCGTTCGCGCGGGGCGGTGACCCGTTCCGGTTGGCGTCGGATCTCGGTATGCCGCCGTGGAAGGTCAAGAAGGCTATCAAGGAAGTCGGCGGTTGGGATCCCACGTCGATCGGCGCTGCGATGCAGATCGTCGCCGCTCTCAATGCCGACGTGAAGGGCGCCGCAGTCGACTCGTCCTTCGCGCTGGAGATGGCAGTGCGCAAAGTGTGTGCACTGCGGAAGAACTGAGGGCTCGATGTCCCGGTGTGCCGGCGGCCGGCACTAGTTCTGCGACCGTGGCGTCGGCCGTCCGGTAGCCGGGGCGTTCCGCGTCGGCCCGATCGGACACGCAAAATAGCCGCCTGGTCTTTCGACCTGGCGGCTATCGAGACGAACCAATATGACGGCGAACCGTCACAGTGGAAACGTCAGAGCTTGTTGGCAGCCTGCGAGAGTGCAGACTTCTTGTTGGCAGCCTGGTTGGCGTGAATGACGCCCTTGCTGGCTGCCTTGTCGAGCTTGCGGCTGGTGGAGACGAGGAGCTCGTTGGCCTTGTCCTTGTCACCGGCTGCCGCAGCCTCGCGGAATGAACGGATCGCGGTACGCAGCGAGGACTTCACCGACTGGTTACGGAGTCGGGCCGCCTCGTTGGTACGGATTCGCTTCACCTGGGACTTGATGTTGGCCACGCGTAAAATCCTTGTCGTCTTTAGCTGGTTACGGTCGAGAAAGCTGTGGGCGCACTGATGCACCGACTGGCAAGATTACCAGCCGAGGGCCCAAGAACCCAAACCGTCGCACGTTGCGTCTGTCGAGAAGAGTACACCGAGCGCCCGATTTCTCGCCGCGCTGCCGAATAGCCCCACTTGTAGCAGCATGTTGCCCTATGACGCCGCCGCCTTCGAAAAGTTCGAGTAAAACAGGTTCGACCACCACCCGAGCGCGTCCTGCTGCAGTGTTCGACGGATATTCAGACATCGGTCGCTACGAGTTGGCTTTCGACGAGATGTTCGAGCCCGACGGCTCGGTGCGTGCTCCGTACAAGGGTGTGTACAAAGCCCTGGCGCCGACGAGCAGCGCCGACCTCGCCGCGCGCGCAGACGCGCTCGGACGCGCATTCATCGATCAGGGCGTGACGTTCTCGCTGTCCGGGCAGGAACGACCCTTTCCGTTGGATCTGGTGCCACGCGTCATTGCCGCGCAGGAGTGGTCGCGCCTGGAAAAGGGCATCAAGCAGCGTGTGAAGGCACTCGAGCTGTTCCTTGCGGACATCTACGGCGAGCAGCGAATCCTGCGCGATCACGTCCTGCCTCGCCGCCTGGTCACCTCGTGTGAGCACTTCCATCGTGAAGCGGCCGGCATCGTTCCGCCCAACGGTGTGCGTATCCATGTCGCGGGTATCGACCTGGTCCGAGACGAGGCCGGAGAGTTCCGAGTTCTCGAGGACAACCTGCGATCTCCGTCCGGCGTCTCCTACGTGATGGAGAACCGTCGCACGATGACTCGGGTGTTCCCGGATCTGTTCATGTCCCACAAGGTGCGGGCGGTCGGTGATTACGCAACACACTTGCTCAGGGCGCTGCGCGCGGGTGCTGCACTCAACGAAGCGGACCCGACAGTGGTTGTTCTCACACCGGGTATCGCCAATTCCGCCTACTTCGAGCACTCGTTGCTCGCTCGTCAGATGGGCGTGGAACTCGTCGAAGGTCGCGACCTGTTCTGCCGCGACAACATGGTGTACATGCGAACGACGGAGGGCGAGCGCCAGGTCGACGTCATCTATCGCCGCATCGACGACGAGTATCTCGACCCGATGCACTTCCGTCCGGATTCGATTCTCGGCGTTGCCGGCCTGCTGAATGCGGCCCGAGCGGGCAACGTGGTGATCTCGAGTGCCGTCGGCAACGGAGTCGGTGACGACAAACTCGTCTACACCTACGTTCCGCAGATCATCGACTACTACCTCGGCGAGAAGCCGCTCTTGCAGAACGTCGACACATTCCGCTGTTGGTTGGACGAGGAGTGCGAGCAGGTCCTCGACCGCGTCGCCGAACTCGTCATCAAGCCGGTGGAAGGGTCCGGCGGCTACGGAATCGTCTTCGGGCCCGACGCGAGCCCCAAGGAACTGGCTGCGATCACCCGCAAGATCAAGGCAGACCCGCGCGGGTGGATCGCGCAGCCTCTCGTGCAGTTGTCCACGGTGCCGACCAAGATCGACGACGTTCTCTCGCCGCGACACGTGGACTTGCGACCCTTTGCGGTCAACGACGGTGAGGACGTGTGGGTGTTGCCCGGCGGCCTGACCCGGGTGGCGCTTCCGGAAGGTTCGCTGGTGGTCAACTCGAGCCAGGGCGGAGGAAGCAAGGACACGTGGGTGCTCGCAAGCCGCACCTCCGACGAGGATCCTGAGCTCTCCGGTGAGGAACTGGTGTCCGAGCCCCCGGAATCCGCGGAACCGGTGCAGGGCCCCGAACTGAGCACGTCACAACAACAACAACAGCAACAGCAGTGAACACCTCAGAAGTGCCCAGCTACCAAGAACTATCAGCGAACGGAGCGTGGTGACCGATGCTTGCTCGCAACGCAGAGTCCCTCTACTGGATCGGCCGCTACGTCGAGCGCGCCGACGACACCGCTCGAATCCTCGACGTCGCCGTCCACCAACTGCTCGACGACGCCACCGTCGACCCGGACCGCACGTCGCGTCTGCTCCTGCGTGTCCTCGGCATCGAAGCGCCGGAGGAGAAGCTCGACGTACGCTCGCTCACCGATCTGGTTGCGTTCAGCCGCAATCAGGTTGGTTCGATCGTGGACTCGCTGGCAAGTGCGCGGGAGAACGCGCGCGGAGCGCGTGAGGTGACGTCGAGTGAGATGTGGGAGTGCCTGAACACCACGTACAACGGACTGGCCGAGCGTGAACGCGCGTCACGCAGGCTGGGGCCGCACGAGTTCTTCCGCTACGTGGAAGAACGCGCAGCGATGTTCGCGGGCCTGGCGGATTCCACGCTCAGCCGCGACGACGGTTATCGGTTCCTTCTGCTTGGCAGGTCGATCGAACGTGTCGACATGATCGTGCGGATGCTCCTGGCGCGCGCCGGTGACCGCCCGTCCTCGCCGGCGTGGGTCAGTGTGCTGCGCTCGGCGGGTGCGCACGACACATATCTGCGTACGTATCGCGGAGCGCTCGACGCCAATCGGGTGGTCGAGTTCATCTTGTTGGACAGGCTCTTTCCGCGCTCGGTGTTCCACTCGATCAGGCAGGCCGAGAAGTGCCTGCAGGAACTCGACCCGCAGCCGGGCAGTCGCGTCGGAATCCGGGCTGAGGCGCCGCGGCTTCTCGGCCGCGCGCGCAGCGAGCTGGAGTTTCTGCCGCAGGGCGTGTTGCTCGAGGATCTGCAGGGGCGATTGCTCGGTTGGCAGGAAACCTGCCGCGAACTGGGTGAGGCAATTGCTTTGCAGTACTTCCACGCTGCGCCGTGGGTCGCATGGACGGATGCCGGCGCCGCGTATGCGGATTCGACGGTGGAGGGAGAGCTGTGAGCTGGCGAATGAGGGTCGTGCACACCACGGGATATGCGTACGACGCCCCGGTGACGTCGTCGTACAACGAAGCGCGATTGACGCCTCGCGGTGACACCAGGCAGACGGTGATTCTCACGCGCGTCGAAACGCAACCGGCAACGCGGTCCTACCGGTACACCGATTACTGGGGTACCGCGGTGACCGCATTCGACTTGCACGCGCCGCACACGGAGCTGGAAGTGACCGGTCTGTCGGTAGTGGAGACCGAACCGTTCGTTCAACCCGAGGAAACCGTCGACTGGGATGAATTGTCGGGTGAAGCGATTAAAGATCGATTCAACGAGCAACTGAGTTTCACGAGATATGTTCCGCGTGATCGGAAGCTGGCGACAATTGCCAAAGAATTGCGCAAAGATAAATCACCTGAAGATGCAGTAGTCGCTGCGTCGCAATGGGTTTACGGCGAAATGTCATATGTTCCGGGTACGACCGGAGTGCACACGTCGGCGGTCGAGGCCTGGTCGGCCAGGAAAGGTGTCTGCCAGGATTATGCGCATCTGACCTTGGTATTGCTTCGAACGATGGGCATACCGTGTCGTTATGTTTCCGGCTATCTCCACCCCAAACGTGATGCGGCAGTCGGGGACACGGTGGTCGGGGAATCGCACGCGTGGATCGAGGCGTGGACCGGCGCGTGGTGGGGATACGACCCGACCAATGCGATAGCTGTGAATGAACAGCACGTCTCGGTGGGAATAGGAAGGGACTATTCGGATGTGCCGCCTTTGAAGGGAATCTTTTCCGGCGGTCGCTCCACAGATCTCGAAGTTGTTGTGGAGATCACCAGGCTTGCGTAAAGTCCGGCAAATCTAGGCGCGTGAGCATTACTACCGTTCGATGAGAAGAAGGTGGGAATATGTCTCCAACTGCACAGGAATTGACTGAGATCGAACCGATCTCGGATGTGAAGAAGTATGCGGCCGAAGCGGTGGGAACATTTGTGCTCGTGTTCTCCGCAGTCGGAACTGCCGTCTTCGCAGGAGCGAAAGTCGGCAATCTCGGAGTTGCCTTCGCATTCGGCTTGACCCTGCTGTTCCTCGTATATGCGATCGGACCGATTTCCGGTTGCCACGTCAACCCGGCAGTGACTCTCGGCCAATTCGTGATCGGGCGCATCTCGGCCGTCAATGCGGCGATTTACGTTGTCGCGCAGGTGATCGGCGGCTTGGTCGCCGGCGTCGTGATCTACACGGTTGCGAACAGTCTCCCGGCGTACAACCGTGCCGCAGACGGACTGGGCGCAAACGGTTGGGGCGCGCACAGTCCTTCGGCCGAGAAGAATCTTCTCGGACAGGTGGTTTCCGACGGTTACGGCATCGGTGCCGCCATGATCATCGAGATTCTCCTGACCGCTCTGCTCGTCTTCGTCGTTCTCGCGTCGACCGATCAGATCTCGGACGTACCGCTTGCCGGAGTGTCCATCGGCTTCACCCTGGCCGTGATCCACCTGATCTCGATCCCGATCGACAACACCTCCGTCAACCCCGCTCGAAGCCTCGCTGTCGCGCCGTTCCAGGACGGCGCACTGGGTCAGGTGTGGTTGTTCATCGTGTTCCCGCTGATCGGCGGCGCACTCGGTGCACTCATCTATCGAGCACTCTTCGGACGGTTCAACCGTATGGACAGCTGATCGAGACTGCTTCCATCCTTCGGGTCGGCTTCAGCTCCAGCTGAAGTCGGCCCGAAGTTTTGCCGCGACCGCGTCGAACTTCTTGTGATCCATGACTGCGCCCTCCCGGCGTATTCCGCTCTCGGGAACATCGAGTACCCGGTCGAGCCGAACCCAGCTTGGCCGGCCTTCGCCGTCCCACGGGCCCGAACCGATTGCGAGCCAGTCACGTTCACCCTCGCGCTTGCTCTGTGAAGACAACATCAAACCGAGCAGCGTGTCGCCGTCGCGGCCGACGACCAGCACCGGACGGTCTTTGCCCTGGGTCGGATCCTCCTCGTAGGCAACCCAGGTCCAGACGATCTCGCCGGGATCGGCCTTGCCGTCGAGGTCGGGGGAGTACTCCACCTTGCGGGCGCGATGCGCGGTCGGAGACGTCCGCGCGGCGATCGGGCGGCCCGACGGACCCGGCTTCGAGGCAGACGACTGAGATGTGGACGACTGCAACTGGCGCAGCAGTGCAGGCCCCTTCTCCACCGCGAGGGCGCCGAGGGTTCTGCCGATCTGCTTCCACATGCTTGCCATAGCGTTCGAGCATAATCACCCGCCCGTGGGAACCCCTGGTACGGCGGCGCCGAGACTTGGATATCCTGAGGGTTGACAGTGGCCCGGATCCGGGCCGGTGCCGGTCCGACTAAGGGGTCTCCCATCAGCAGCTTCGCCGACAAGACGTTCACGGATCCTGCGCAGATCCGGAACTTCTGCATCATCGCGCACATCGATCACGGTAAGTCGACGCTGGCAGATCGCATGCTTCAGCTCACCGGTGTGGTCGAAGAGCGGGCGATGCGTGCGCAGTACCTGGACCGCATGGACATCGAGCGTGAACGCGGCATCACCATCAAGGCCCAGAACGTTCGTCTGCCCTGGACCGTCGACGGCGAAGAGTTCGTCCTCCACCTCATCGACACTCCCGGCCACGTCGACTTCACGTACGAGGTCTCCCGTGCGCTCGAAGCGTGTGAGGGCGCAATTCTGCTGGTCGACGCTGCTCAGGGCATCGAGGCTCAGACGCTGGCCAACCTCTACCTGGCGATGGAGAAGGATCTCAAGATCATTCCCGTCCTCAACAAGATCGACCTCCCGGCCGCGGATCCCGACCGCTATGCCGAAGAGATCGCGCACATCACGGGCTGCGAGCCCGGCGATGTCCTGCGCGTCTCGGGCAAGACCGGCATGGGCGTCAAGGAACTGCTCGACGAGGTGATCAAGCAGGTGCCCGCGCCCGTCGGCGACTCTGACGGTCCCGCTCGCGCGATGATCTTCGACTCCGTCTACGACGCGTACCGCGGCGTGGTCACCTACGTGCGTGTGGTCGACGGTCGGATCCGTCCCCGCGAGAAGATCACGATGATGTCCACGGGCACCACACACGAACTGCTCGAGGTCGGCATCATCTCGCCCGAGCCGAAGGCCAGTATCGGTCTGGGCGTCGGCGAGGTGGGCTACCTCATCACGGGTGTGAAGGACGTCCGCCAGTCGCGCGTCGGTGACACCGTCACCACAACCCGCAACGGCGCGACCGAACCGCTGGTCGGCTACCGCGACCCCAAGCCGATGGTCTACTCCGGCCTCTACCCGATGGACGGCTCGGACTACCCGGTTCTGCGTGACGCTCTCGACAAGCTCCGTCTCAACGACGCGGCCCTGGCGTACGAGCCGGAGACGTCGGTGGCCCTCGGCTTCGGCTTCCGCTGCGGCTTCCTCGGCCTGCTGCACATGGAGATCACCCGCGACCGCCTCGAGCGCGAGTTCGGCCTCGAACTGATTTCCACTGCGCCCAACGTCGTCTACCGCGTCGTGATGGAGGACGGGGCCGAGGTCATCGTCACCAACCCGTCGTACTGGCCGGAAGGCAAGGTTCGCGAGGTCTACGAGCCCGTCGCCAAGTGCACCGTCATCGCGCCGAGCGAGTACGTCGGCGCCATCATGGAGCTGTGCCAGTCCCGTCGCGGTGAGCTCGGCGGTATGGACTACCTCTCCGAGACTCGCGTCGAGCTGCGCTACGAACTGCCCATGGGCGAGATCATGTTCGACTTCTTCGACGCCCTCAAGTCCCGCACCAAGGGATACGCCAGCCTCGATTACGAGGAGGCCGGTGAGCAGCAGGCTGACCTCGTGAAGGTCGACATCCTTCTGCAGGGCGAGGCCGTCGACGCGTTCTCGTCGATCGTGCACCGCTCCAACGCCGGTGCTTACGGCGGACGCATGACGTCGAAGCTGCGTGAGCTGATCCCGCGCCAGCAGTTCGAGGTTCCCATCCAGGCCGCGATCGGCGCCAAGATCATCTCGCGCGAGAACATTCGCGCGATTCGCAAGGACGTTCTTGCCAAGTGCTACGGCGGCGACATCAGCCGTAAGCGCAAGCTGCTCGAGAAGCAGAAGGAAGGCAAGAAGCGCATGAAGACCATCGGACGCGTCGAGGTGCCTCAGGAAGCATTCGTCGCAGCCCTGACGTCGGAATCGGTCGGCGAGAAGCCCAAGAAGTAGGAGCGCATGGTCACCACCTGGTTGTCCCGAGAGTTCGGAATCGATATCCCCGTTCTCGGGGCACCCATGGGTGGCCGCGCGGGTGGCGCGCTCGCCGGAGCCGTGTCGGCGGCCGGCGGTTTGGGTCTGCTGGGCGCGGCCCGGTACAACACGCCGGAGTGGATCGAAGCGGAAGCCGAAGTCGCTCGGACCGCCGCCGGAAAATTCGGCGTCGGCCTGATGACGTGGTCGCTGCCCGAGAACGAGTTGATGCTCGATGCGGCAATTGCCGTCGAGCCGACCATGATCACCTTGTCGTTCGGTGATCCCGCCGCGTATGTCGGACGTATCCACGAGGCGGGCATTCCCGTTGTGTCCCAGATTAATACGCTCGAGGACCTTCGCATCGTCGAGGCCGCAGGTGTCGACGCGGTGATCGCACAGGGCGGTGAGGCAGGCGGCCACACCGGCCGGATCGGAACCTTGCCGCTGCTGCAGGAGATCCTCGAAGCGACGTCACTTCCGGTTCTGGCAGCCGGTGGAATCGGGACCGGCCGCGGTTTGGCCGCGGTTCTGGCTGCCGGCGGCGACGGCGTGATGATCGGAACGGCGCTGCTCGCCAGTCCGGAGACGGTCGGCCCGGGATATGCCCGCGACCGCGTCGTCGAAGCCGGAAGTGCGGACACCGTCTACACCTCCGTTTTCGACCGTGCTCGCAGTCAGCCGTGGCCCTCGCGGTGGGGTGGCCGTGCTGTGGCCAACGAGTTCACCGCAGCCTGGGACGGAGTCGACGCCGACGACGAAACGCTGGCACAGGCGTACGACCCGTCGGACCCGCACAGTGGAGTCGTCTATGCCGGAGAAGCAGTCGGACTCGTGCACGGAGCCCATCCTGCCGGAGACGTGGTTCGACGCATCGGCGCCGATGCGGAGCGTCTGCTCGCTCGTTTTGCCTGAAAGCAAGGTCGGACACGGCCGGGTCCCATATGAGAAGGTAAGCCTCTACTAACTAGTGGAGGAGTATTTTCGTGCGTGCGATGAAGTTCTCGGCAGTGGCGCTCTTGGGAGCACTGGTCGTGGGTATCAGCGGTTGTTCGTCTTCGGACGCCGACGAGATCGCGGACGGTCGGGTCACCACGATCGATCACAAGTTCGGCGCCACCACGATCACCGGGACGCCGACGCGCATCGTCGCGGCCGACACCCAGTGGCTCGACGCTCTGCTCGAGCTGGGAATCCAGCCGGTGGGTTACCTGTCCGCCGGACCGATGGGCGACGAGCGTGGCCTGTTCCCGTGGGAAAGCGGCGTGGACGCGTCGGCGAAGGAACTCGATCGCTCGGCGATCCAGCAGTTCGGTGTCCCGCTCAAAGCCGAAGAATTGCAGCCTTGGATCCCGATCTGATTCTCGGCGGGTTCTCCGTCGCCGATCAGGACGATTTTGATCAGTTGAGCAAGATCGCTCCGACAATTGCGGGTCTGTCCGAGGTCCAGGTCGATCCGTGGCAGGACCAGGTGGAGATTCTCGGTCGAGTTCTCGACAAGGAGTCGCGAGCCGACGAGATCGTCGAGGCGACAAACGGGCAGATCGACGCGCTCGCACAGCGACTTCCCGGGCTGAAGGGTAAGACCGCTCTTTTGTCGCAGTACGTCTTCCCGACGTCGCAGTTGGTGATCGTCGCCGATCCCAAGGACGGTGCATCGGGACTGTTCACGCGTCTGGGAATGTCGTTGCCGCCCAAGCTGGTCGAAGAGGCCGGCGTCACCGGTGGACGGCTGATGCTCAGCCCGGAACGAGTCGACAGTCTGAGTGCCGATGTAGTGGTGCTGCTGCCGAACGGAGGAACGCTGGGCGACATGATGAAGTTGCCGGGATTCGCTGACCTCCCCGCAGTCAAGAACGGCGGTCTGGCCATCGTGGACTATCCGACTGTTGCCGGGCTGAACACTCCGTCGTCGCTGTCGGTGAAGTACTCACTCGAATCGATCACGCCGCAGCTCGAAGCGGTGGCCGGCTAGACCTGCTGTGCGCCTTTATTAACCGCGGGCGGTTAATAAAGGCGCACAGCAGGGGGTCTAGGTTGCGTTGTGCGCGGGCTGGAAAGCTCCGGCCTCGGCAGCTTCCTCGGCACGGATCACGTGGACCACGGCGTTGATCAGCGCCAGGTGTGTGAACGCCTGCGGGAAGTTACCCAGATGACGACCGGTGTGGGCGTCGATCTCCTCCGCGTACAGCTTGAGCGGGCTCGCGAACCCGAGCAGGCGCTCGCAGAGATGCTTTGCCCGATCCAGCTCGCCGATCTCGACGAGGGCGGAGACGAGCCAGAAGGAACAGATGGTGAACGTGCCCTCCTCGCCGCTCAATCCGTCGTCGGTGGTGTCGACGCGGTAGCGCAGGACCAGCCCCTCCTCGGTGAGCTCGTCGGCGATCGCCAGCACTGTCGCCCGGATACGCGGGTCGTCGGCCGGCAGGAAGCGCAGCAGCGGTGCCAACAGGAGCGACGCGTCGAGTGAATCATGCCCGTAGCGCTGCGTCAGAACTCCACGCGAGTCGACTCCGTGCGCAAGGATATCGGCCTTGATCTCGTCCGCGATGGCCGTCCATTGCTGCGCAAAGCTCTTCTCGCCCTGCATCTCTGCGAGCTTGGCACCGCGATCGAGTGCAACCCAACACATGATCTTCGACGACGTGAAGTGCTGCGGTTCACCGCGCACCTCCCAGATCCCGCGGTCGGGTTGGCGCCAGTGCTTGATCGCTTCCTCGACCTGCTTCTTGAGCAGAGGCCACAGTGCTTCGGGGACACGCTCGCGGGTACGGATGTGGAGGTACACCGAGTCGAGCATGGTGCCCCAGATGTCGTGCTGCTGTTGATCGAACGCCCCGTTGCCGATACGCACCGGACGGGCGCCGTCGTAGCCGGACAGATGGTTGAGTTCGGATTCCTCGAGCGTGCGCTCGCCGCCGATCCCGTACATCACCTGCAAGGGGTGCGGCTGACCGTTGTCCGAACTCGACACGTCGTAGATGAAGTTGAAGAAGTCGTTGGCCTCACGGTCCAACCCGAGCGTGTAGAGGCCCCACAGTGCAAAAGTGGAGTCGCGAACCCACGCGTAGCGGTAGTCCCAGTTACGTTCTCCGCCTGGTGTTTCCGGTAGCGAGGTCGTCGAAGCTGCGAGGAGGGCTCCGGTCGGTGCGTAGGTGAGGCCCTTGAGTGTGAGCGCACTGCGCTGCAGGTATCCGCGCCACGGGTGATCGGGGAACTTGCCGATCGTGACCCACTCGCGCCACGACTTGGATGTCTGCCACATCTTGTCGGCGGCCTCGTCGAACGTCTGCGGCGCGGGAAGATCCGACCACGAGAGCGCGACGTAGACGTTGTCGCCTTCGACCAGCCGTGTTCGGGCCCGTGCCTCACGACCTTCCAGACCCAGTCGTAGGTCGGTGGTCAAGCGCAGAGTGGGATGGTCTCCAGGCTTTGCGGAGCGACACGTTGCCGTCGCCTCTTCGTAGACCTTTCCGGTGTACTCCCAATTCGCCGTGCCGCGGTGATAGTCGAACGCGGGCTCGCAGCTCATCTCGAGTTCGACGGTGCCGCTGACACATTTGACCGTACGGAGAAGGGTGTGTTCGGCATCCCAGTCGGTCGGTGTGCGCTTGTGGGTGTTCGATCGCTTGTCGACGTTGTGCCACGGGCCGAGAACCAGGGCGTCACGGACGACGAGCCAGCCGGTCTCGGTCTGCCAGGTGGTCTCGAGGATCAGTCCACCCGGGAGATAGCGTCTTGCCGCGGGCACGTTCTGGCCGTAAGGGCCGATACGGAAATGGCCTGCGCTGCGGTCGAGGATGGCTCCGAACACGCTGGGGGAGTCCGGGCGGGGAACGCACATCCACTCGACAGATCCGTTACGGGCAATCAGGCACGAGGTTTCGCAATCGGAAAGAAACGCGTAGTCGTCGATCGGGGGAAAGTTGCTTCGATGGTGACCCGTGGAGGCGGGAGGAATCGTCTGCACCACTTCGTCGTCAGCACTCATTCGGCCATCATCCGGCCAGAATCGACACACGTCCAATCCACACGCTGTCGGGACCTCGTCGCCCGAAGGATAGGGTGTTGGCGTGGACCGGATAGCGGATTGGTGGGACAGCTTCGAGCTGTGGATGGCGGGACTCCCGTTCATCCCGCAGGTCGCGTTGGTCCTGATCGTCGTCGTTCCGCTGTGCCGCCTGGTGGCCATCGGTCTGGATCGCGCGTTGGCCGCCGTGCTCGCTCTGCCGCTCTTCGGCTGGTTGCGTAGGAATTCTCGAGAAGTAGAGGAAAGCTGATGCCCCGCTCACGGGTCACTCTCGCCCTGATCGCCCTGATTCTCCTCGTGATCGTCGCGTGGCTTCTCACCCGTTAGTTCTCCCGATTAGAGCGGGCGCCGGTGCTCTGCTAAAGTCCACCGCGTGTCCGAAGCAACAGCTCCCGTAATCCGCCACCAGTTGGCGTTGATTGCTGTCGGCATGCTCGACGTCGCTGACGTCGCCTGTTGTTGATTTCCTGAGTTCGACCTCTCCGGTGGTGCTGCGCACCCCACTCGAACTTCTCTGCGCGTAACTCGCGCCCCCGATTCAGGGCTCATTGCCCGTCGGCTCTCCATGTCTGAACATCCCGATGGAATCAGCCCCAGAGGTCTCGGACTTGTCGTTTGACCAACCCTCGTTTGTCAGTCCTTTCAGGAAGGTATCTGCAATGAAACGCCGTTCCCGCACACTTCTCACTGCTATCGCGACCATGGGGGCCGTGGTACTCACAGCGTGCAGTGGTGGCTCGAGCGACACCGTGGGTGGTGACAGCGCCGCCAGCGACGGTAGCGCCGGCACGATCAACCTGTTCGCCTACGCCGTGCCGAAGCCTGGCTTCGACAAGCTCACCGCAGCCTTCCAGGCGACCGACGAGGGCAAGAACGTCAACTTCAATCCTTCGTACGGCGCCTCGGGCGACCAGTCGCGCAAGGTGAAGGACGGCGCCGAGGCAGACTTCGTCAACTTCTCCGTCGAGCCCGACATCACCCGTCTGGTCGATGCCGGTCTGGTCGATCAGAACTGGAACCAGGACGCCTACAACGGAATTCCGTTCGGATCGGTAGTCACCATCGTGACCCGTCCGGGCAACCCGAAGGGCATCAAGGACTGGGACGACCTGCTCCAGCCCGGCCTCGAGGTAGTCACGCCGAACCCCTTCAGTTCCGGCTCGGCCAAGTGGAACCTCTTGGCGCCCTACGCCGCAAAGAGTGACGGTGGCAAGAACCCGCAAGCGGGCCTCGACTACGTCACCGCCCTGGTCAACGATCATGTCAAGATCCAGCCCAAGTCGGGACGCGAGGCTTCGGAAGCCTTCCTGCAGGGCAGCGGTGACGTTCTGATCAGCTACGAGAACGAGGCACTGTTCATCGAAGGCAACGGCGACCCGGTCGAGCACGTCACCCCGCCCACGACCTTCAAGATCGAGAACCCCGTTGCCGTGATCTCGAACAGCAAGGTCCTCGACAAGGCGACCGCGTTCAAGGACTACCTGTACACGACCGAGGGCCAGACGCTCTGGGCCGAGGCAGGATTCCGTCCCGTCGATCCCGCAGTCGCTGCCAAGTTCACCGACAAGTTCCCCGAGCCGACCAAGCTGTGGACGATCGCAGACCTCGGTGGCTGGAAGGCCGTGGACAGTGCCCTGTTCACCAAGGACACCGGTTCGATCGCAGTGATCTACGACAACGCGACCAAGTAAGACTGACGTGACTGACACTATCGACCCCACCCCCGTGGCTCGTCGGCGAAAACTCGCGCGGGTCACGGGGAGTGTGGGGCCGCTCGGAATCGGTGTCGCCACCCTGTGGCTCTCCGTGATCGTTCTGCTGCCGCTCGCCGCGTTGACCGCCACGGCGTTCGACGAGGGGATCTCCGGATTCTGGGACGCCGTCACCGCACCCGTTGCTTTGGCGTCGCTACGCGTGACGTTGTTCGTCTCGATCATCGTGGCACTGATCAACGTCGTGATGGGCACGATCATCGCGTGGGTCCTGGTCCGGGACGAGTTCCCGGGCAAGCGCATCGTCAACTCGATGATCGATCTGCCGTTCGCTCTGCCGACGATCGTGGCGTCGATCGTGTTGCTGTCCCTCTACGGACCGCAGTCGCCGATCGACATCCACCTCAACGCAACCCAGCCCGGACTGATCGTGGCTCTGGCTTTCGTGACCTTGCCATTCGTCGTCCGTTCGGTGCAGCCGGTGCTGATGGAGGTTGACCGCGAAGTCGAGGAGGCCGCTGCGTCCTTGGGCGCTTCCAACTGGACGATCTTCCGCTCGGTCGTTCTTCCGACGCTGGCGCCTGCTGTCATCTCCGGCGCGGGGCTCGCGTTTGCCCGCGCGATCGGTGAATACGGTTCGGTCGTCCTGATCGGCGGCAATATCCCACGCGTGACCCAGATGACGTCGCAGTTCATTCAGCAGCAGATCGAGATCGATCGGCCTACCAACGCCGCTGCCGTCTCGGTGGCGTTGCTCGCCATCGCATTCGTGACGTTGTTCGTCCTGCGAATCTTCGCTTCGCGGGGACAGCGACGTGAGGAGAGTTCCCGATGAACGTGTCCAGAGGATCGAAAATCGGTCTGCGGACCATCGCTCTCGTCTACTTGTTCGTGTTGTTGGTCGTGCCGATCGGCGTGATCCTGACGCGAACGTTCGAGAACGGAATCGGCCCGTTCCTCGAATCGATCACGACGCCGGCAGCGATCTCGGCGCTGAATCTTTCGCTGATCATCGTGGCGATCGTGGTCCCGATCAATGTCGTGTTCGGTGTGGTCACGGCTCTGGCGCTCGTGCGTGGGCGTTTCCCGGGGCGGGGCGTACTGCAGTCGGTGGTCGACCTGCCCTTCGCAGTCTCGCCCGTCGTCGTCGGTGTGTCGTTGATCCTTCTGTGGGGTGCCAACGGTTGGTTCGGCGGCATCGAATCGTTGGGGTTCAAGGTCATCTTCGGTTTGCCCGGCATGGTGATCGCGACGATTTTCGTGACGCTGCCCTTCGTCGTCCGGGAAGTCGAACCTGTACTTCACGAGATCGGCGACGAGCAGGAACAAGCTGCCGCGACGCTCGGTGCCTCGGGCTGGCAGACGTTCTGGCGGATCACCTTGCCCGCGATCCGCTGGGGCCTGACATACGGAATCGTGTTGACGGTGGCGCGTTCGCTCGGTGAATTCGGCGCAGTCATCATGGTCTCTTCCGGCTTCCCCGGGGTATCCCAGACACTGACATTGCTGGTGCATTCGCGATACATCGACGACCACAACACCTTTGGTGCGTATTCGGCGGCAACGCTGCTGATGGGCATCGCCATCATTGTCCTGTTGCTGATGACGCTGCTGGACCGTAAGAGGAGCACCACATGATCACAGTGACCGGGGCCCGCAAGAACTACGGTGATTTCGCGGCGCTCGACGACGTGACGGTCAACATTCCCTCGGGTTCGTTGACGGCATTGCTCGGGCCCAGTGGCTCGGGAAAGTCGACGTTGCTGCGTTCGATCGCAGGGCTCGAAGAACTCGATTCGGGAACCATCACCATCGCAGGCAAGGACGTCACCGGCGTCTCGCCGCAGAAGCGAGACATCGGTTTCGTGTTCCAACACTACGCGGCGTTCAAGCACATGACGGTGCGGGACAACGTGGCGTTCGGGCTCAAGATCCGCAAGCGCCCGAAGCCGGAGATCGAGAAGAAGGTCAACGAACTACTGGGGATCGTCGGCCTCGACGGCTTTCAGCATCGGTACCCGGCGCAGCTGTCCGGTGGTCAGCGTCAGCGCATGGCGTTGGCGCGCGCTCTGGCTGTCGACCCGCAGGTGCTTCTGCTCGACGAGCCCTTCGGCGCGCTCGACGCGAAGGTTCGTGCCGACCTGCGCACCTGGTTGCGTCGTCTGCACGACGAGGTGCACGTCACCACCGTTCTGGTCACCCATGACCAGGAGGAGGCTCTCGACGTGGCAGACCGTATCGCGGTGCTGAACAAGGGTCGGATCGAGCAGATCGGCGAACCAGCCGACCTGTACGACCGCCCGTCGAACGACTTCGTGATGTCCTTCCTCGGATCCGTCGCGAAGCTCAACGGGCAGCTGGTTCGTCCGCACGACATCCGCCTCGGCCGCGATCCGAGCATGGCTCTCGCTCAGGAATCGGGTACGGCCGAGTCCCTCGGCGTCACACGCGCCACCGTCGAGCGCGTCGTGTACCTCGGCTTCGAGGTTCGCGTGGACCTGCGCAACGAGGCAACCGGTGAGCTCTTCTCGGCTCAGGTCACGCGCGGTGACAGTGCAGCGCTGCATCTCGAGGCGGGGGAGACGGTGTACGCCCGGGCAACCCGGGTGCCGGATCTGCCGGAGACACCGGTGTCGACGCCGGTGCAGGAGCCGGTCACGGTGAGTGTCGTCGGCCAGGTATGACCTGCTCGCCCTGATTGCCCAGTTCTACCCCCACCCATAGCTGAGCGAACGGCACTTTCGGTCTCCTGATGGCGCCGAACGTGCCGTTCGCTCAGAACCGGGGGTCGGGAAACAGCGAAACGAGTTCAGCCCTCGCGGCAGACGAGGACCGGGCATTGGGCGTGGTGGATGAGGCTCTGACTGGTCGATCCGACTATCGACGCCATGAACGGGCTGCGGCCGTGGCTACCGACGACTACGAGTTGCGCTTCCGCTGAATGCTCGAGCAGTGCCTTCATCGGTCCGCTGCGCTGGACACTCCGGGTGACGTCGACATCGGGGTACTTCTCCGTCCAGCCGGCGAGGCACTCGGACAGCAGAGCGTGCTCATGCTGTTCGTACGGTCCCCAGTCGACGAAGCGCCTGGCTTCGGAGTACCCGCCGAGCGAGGCGTGCTCGTTCCAGGTGTGGACCGCAACCAAGGGCGCGCCGAGGAACGCGGCAAACTCGAAAGCATGCGCGACGGCGAGTTCGCTGAGCTTGCTTCCGTCGACGCCGACGACGATGGGCCTGGTGTCGGCTACCGCGCGCTCGCCGGTACCGCGGAACACCGCCACGGGGCAGTGCGCCCGGTTGACCACTCGAATGGTGTCGGAACCGAGAAACACCGATTGCATTTCGCTGGTACCGGCCTGACCAAGTGCAACGATGCGAGCGGACTTCGAAAGTTCGACGAGTGTGGTTGCGGGAGTGCCGGTCACGAGGCCGCGTTCGACGGTGACGTCGGTGTGATCGTCGCGAATGGCGTCCTCGGCCTCGTCGAGTAACTTTGCACCCTCGACGCGAAGGTGGTGGTCGAACATCTCTTCGTCGGTGACGTTGGTACCGCCACCGGACTCGGGTTGTCCTGGCAGCACGTGGGTCAGCCGCAGTGGTTCGTCGAATCTCTTTGCAGCCGAGGCTGCCCACCTCGCGGCGTTGACCGCGCTTGCCGAGCCGTCGATACCGGCCACGATTCCGTGTCGAACAGATGCACTGGTCATGGAAGTCTCCTCGCGTCGCCTCCCTACCAGTGTGTCCCTGCTCACCCCAGGTTCGCTACAAACTGGTCAGCTCCCGTGGGGCGAGAACGTCGGTAGGTACCGCTGCGCGAGATCGACGCGGGCGCAACGACAACAGAGCGGTGATGAATCCGTTACCAGGCAGTGTCAGTTCCACGTTCTTCAACACGGTTCGGCGCATCAACGCGAGCAGAGCTGCGACGCCGGTGACAGCCATCCACATCGGTAGTGGGTACAGCGTCAGGCGTTCACCCAAGCCGAAGGTGAGGGTTCGTCCGAGAAGCAGTACGGCGCCGACGATTCCGGTTGCTGCGCACAGTCCTGACCACACTGCGATCCACTTGCTGTGCTTCCAGAACTGAATTGCCATGAGTACGAGTACGGCATGACGGGCGACGAAGCCTGGAAGTACTGCGGTCCAGTGAACGAAGGTCCCGTCGTTGGCCGGGAAGAGTCCGGTAGCCGCGGTGCTCAATGCAACGACGACGGCAAGACCGAGAATCCACTTCTTCGCACGACCGTCCGGAATGTACTTGTGTAGCAAGGCCGCACCGAGGATGGTGAGCGCACCGAGGATCATGAAAGCCGCGTTCATGACGTCGTGCATCGGCGAACACGAATCCACGCTGCATGTCGTCACACCCAGTGAACTGATGGAGTCACGCGCGAAGCTGTACGGCGTCTTCCAGGCTCCGGCCGTGAAGATTTCGACAAGCAGGTAAAGCACCGACAGGACCCATGCGATGCCGGCTGTGCCGAGGCGAAGATTGTGAGTGATGGTGTTCCCTCTCGCGGCGCTCTGAGGGGATTGCACCCAAAGATCTGTTTCGCAGGCGAAGGAGGTACCTTCGCGGGCTGGACAGATCCAACACTACGGTAACAATCTGATAACGGCCTGTGAAACCGGATCAGGCGGAGCGGACCAGACGGTCGGGTAGTGCATCAGCGACTTGTCGGTAACGGTCGATCATCGTTTCGATCAGTAGAGAGTGCCCACCGATCGTGTCGGCGAAACGCGCGCGCGGACACGCCGTTGCTGCGGCAGCGCTGAGTCGATCGGTCAGC
The DNA here is from genome assembly GCF_003852455.1 of Rhodococcus sp. KBW08. Classification (NCBI taxonomy): domain Bacteria; kingdom Bacillati; phylum Actinomycetota; class Actinomycetes; order Mycobacteriales; family Nocardiaceae; genus Rhodococcus; species Rhodococcus sp. KBW08. The sequence continues at coordinate 320,225 of NZ_QAJJ01000018.1, forward strand.
AGGCCGGGAGCCAAGAACCACGGTGCGACGACAACGCGTTCTGCGCCGTCCTGCTCGAGAGCGGAGATCGCCTGGGCAACTGTCGGTTCCGCAGACGTGGCGAAACAGATTCGAACACCCGACCAGTTGGTTCCGGTCAGAAGCGTGGAGGCCAATTCTGAGGTCGCGGCATTGGCGCGCGCGTCGGACGAGCCGACTGCCGCGAGAGCGACACCGACCGACGGATCATCCGGCCGTGCACCTGCTTCGAGAATTCGCTCGCGCACCGCTTCGATCAGCCGAGCATCGCGACCCAGTACGTCTGCTTGGAACACGGTCAGTTGGGGGTGGCGTACCGCGGCAGCGGCCAAGAGTCCCGGCAGATCTACCCGAGCATGGAAGGCGTTGCCCAGCAGCATCGGAACAACAACGGCGTGAGTATGGCCGTCGTGTGCAACTCCGTCCAGGACCTGATCGATGGACGGTGCATTGAGATCGAGAAACGCCAGCCGGACATCGAGGTCTGGCCGGGCTTCACGAAGAGCCGCTACGGCAGCCGTGATCACCCGAGCAGAACGGGGATCACGGCTGCCGTGAGCAACAGCAATGAGCGGAACCATCGTCTAGACGCGCTCGCCCAATTCGACAGCGGAAATGACGTCGCCGACGAGGCCTGCGGCGAGAGTGTTTCCACCGGCGGGATCGATCAGCAGGAAGCTGCCGGTGTGGCGATTGACGGCGTAGTCGTCGGCCACGATCGGCTCGGCCACCCGGATCGAGATCTTGCCGATCTCGTTGAGCTCGAGCGTTTCCGGGCCCTGATCCGTGGTGAGATCCTGCTCGTTGAATCGCTCCACCAAGCTGCCGACGATGGCCTGCGTCGTGCGCGTGCCGTGCTTGAGCAGCAAGCGTGCACCGGGGCGCAGCGGCTTCTCGGCCAGCCAGCAGACGGTGGCGTCGAATTCGCCGATCGGCTCGGGTGCGTCAGACGGCGAGGCGATGGTGTCGCCGCGGGATACGTCGACGTCGTCGGCCAGGATCAGTGTGACACTGCGTCCCGCGTGGGCGACATCCAGTTCACCGTCGGCCGTGTCGATACGAGTAACGGTGGTGCGCGTACCCGAAGGCAGGATCACCACTTCGTCGCCGGGTACGACGGAACCGGCAGCGACCTGACCGGCGTATCCCCGGTAGTCGAGGAACTCGGCGGTGCGGGGGCGGATCACGTACTGCACCGGGAAGCGCAGGCCGACGCGATGCGGCTCGGCGTCGACCGGAATCGACTCGAGGTGCTCGATCAGCGTGGGGCCGGTGTAGTACGGGGTCTTGTCGGAGCGGATGGCGACGTTGTCACCGTGCAGTGCCGACACCGGGATCTCGACGACGTCTTCGCTTGCCCAGCCCAGTGAGCTGGTGAGTTCGTTGAACTCGGCGGAGATCGAGGTGAAGACCTCTTCCGGGTTCTCGACGAGGTCGATCTTGTTCACGGCGAGCACGAGCTTCGGGACACCGAGCAACGCCAGAACCGCTGCGTGCCTACGAGTCTGCGCGATGACACCCTTGCGGGCATCGACCAGCAGGATCACGAGCTGAGCCGTCGAGGCACCGGACACCGTGTTGCGGGTGTACTGCACGTGGCCCGGTGTATCGGCCAGCACGAAGGTGCGCTTGGGGGTCGCGAAGTAGCGGTACGCCACGTCGATGGTGATGCCCTGCTCACGCTCGGCGCGCAGACCGTCCACCAGCAGTGAGAGGTCAGGGGTGTCGAGACCGCGGTCCACCGACGCCCGGGTCACGGCGTCGATCTGGTCGGCGAGAACGGATTTCGTGTCGTACAACAGGCGGCCCACGAGGGTGGACTTTCCGTCGTCGACACTGCCGGCAGTTGCCAGTCTGAGCAGATCGCTCATCAGAAGTAGCCCTCTCGCTTGCGGTCTTCCATGGCCGCTTCGGAAACTCGGTCGTCGCCACGGGTCGCGCCGCGCTCGGTCAAACGTGATGCTGCAACCTCGGCGAGAATCGCTTCGTTGTCAGCCGCATCGGAGAGAACAGCGCCGGTGGTCGAACCGTCGCCGACGGTGCGGTAACGCACCGAAAGGGTCTGCAGCTCTTCGCTGTCAGCCGGACCACCCCAGACTCCGGGGGTCATCCACATGCCGTCGCGCTGGTACACCGGACGCTGGTGGGCGTAGTAGATGCTGGCGAGTTCGACGTTGTCGCGAGCGATGTAACGCCAGATGTCCAGCTCCGTGAAGTTGCTGAGCGGGAAGACGCGCACCTGCTCGCCGGGGGAGTGGCGACCGTTGTAGAGGTTCCACAGTTCCGGGCGCTGCTTCTTGGGATCCCACTGGCCGAAAGCGTTGCGCAGCGAGAAGATTCGCTCCTTGGCGCGGGCGCGCTCCTCGTCGCGGCGAGCGCCACCGAAGACGGCGTCGAAGCGGTTCTCGGAAATCGCGTCCAGCAACGGAACGGTCTGCAGCGGGTTGCGAATACCGTCGGGGCGCTCGGTGAGGCGACCGTCCGCGATGTACTCCTCGACGCTCGCCACGTGCAGGCGCAGGTTGTACTTCGCCACGACGTGGTCGCGGAAGTCGAGAACTTCCTGCAGGTTGTGGCCGGTATCGACGTGCAGCAGGGTGAACGGCAGCGGCGCAGGCCAGAAGGCCTTGATCGCCAGATGCAGCAGCACGGTGGAGTCCTTACCGCCCGAGAAGAGAATGACCGGGCGTTCGAACTCGCCGGCCACCTCTCGGAAGATGTGGATCGCTTCGGACTCGAGGGCGTCGAGAGTATCGAACTGTGTGCCGTCGAGCTGAGGACGTGAAAGTGTCAAGTCAACTGTCATGATGCGTGCAACCCGCATTCTGTCTTGGAGGCACCGGCCCAACGACCGCTACGCGGATCGCTGCCGGGGGCTGGCTTGCTGGTGCAGGGTGCGCAGCCGATGGACGGATAGCCCTCGTCGACAAGAGGATTGACGAGGATGGAATTGGTGTCGATGTAGTTCTGCATCTCCTCGTCCGACCACGGAGCGATCGGGTTGATCTTCACGAGTCCGAAGGCCTCGTCGAAGGAGATCAGGGGAGCGTTGGCGCGGGTGGGCGCTTCGACGCGGCGGATGCCGGTCACCCACGCGCTGTAGCCGGACAGTGTCTGCTTGAGGGGTGCGACCTTGCGCAATGCGCAGCAGCGGTTGGGATCACGGGCGAACAGATCCTTGCCCTCGGCGACGTCCTGCTCGGCGACGCTTGCCAGCGCGCGTGCATTGATGACGTTGACGCCGTAGACCTGCTCGACCGCGTCACGCGTGCCGATGGTCTCGGGGAAGTGGTAGCCGGTGTCGAGGAAGAGTACGTCGACGCCCGGATGAACTTGTGCGGCAAGGTGAACCAGCACCCCATCCTGCATGTTCGACGCAACAATGTAAGAGTCACCGAACGTGTCCTCGGTCCACTGCAACAGTTCCTGTGCGCTGGCGCCGTCGAGTTCCACGGCACCGCGCTCGGCGATGGACCGAAGCTCGTCGGCAGTTGCTCGCGAAATGTCCACTGTCATCGCAAATCTCCTTCGTCTGCGCGCACTGCCCATTCGGCGAACCGTTCACCTTCGTTGCGGTTCTTCACGAACTGACGTACGACGCGGTCGATGTAGTCACCCATCTCGACGCTGGTGACCTTGTGCTGGCGCAGCTTGCGTCCGAAGGCGCTGTCGAATCCGAGGCTGCCTCCCAGATGAACCTGGAAACCCTCGACTTGATTCCCCTCACCGTCGTCGACGAGCTGGCCCTTGAAGCCGATGTCGGCGATCTGCGAGCGAGCGCAGGAGTTGGGGCAACCGTTGATGTTGATGGTGATCGGCACGTCGAGCTGGCTGTTGATGTCGGCGAGACGCTGCTCGAGTTCGGGAACGAGCACCTGCGAACGCTTGCGGGTCTCGGCGAACGAGAGCTTGCAGAACTCGATGCCGGAGCAGGCCATCAGGTTCTTGCGCCAGTGCGACGGACGGGCGGGAAGGCCCAGCGCGTCGAGATCGGCGATGAGCGGCTCGAGCGTCTCGTCGGCGACGTCGAGGATGATCAGCTTCTGGTACGGCGTGAAGCGGATCCGGTCGCTGCCGGCCTTCTCGGCGGCGTCGGCGACCTGAGCCAGGATGTCTCCCGAGACGCGGCCGGCGATCGGAGCGAAACCGACTGCGTTGTGGCCGTTGCGGGTCTTCTGGATGCCGACGTGATCGATCGGGCGCTTGGGCTTCTCCGGCGCCGGGCCGTCGATGAGCGGGCGCTTCAGGTACTCGGTCTCGAGAACCTCGCGGAACTTCTCGATGCCCCAGTCCTTGATGAGAAACTTGAGCCTTGCCTTCGCGCGCAGACGACGGTAGCCGTAGTCACGGAAGATCGAGACGACACCTTCCCAGACATCGGGGACCTCGTCGAGCGGAATCCAGGCGCCGACGCGCTGCGCCAGCATCGGGTTGGTGGACAGTCCGCCGCCGACCCAGAGGTCGAGGCCCGGGCCGTGCTCGGGGTGGTTCACGCCGATGAAGGCAATGTCGTTGATCTCGTGAACGACGTCCTGCTGACCGGAGATGGCGGTCTTGAACTTGCGCGGCAGGTTGGAGTACTTGGGGTCGCCGATGTAGCGGCGCACGATCTCGTCGATCGCCGGGGTGGGATCGAGGACCTCGTCGAGCGATTCGCCGGCCAGGGGAGAACCGAGGACGACGCGGGGGCAGTCACCGCATGCTTCGGTGGTCTTGAGTCCGACGGCTTCGAGGCGCTTCCAGATCTCCGGGACGTTCTCGACCTCGATCCAGTGGAACTGGACGTTTTCGCGGTCGGACAGGTCGGCGGTGTTCCGGCCGAATTCCTTCGAGATGCCGGCGATGGTGCGCAGCTGCTCGACGTTGAGAGCGCCGGCGTCGCAACGCACGCGCATCATGAAGTATTTGGCTTCGAGCAGGTCGATGTTCTCGTCGCCGGTGAAGGTGCCGTCGTAGCCTTCTTCGCGCTGGGTGTAGAGACCCCACCAGCGGAAGCGGCCGCGAAGGTCGCCCTTGTCGATGCTGTCGAAGCCCTGCTTGGAGTAGATGTTCTCGATGCGGGCCCGAACGTTGAGCGGGTTGTCGTCCTTCTTGGCCTGCTCGTTGGCGTTGAGCGGCTCGCGATAACCGAGGGCCCACTGACCTTCGGCGCGACGCTTGGCGGGACGCGCAGCGCGTGCAGGCCGGGCTTCGGCGGGTGCTGCCGAATCGGCGGGTGTGGCGGCGTCGGTGGTCGACGTCATCGATGAACTCCTGGATCTGGGCGGTTGATCGGCACGCGGCACGCACTTTCGACGAACTGTGGCGGTGTCTGATCGGGACGCACCGGTCCGTGTCGGAAATCGAGGGGGCTGTCCTCGGTCTCGGAAAGCTCGCGGCCGGCAGGTGTGCTCACGAAAACGAACAGCTGGAGAAGCTGCGTCCCTGAAAAGGCATGTCCCTGAAAAGGCATGTCTCTGCAGAGAGTGTTTTGGCGAAGCAGATGGAGATGAGCGGGAAAGGCTGGAAGATCAGTGAAAGATCAACAGCTACACAGGTGCAGACACGACGAGCTGCACACACGCTTGAAGTCGACATGGCGACGCGCCACAAGTCGCACTCCGAGTCCGGTCATGCGGACCATTGTGCCACGTCAACTCGATAATTCCGACTCGGGCGCATATTTCCACGAAAAACGGGGGAAATATCGAGTTCAGGCCACGCGCCGACCTGCATCGCAGGCTGAATAGGTGTGCGTTCCGGATGCTGGGACACTGGAGGCGTGAATGCCACCAGCACGACTCCCACTCGACAGAGCGAGGCGACGCCCTTCGCCTTGCCCGCGCGATCGCTCGAGGGTGTCGGGAAACGGCCGTTCGGGATCTACATCCACGTCCCGTTCTGTGCCACCAGGTGTGGGTACTGCGATTTCAACACCTACACAGCCGGTGAGCTCGGAACCTCGGCCTCGCCGCAGTCGTGGTTGGAGGGCCTGCGACGCGAACTCGATCTCGCGGCCGAGATGACGGGCGCCCCGGCAGCGGAGACAGTGTTCGTGGGCGGTGGAACGCCGTCGCTGCTCGGCGGCGACGGGTTGTCGGACGTGCTGTCGGCGGTGCGGAGCAGCTTCGGCCTGGCGTCCGGCGCCGAAGTGACGACGGAATCGAACCCCGAATCGACGTCGCCGGAATTCTTCGGTGCTCTCCGCAGTGCCGGATTCACTCGGATTTCCCTCGGTATGCAGTCTGCCGCCCAGCACGTTCTGAAGATCCTCGACCGCACGCACACTCCCGGCCGCGCCGTTGCGGCCGCGAAAGAGGCTCGTGCAGCTGGTTTTTCGCACGTGAACTTGGATTTGATCTACGGAACGCCGGGGGAGCGCGACCAAGATCTGGACGCCTCGCTCGATGCGGTTCTCTCGGCCGACGTCGACCACGTCTCGGCCTATGCGCTGATCGTCGAGGACGGCACCGCCATGGCTCGAAAAGTTCGGCGCGGCGAATTGCCCGCCCCGGACGACGACGTGCTGGCCTCGCGATACGAACGAATCGATTCACGCCTGTCCGAGGCAGGCTTGCAGTGGTACGAGGTCTCCAACTGGGCAAAGGCGGAAACCGCGGACTCCGGTGACACCCGCTGCCGTCACAACCTCGGCTACTGGGACGGCGGTGACTGGTGGGGCGCAGGTCCGGGCGCGCACAGTCACGTCGGCGGAGTGCGGTGGTGGAACGTCAAGCACCCGGCGCGGTACGCGGAACAGTTGGCCCTCGGTGAACTTCCCGTCGGCGGCAGTGAAGAACTGACCCCCGAGGACGAACACATGGAGCGCGTCATGTTGACCGCACGGTTGCGTACGGGACTTCCGTTGTCGGAACTGTCTGCATCCGAACGACTTTCGGCCGAACAGGTGGTAGTCGACGGGTTGGCCGTGATCGAGAACGATCACGTGGTTCTCACCGATCGTGGTCGTCTACTTGCCGATGCGGTGATCCGCACGATCCTGACCTGACGCGCCTCCATCCTTCGCCGCGTAGCGTTACCGCGGTGGCCATCATTCATCGTGCGCAGTTGAATCCGTCCAAGAACGACCTGCTCCGAGCGTGGGTGCCCAAGCAGCCATGGATCGGGTCGGTCGACTGTTCGTCGCTCGAACGCGTCGACGCCTATCGTTTCGACGACCCGGACGGTGAGGTCGGAATCGAGACGCACCTGATGCGCTCGGCCGACGGACGATTTCTTCAGGTCCCGCTCACGTATCGTGGCGCTCCGCTGGACGGGGCGGAGAATGCGCTGATCGCGACCATGGATCATTCGGTACTCGGCGAGCGGTGGGTGTACGACGCGTGCTGCGATCCGGTCTACGTGAGCGCGGTGGCAACCGCGATTCTGACCGGTGGGGCCGGAGTCGATCTGGTTTTCGCGGACACCGCCGATCACATCCCGGTGACGGCTCACGTAGTAGGCAGCGGTACGGCCGGCGCATCGGTACCGACAGTCGAATCCGTGACCTGCTCGACAGTCGGCACCGACACGATCGTCAGCGCGGGAGATCTGGAATTGACCGTGGTGAGAGTGATCGACGCAGACCGAGTGTCAGGCTCGGCGACGCTCACCGGAACCTGGCCGGGGCAGACGAATCCCGCATTGCTCGCGTTCGTCGGTTGAGTCTCGGCGCCTGAGCCGCGTGAGCGTCAGCGGACGCCCTCGATGACACCGGGCATCGCGTCGAAGTCGAAGACACGCGCGTGCAGCACGACGCGGTTTCGCAGGGCCGAACGAACCGCTCGGTGCAGGCCGTCTTCGAGGTAGAGAGTGCCGCGCCACTGCACTGCGTGAGGGAACAGATCGCCGTAGAAGGTCGAGTCCTCCGACAGCAGGCGATCGAGTTCGAGGACCTTCGTGGTGGTCACGATCTCGTCGAGTCGAACCTGACGTGGAGGGAACTTCGACCAGTCGCGTAGAGACAGTCCGTGATCGGGATACGGTTTGCCGTCCATCACGCCTTTGAAGATCATGTGCCGCCTTGTCCATGGTTGTGCGATCGACCTTTCGCCGATCTCACTCCACAGTAAGGGCAACAGCCGTCTCTGGCGCTCGGGCGATTAGACTGCCAGTGGGAACCGATGTGTAAATGTCGGTGTTCGTTCTGTTCAGGAAACGGAGGTGGCAACGATGTCGAGTACCGACGACAGGCGTTTCGAGGTCTTACGTGCAATCGTGGCCGATTACGTCTCCACCCAGGACCCGGTGGGATCCAAGGCCCTGGTCGAGCGTCACAACCTCGGAGTGTCGAGCGCCACGGTGCGCAACGACATGGCATTCCTCGAGGCCGAGGGCTACATCGCCCAACCTCACACCAGTTCCGGGCGCGTCCCCACCGACAAGGGATACCGCGAATTCGTCGATCGCATCGCCGACGTCAAGCCCATGTCCGGGCCGGAGCGTCGAGCGATCCTGGAGTTCTTGGAGTCGGGGGTCGACCTCGACGACGTTCTGCGTCGCGGTGTGAGACTGCTGGCGCAACTGACCCGTCAGGTCGCCGTCGTCCAGTACCCGTCGTTGTCCGCGTCGTCGGTTCGGCACCTCGAGGTGGTCGCGCTGACGCCCGCGCGTCTGCTCCTCGTTCTCATCACCGATTCCGGCCGCGTCGATCAGCGAATCGTCGAGCTCGGTGACGTCCTCGAAGACGAAGACCTTTCCCGGTTGCGCACGCTTCTCGGCGGTGCCCTGGAAGGCAAGCGCCTGGCCGCCGCGTCGATTGCCGTCGCGGAACTGGCCGACGAGTCACCGGCCGACCTACGCGACGCCGTGATCCGGTCGGCAACGGTTCTCGTCGAGACCCTGGTCGAACATCCGGAAGATCGCCTCGTCCTGGGCGGGACCTCCAACCTCACGCGCAACGCCGCCGATTTCTCCGGTCTGGCCGGCTTCCCCGGTTCACTGCGCGCAGTGCTCGAAGCACTGGAAGAGCAGGTAGTGGTCCTCAAACTGCTCGCTGCGACGCAGAATTCCGGCACGGTCACCGTTCAGATCGGTGAAGAGACGCAGGTCGAACAGATGCGCGGAACCTCCGTGATTTCGACTGGCTACGGCGCGGCCGGTACCGTTTTCGGTGGTGTCGGTGTGCTCGGACCCACTCGGATGGACTATCCGGGAACAATTGCATCGGTTGCCGCCGTTGCCAGATACATCGGCGAAGTTCTCTCCGAGCGATGACGGACGTCGACATTCGTCGGCACGCCTCCTCGCGAGGACTGAGGAAAACCTAGAAGTAAGAGAAGGACGAGAGACTCAACGTGGCACGGGATTACTACGGATTGCTCGGCGTCGACAAGAACGCGACAGACCAGGAGCTCAAGCGCGCTTACCGCAAGCTGGCACGCGAACTGCACCCGGACGTCAACCCCGACGAGGCGGCGCAGGCCAAGTTCAAGGAGATCTCGACGGCCTACGAGGTCCTGACCGACCCGGAGAAGCGTCGCATCGTCGATCTCGGCGGAGACCCACTCGAGTCCGGTGGCGGCGGCGGTGGTGGCTTCGGCGGCGGATTCGGTGGCGGTGGCCTCGGCGACGTCTTCGAAGCATTCTTCGGCGGCGGTGGCGGTGCAGGTCGTGGCCCGCGCGGTCGTGTTCAGCCCGGAGCCGACTCGTTGCTTCGCACCAAGCTGACCCTCGCAGAATGTGCGACGGGAGTCAGCAAGCACGTGACCGTCGAGACGGCCATTCTGTGCGACAGCTGCACCGGCGCGGGAACCAACGGCGACTCCAAGCCTGTCCGCTGTGAGACCTGCAACGGTGCCGGCGAAGTTCAGTCCATCCAGCGCTCGTTCCTCGGCCAGGTCATGACTTCGCGTCCCTGCCCGACGTGCCGCGGTGCCGGTGAGACCATCCCGGATCCCTGCCACAAGTGTGGCGGCGACGGCCGAGTTCGGGCCAAGCGCGACATCACGGTGAAGGTCCCGGCGGGCGTCGCCGGTGGCATGCGCATCCGTTTGACCGCGCAGGGTGAAGTCGGCCCCGGCGGCGGACACCCCGGCGACCTCTACGTCGAGATCGTCGAGCAGCAGCACGACGTCTTCGTTCGAGACGGTGAAGACCTGCACTGCACCATCCGCGTTCCCATGGTCGACGCTGCACTCGGTACCACTGTCACCGTCGACACCATCATCGACGGCCCCAAGGAAATCACCATCGAGCCAGGCACCCAGCCCGGACACGTTGCTGTTCTTCGCGGTCATGGCATGCCGAAACTGCGGTCGGGAGTGCGCGGCGACGTGCACGCTCACCTCGAGGTGGTCATCCCGAGCCGTCTCGATCACAAGCAGTCCAAGCTGCTCAAGGAATTCAAGCTGCTCCGCGATCGTGACGAGGCCGAGGTTGTCTCGACGGCCTCGCAGAACAGCGGTGGACTGTTCTCGCGTCTTCGCGAAGCATTCAGCGGCCGCTGACGGTGGCCGCAACGGTCTTCTTTCTCGACCCGGTTCCCGGCGTCGGTGAAATCGCAGTTCTGGACGGGCAGGAGGGTCGCCACGCGGCCACTGTCCGCCGGATCGGCGTCGGCGAGCGATTGGTGTTGGCCGACGGTCGTGGCCGGGTAGCCGACGCCGAGGTGACGAGTGTCGGCAAGGATCGCCTGGAGCTGTTGGTCAGTGACGTTCAGGTTCTCGAGCAGCCCAAGCCGTTGGTGACCCTGGTTCAGGCACTTCCCAAGGCCGAGCGCTCCGAGTTGGCTGTCGAACTTGCTACCGAGGCGGGGATCGACGCCGTGATTCCGTGGCAGTCCCTGCGTTGTGTCGCCAAATGGGAGGGCCCGAAGCTCGCCAAGGGCGTCGCTCGCTGGCGAAGTGCGGCGGTGTCTGCGGCAAAGCAGTCCAGACGCGCGTTCGTTCCGGAGATTGCGGAACTGCACAAGACGCCGGCGGTGATCGCGTTGGTTCGCGACGCCGTTACCCGCGGCGCTGTGGTTGCGGTGCTTCACGAATCGGCGACGACGCCGTTGGCCGATTTGCCGCTGGCGAGCGCGGACGAGGTATTTCTGGTTGTCGGTCCCGAAGGTGGGCTGGACGATTCGGAGATCAGTGCGTTGTCGGAGGCCGGGGCCACTCCGGTGCTTCTCGGCCCGACGGTCCTGCGCACGTCGACCGCGGGGGCTGTTGCTCTGGGCGCGATCGGAGTGCTGACCGATCGCTGGGGACCACGGCCACTGCACTGATCTTGCTGTGATCCCGGGCTGAATCGGATCCGGCGCTCAGCGAAGTGTCAGATTTGCGCACTATCGTAAGGACGTCGGGGGTCGCCTTCGGCGTGAGTTGGTTCGGGGATTTCAGGAGGCCAGATGTTGTCACGTGCGCATATGCGAATCGTTGGAGCGGTGTGTGCCGTGGCGGCGATGATGCTCGTCGCGGGGTGCACAGTCTCCACGGGAGACAACCCGGGTTCCTCCAGCGGTGCCGTCACCACTACACCGACCAGCGAGGCTCTCGTCACCGTCACGCCGGCGGACGGCGGAACCCCGGTGAGTCCACTCGACCCCATCGAGGTCCAGGTCGCGAAAGGAACACTGACGACCGTCGCGCTGACCAATCCCGAAGGTAAGGAAGTCGCCGGTATCACGACGCCGGACAAGACGTCCTGGAAGCCGAGCGAGCCACTCGGGTACGGCAAGACCTACAAGTTGGTCGTCGACGCCGTCGACGCGAATGGTGTTGCCACGACCAAGAACACGACGCTGACCACCGTCGCGCCGAGTAATCAGACCCGCGCGTACATCAACACCACCGGTGGCGCCTCGATTTCGGACGGTGGCACGTACGGTGTCGGCGCCGTCGTCGCCGTACATTTCGACGAGTTGATCGGTGACAAGGCCGCGGCCGAGAAGTCTCTGCTGGTCACCACCAATCCGCCCGTACAGGGATCGTGGTACTGGGTCGACGGTCAGAATGTTCACTGGCGACCGCAGAACTACTACGCACCAGGCACGACGGTCTCGGTGAACGCGAACATCTACGGCAAGCAGCTCGGCAACGGACTGTACGGCCAGCAGGACGACACTGTGTCGTTCAAGATCGGCGATTCCCACGTCTCTGTCGCCGACGACAACACCAAGATGGTGACCGTGTACGAAAACGGTCAGGTGATCAAGGAAATGCCGACCTCGATGGGAATGGGCGGCACCGAAACGATCGGCGGCACGACGCTCTCCTTCTGGACCCAGCCCGGGACGTACACCGTGATGGACAAGGCCAATCCCGTCATCATGGATTCGTCGACCTACGGTCTGCCGATCAATTCGCGCCTGGGCTACAAGGAATCCATCAACTGGGCCACCCGCATCAGCACGGACGGTATCTATCTTCACGAGTTGGAGAGCACCGTCTGGGCGCAGGGAAACACCGACACCTCGCACGGTTGCCTCAATCTGAGTGCGGCCAACGCCAAATGGTTCTTCGATTTCTCGCAGCCGGGAGATGTCGTCGAGATCAAGAACACCGGCGGCGCTCCGCTGGAGGTGTGGCAGAACGGCGACTGGACCCTCTCGTGGGCAGACTGGGCCGCAGGCAGCGCCCTCGCCTGAGATAGATTTCCTCGGTGCCTCGATTCAAGATTCCGTACGGCCGACACGAGCAGCAGTTCGGGCATCTCTACGTTCCCGACGGAGTCGCTGACGGCCCGATCCCGATCGTCATGCAGATCCACGGCGGTTTCTGGAGCGGGCAGTACGGATTGACTCTGGGCACCGCATTTGCCGTCGAACTCGCGCGGCACGGTGTCGCGGTGTGGAACATCGAATACCGCCGCCTCGGAGCGGGCGGTGGTTGGCCGGAGATGTCCGCCGACGTGAAAACGGCGTACGACGAGATCCCCGGACTGGTGGCCGCGAAGTCCTCGGCCGAATTGGATCTGAATCAGACTCGCCTGCTCGGGCATTCGGCCGGCGGACATCTTGCAGTGTGGCTGGCGGGGGAGAAGGACACGTTCACCAGACCTGAACGGGTCATCGCCCAGGCTGCCGCACTCGATCTGGCGTCGGCAGGCGAGCGTGGACGACGGATCAGTTTCATCGAGGATCTGTTCGGCGTTCCGTTCGACGCGGACCCGGATCTGTATCGCGGTGCTTCGCCACAGCATCGACTGCCGATCGGCGTCCCCGTTGTCTGCGTCACGGGTGCGTTGGATCTGCAGGTGCCGGCCAAGGTGAGCTCCCGATACGCGAAAGCCGCGGAAGCGGCTGGTGATCCCGTGGCACTGCGTGTGATCGAGGGCGAAGGACACGACGCATTTCTCTCACCCTCGACCGAGTCATGGCGGGTCTCCCGCGAGTTGGTTCTCGCCGAAGACCCGCTCGCGCCGGGCACGTCAGACTGACACAGGGCCTTGCTGCACCGGGGCCTTCTTGCCCGGCAGGATGAACGCCACGACAACTGCCCCCACGAACAGTGCAAGACCGCCCGCCCAACTGGCCGCCGAAATCGCGTCGGCGTACGCACTGCCGGCCGCATCGAGCAACGGCCCTGCCTGAGCTGCCGCCAAGGGATTGGCTGCCATCTCTTCGGCGACCAACGAAGCGCCGCCGACGGATTCTCCCGACACCTCCATCGCGTACGCGGCCTGTTGCGCCAGCTCACCCGTCAACTGCGGAACCTGCATGCCGCCTATGAAGCCTGCGATCGAATCCTTGTAGCTCGCAGCGAGGATGGAGCCCAGGATCGCGATTCCCAGCGAGCCGCCCAGTTCGATGGCGGTGTCGTTGAGGCCACCGGCGGCGCCGAGATCGTCCTCGGAGAAGTTGTCCATGATGGCGTCGGTGGCCGGCGGTTCACTCAAGCCGATGCCCAGGCCGAGCAGGATCAGTGGGACGGCGAACATCCAGTAGCCCGAATCGCCGTCTACCTGCGTGAGAATCAGAACACCGACCGCGGCGACGACCATGCCGCCGACGATGGATGCCCGGACGCCGATCAGCGGAGTGATCCGGCCACTGACCACGGCGCCGATCGAAACGGCAATTGCCAAGGGCAGCAGACGAACACCGGTTTCGAGTGCGCCGTAGCCGAGGATGAACTGGAACTGCTGTGAGATGAAGTAGATGGCACCGAACGCGGCCAGGAACAGCAGAAGTACGGCGAGCGTCGCGCCGCCGACCATGCGCTGGCCGAGCTTACGGACGTCGAGCAGTGGTTGCGGGTGACGCAGTTCCCAGACGACGAACGAGACGAGGCCGATCGCAGCGAGTGCGGCGCCGCCGACGGGTCCGCCGGTCCACCCGAAGTGGAATCCGTTGATGATCGAGTACACGAGCGAGCCGATGGTGACCACCGAGAGTGCGCCGCCGATCCAGTCGATCCGGCCCAGGTGCTCCGCCTTGCTCGGCGGTACCAGGATTACGGCGGCGACGGCAGCGACTGCGGCGATCGGGACGTTGATCAGGAAAGTGATGCTCCAGGAATGGCTGTCGAGAATCCATCCGGCCAACAGCGGGCCGAGTGCGATCGCCAAGCCCGACGTCGCCGCCCACGCCGCGATGGCGCGGGATCGCTCCGCTTTGGGAAAGGTGGCGACCAGAAGCGAAAGTGTCGCGGGCATGATGATCGCGGCGCCGACGCCCATGATCATTCGTGCCGCGATGACGGCGTTGGTGGTGTCCGCGATACTGCCGAAGACGGCGCCGCCGGCGAACACTGCGAGTCCGGCGAGAAGTGCTCCGCGGCGGCTGTGCTTGTCACCGATCACGCCGAACAGCAGCATCAGTGCGGCGTAGGGAACGGTGTAACCGTCGATGACCCATTGAAGTTGTGTGCTGGTGAGGCCGAGGTCTCTGGTCATGTCCGGTGCCGCGACGATCAGCGCGGTATTCGCCATCACGACGATCAGCAGACTCAGGCACAACACCCCGAGCGCGGCCCATCGCCGTGAGTACGGCTGGTCCATCTCCGAGACAGGTTTGCTGATGAGTGTCGTCATGACGCGACTCCGTTCCTGATGATCGAAGAGACTCCTCGATCTATTTGCACACTGATGTGTAAGTTAATAACTTGCACACCGATGTGCAAGTATGATTGACCTAGATCACAGTTGGGCAGTCGAAAGAGGTGGAACGCGCGTTGACGCACTCGGGCACAGTCGTTTCGGGAACTGCCGAATCGGGCGGACGGCAGCGTCGTAGTCAGGCCGCGGCGAATCGCACTCGCATCATCGAGGCGGCGATCACGGCGTTCGCTGCTGACCCGGATGCGAGCATGGACGACGTCGCGAAGGCCGCTGGTGTGGTCAGGCGAACCGTGTACGCGCATTTCGACAGCCGTGAGGCGCTGATCAACGGCATCGTGGACGAGGCGTCGACCGATCTCGTTGCTGCGCTGAGCCAAGCCGGTGAGCCGCCCGAGCGCCCGGATCTGGCGACCGCCGTACTGGCATTGCTGTCATGGCCGGTCGGCGATCGATTCCGGATGCTGCTCAGCTTTGCTCGCAAAGAGTTGGGGGAGCAGCGGATTCTCGATTTGATGGAGCCCGCGCGCGCCGTGAGTATCAGCGTCGTCGAGCGCGGTCAGCGTGACGGAACCTTCTCGACATACCTGCCGGCCGAGACTCTGGTAGCGATGACCGAGGCGATCACGATCACTTTGTTCGATCAGGCCAACAGTGGGCTCATCACGGACTCCGGCGAATCCTTTGCCGCCGTGTGCCTGGTCATCGCGGGTATCAGTCCGGACAGAAGTGCCGAGATCGTCACCGAGGCGTCGGAATGGATCCGAGAATCGCTGCCGTCCGGTCGCCGCGAGGATTGAGCCGCGACGATTAACAAGTGGGCCGTGTCCGACTCTGGCGCTAGACTTCGAAGTATCGAGGCTCACGAGTCGAGTGGGCTGATCGGACCAGAAAGCAGGCCATATTCACCACGTGAGTGAACACAGTGAACTCGACGGGAACCGTGTAACCACCATCACCGAGCGCGCTCTGCCCGCAGAGCGCACCGTCCGTTCGAGTATGGATCTGGCGCCGGAGACCGTGCGTCAAATCCTGGGGGCGACGGACGAGAATCTCACCGCGATCGAACGTGAGCTTCGTGCCGACATTCATGTACGTGGCGGAACCATCTCCTTGTCGGGGACGGCTGCAGACGTTGCGCTGGCAGAACGTGTGTTCAGTGAATTGGCGTCGCTGGCCGGTCGGGGGCAGCCCATCGCACCGGACGCTGTTCGACGAACGATCGGCATGCTCACCAACGAGGTCGGCGAGTCTCCGGCCGAGGTGCTCTCCCTTGACATTCTTTCGCGTCGGGGCAAGACGATTCGGCCCAAGACCCTCAACCAGAAACGCTATGTCGACGCCATCGACGAGAACACCATCGTGTTCGGAGTCGGCCCGGCCGGTACCGGCAAGACCTACCTCGCCATGGCCAAGGCCGTTCAGGCGTTGCAGGCCAAGCAGGTCTCTCGGATCATCCTGACCAGACCGGCCGTCGAGGCCGGCGAGCGACTGGGCTTTCTGCCCGGCACGCTGCACGAGAAGATCGATCCGTACCTGCGCCCGCTGCACGACGCATTGCACGACATGATGGATCCCGAAGCGATCCCGAAGTTGATGCAGGCCGGAGTCATCGAGGTCGCTCCGCTCGCCTACATGCGTGGACGGACGCTCAACGACGCCTTCATCATCTTGGACGAAGCGCAGAACACCACGGCCGAGCAGATGAAGATGTTCCTGACCCGCCTCGGGTTCGGTTCCAAGATCGTGGTCACCGGGGACGTGACCCAGGTCGATCTGCCGGGCGGGGCCCGTTCGGGTCTGCGTGCGGCGTCCGAAATCCTCACCGGGATCGACGATATTCATTTCGCCACTCTCGACAGCAGCGACGTCGTACGTCATCGGCTGGTCTCCCACATCGTCGACGCTTACGAGCGTCACGAATCGGATCGGTCCGGCGAGTTGGCGGTCGGAAACCGGGCGCAGCGCCGCGCTGCACATGCTCATTCACCGCGACGGTAGGCTGATCGACGCATCAACCCCTACTTTTCCCAGGAAAGAGCGTCGCACATGAGCATCGAGGTCTCGAACGAATCGGGCATGGACATCTCCGAACCGGAGTTGATCAGCGTTGCCCGTTTCGTGATCGCTCGGATGGATGTCCATCCGGCGGCCGAGCTGTCGATGGTTCTCGTCGACTCCGCGACGATGGCGGATCTGCATGTTCGCTGGATGGACCTGCCGGGCCCGACCGACGTGATGTCGTTCCCGATGGACGAACTCGAGCCTGGTGGACGTCCTGATTCCCCCGAGCCTGGACCGTCGATGCTCGGCGACATCGTGTTGTGTCCGTCTTTTGCTGCCGATCAGGCCGACAAGGCCGGGCATTCACTGGCTCACGAACTGGCACTGCTGACCGTTCACGGTGTGTTGCACCTCCTCGGCTACGACCACGCGGAGCCGGAAGAGGAGAAGGAGATGTTCGGCTTGCAGAACAGCCTCCTCGAAGAGTGGTACGAAGACCTTCGCCGTATCGACCGCGAAGCAGCACTGGCCGAACGCGATCAGAAGCTGCTCGGCAAAACCGGTTTCGTCGACGGAGTGGACCGATAACAGTCATCCGGGGGTTCTGTAGTGAGTAGCGCCATAGCGCTCTTTGTTCTGGCGATTGCTCTTGTCCCGGTCGGTGGTGTCTTCGCGGCCGTCGACTCGGCGCTCAACACCATCTCGTCGGCGCGCATCGACGAGATGGCAAAGGAAGAGCGAGCCGGTGCCGCGCGAGTGCAACGCATCCTGACCGATCGTCCGCGATACGTGAATCTGATGGTCCTGCTTCGCATTCTGTGCGAAATCACGGCCACCGTCGTACTCGTGGGCGGCCTGATCGACATCCTCTCGCTGGGCTGGGCGCTGACCGTCACCGCGGTGATCATGGTTCTCGTCTCGTACGTGGTCATCGGTGTCGGACCGAGAACACTTGGGCGCCAACATGCGTACTCCATCGCGATGGCCGCGTCGTTGCCTCTGCTGTGGATCGGTGTTCTGCTCGGGCCGATCAGTCGCGTCCTGATCCTCGTGGGTAACGCATTGACCCCGGGTAAGGGCTTCCGTAACGGTCCGTTCGCTTCGGAAATCGAGTTGCGTGAACTCGTGGACATGGCGCAGGAACGCGGCGTCGTCGCCGACGAAGAACGCCGAATGATCCAGTCGGTCTTCGAACTCGGAGACACGTCGGCACGCGAGGTGATGGTGCCCCGCACCGACATGGTGTGGATCGAGAACGACAAGAATGCCGGGCAGGCAACGTCGTTGGCAGTGCGCAGTGGTCACTCTCGCTTGCCGGTCATCGGGGAGAACGTCGACGACGTGCTCGGAGTCGTCTACCTCAAGGATCTGGTCAAGCAGACCTACCACCTGCCCGACGGCGGCCGGAACGTCAACGTCTGCGACGTCATGCGGCCCGCGGTGTTCGTTCCCGACTCGAAGCCGCTCGACAGCTTGCTGGCCGAGATGCAGCGCGACCGCAACCACATGGCGATCCTCGTCGACGAGTACGGCGGAATCGCCGGGCTGGTCACGATCGAGGACGTCATCGAGGAGATCGTCGGTGAGATCGCCGACGAGTACGACGAGGACGAGACTCCGCCCATCGAGGACCTCGGGGACGGAATGTTCCGCGTATCCGCTCGGCTTCCCATCGAAGACCTCGGTGAATTGTTCGATATCGAACTCGAACTCGACGAGGTCGAAACCGTCGGCGGGCTGATCGGATACGTACTCGGCCGAGTTCCACTTCCCGGTTCCGAAGTGGAGTACGACGGTTTGATCCTGCGCGGCGAGGGAACCAATACGGGCCGAGGACGAGTACGCATCAGCACGGTGTTCGTGCAGCGCATCCCGCGGTCCGAAGACGAAGAGACAGAAGACACCGATGACTGAGCGAGTGTTCAGCGAGGAGCAGTTATGAGCAAGAACGAATTCCGGTCAGGCTTCGTGTGTTTCGTGGGTCGACCCAACACGGGTAAGTCCACGCTGACCAACGCGTTGGTCGGCAGCAAGATCGCGATCACGTCCTCGCGCCCGCAGACGACGCGCCATACGATTCGCGGCATCGTTCATCGCGAGCATGCGCAGCTGATCCTGGTGGACACCCCCGGACTGCACAAGCCGCGCACGCTGCTCGGGCAGCGCCTCAACGACCTGGTGCGTGACACCTACTCCGAGGTCGACGTCATCTGCCTGTGCATCCCCGCCGACGAGGCCATCGGGCCCGGCGACCGCTGGATCGTGCAGCAGGTCCGTCAGATGGCGCCCAAGACCAAGCTGGTCGGCATCGTCACCAAGATCGACAAGGTCAGCCGCGACGCCGTCGGAAAGCAGTTGCTCGCGCTGTCCACCCTGCTCGGCCCCGAATCCGAGGTCGTCCCGGTCTCCGCGAAGTCGGGTGAACAGGTGGAGATCCTGGTCGACGTCCTCGCCGGCCTGATGGACGAGGGCCCCGCCTTCTACCCGGACGGCGAACTGACGGACGAGCCCGAAGAGGTGCTCATGGCCGAACTCATCCGTGAGGCTGCGCTCGAGGGTCTCGGTGAGGAATTGCCGCACTCCTTGGCCGTGGTGATCGAGGAGGTCATCCCGCGCGAAGGACGCACTGAGAAGCAGGGCGAGATGCTCGACGTCCATGCGTTGCTCTACGTCGAGCGGCCCAGTCAGAAGGGCATCGTCATCGGTAAGGGCGGAGCGCGTCTGCGGGAAGTCGGCACCAGCGCTCGGCTGCAGATCGAGAAGCTGCTCGGGGTGCGGATCTTCCTGGAGTTGCACGTCAAGGTCGCCAAGGACTGGCAGCGGGACCCGAAGCAGCTCGGACGCCTGGGATTCTAGGGCCTCCGGCCCCGTGAGCGGTTAAGGAGTCCAGGGACTGCCTAACCACTCACAGGGGCCGGAGGACCCTGAGAATCGCCGCGCCGATGTCCTGCTCGTCGACGCCCGTAGCGAGGCGTCGGAGTTGGAGTCCGGTGATGACGGCGACAAGCGTCGATGCAATCGACTCCGGATCCGGTACGCCGAGTGCCGTCAGGATCGTGACGGTCAGATCGTCGTAGGCGGCAAAGCATTCCACCGCCACCTCATGAAGTTCGTGGTCCCGGCCGGCTGCGATGTACATCTCGAACGGTGCGATCCGCTCGGCGGAGAACGACAGGTCTCGCGTCACCTTCTCGGCGATCGCCGCAGCGTCCTCGACGCTCAGACCTTTGTCGCGGTACTCCTCGGCCAAGGCGCGCAGGCGCGTCGTCTCGTCGGTCACGAAACGAGACAGCGCAGCCCGAAGCATGTCCGACTGGCTGGCGAAGTGATACGTGATCGATCCGAGTGAGACGCCGGCCTGCGCGGCGATGCGCCGGTTGCTCACACCAGGGATGCCGTCGGTACCGACGACGTGCAGAACGGCGTCGAGTATTCGCTCGCGAACGTCCCGGTTACTCATCGAATCACCACCACGGCTCGGGGCGGACCTGATCCCAACGCAGGACCGATTCCAATTGTGACGCGAGCGAGACCAACAGCGGTTCGGTGTTTTCGTTGCCCATCAACTGCGCACCGATGGGCAGGCCGGCCTTGCTGAATCCGGCGGGTACGTTGACCGAGGGCCAGCCGAGGACGTTCCACGGCCACGCGTACGGGCAGGCTCCGGTCATGACCTTGTCGGTGTCCCAACCACCGATGCCGTCGATCGCGGTCGCCATGATCGGTGGAGTTGCCGTCGTGGGTGCCAGGACGACGTCGTAGGTGTCGAAGATCGCTCCGATCCGCTTTCGCATCCGCGGTTCGGCGGCACGGGCCGCGCGCAGAGGTGCGCCGCGAAGTAGCTTGCCGCTGTGTGCATTTCCGCGCGTTCGGGCGTCGACCAGTGTCGGATCGGGAACGCGTCCGAGCCAGTCGTGGACCCCGACGAGTGAGCGGGGCAGAAAGTTCAGGCCGAAGATCAGGCCGTAGGCGGGATCGTCGACGACGACATGGTGTCCGAGTCCGCGCAGCGTGTCGGCGATCGAATGAACAGCCAGGCGCACTTCCGGGTCCAGCTTCACGGGAGTGGCGGTGAACGGATTACGAAGGGAAAGAGCGATTTTCAGCTTTCCGGGGTCGCGTCCCACTGCGTCGCTGACGGTGACCGGTGCCGGTTTGTGGAGATCGCCGTCGTGGTTGCCGGCAGCGACGTCGAGCAGCAGTGCCGCATCGGCGATGGTGCGAGCGAGCGGGCCGTTGACCGTCAGGCCGTAGAACGCTTCGGCGTCGGGCCAGGTGGAGATGCGCCCGCGCTGCGGTTTGATTCCGACGAGGTTGGTCCAGGCCGCGGGAATCCGGATGGAACCGGCTCCGTCGGAACCGATTCCGGCGCTGACCAATCCGGCAGCGACGGCCGCGGCGGTGCCGCCCGACGATCCGCCGGGAGTGTGGTGACGCGACCACGGATTGCGCGTGTAGCCGAAGGCCGAACCGCTCGTGAGCGGCCACTGGCCCAGTTCCGGGCTGTTGGTCTTACCCACGATCACTGCGCCGGCGTCGCGGAGGCGTCGAATCATCTCCGAGTCCTCGGTCTTGGCCGGGAAATCGCCCGGGCAACCGAAGGCGGTGGGTTCGCCGGTGATGTCGACGTCGTCCTTCACTGCGATCGGCACGCCGAGAAGCGGTAGGCGCTCGCCGAGTGCGAGACGTCTGTCGGCCTCGGCAGCTTCCTCCAGCGCCTTCTCGCGCCGCACGATCTTGAACGCGTTGAGGTGAGGCTGGGTGGCCTCGATGCGGCTCAGCGTTGCCTCGGTGGCCGCGACGGACGAGGTAGCACCCGAGGCCAGACTCGCAACCTGGTCGACGAGACCGGGGGCGAGATCGTGGTCGGTTCGAGAAGTCATCAGGTTCCCTTCGCAAAACTGTTCGTTCGAACGAACAGTAACTTGTTTCAGTATTAGCGAACTTCGGTTTCGCGTCAAGATCGCGTCAAGACGCCAGGTCAGTGCGTAAGTGGATCGTCAGAGACGCGGAATCAGCCTCTCTGGAGGTCGAAGCTGAGAGAGCGCATCCGGTCGAGGGCGACCGAGCGTCATGGCTGCGATGCACAGCAGCACGGCAAAAGATTTCGAAGAGGGAAGCTCATGGCCGATCTGGCCTACGTTGCTCTGATTCTCGGCGGTTTTCTCGTGTGCGCGCTGGTACTGCGCGCCCTACAGGCGAGCGCTCCCAAATGACGGTTGCCGGTGTGGTCAGCGTGGTTCTGATCGCCGTCGCCGCGGCATTGGTCATTTATCTGCTCGTTGCACTCGTAGATCCTGAGAGGTTCTGATGTCGCCCGCTCTTGCAGCCGGCCTGCAGATCGCCTTTGTCCTCGTCGTTCTGGCAATCGCCTACGTTCCGGTGGGCGACTACATGGCACGTGTTTACTCGTCGACGCGAGATCTGCGGGTCGAGAGTGTGATCTACCGCGTCGGTCGGATCGACTCGCGGGCCGAGCAGACGTGGTACGGCTACGCCGCGAGCGTTCTCGGATTCTCGTTGGCGAGCGCATTGTTCCTGTACTTCCTGCAACGGATTCAGGGAGTACTGCCGCTGAATGACGGACTGTCCGGCGTCAGCCCCGCCGTTGCCTTCAACACCGCGATTTCCTTTGTGGCGAACACCAACTGGCAGTCGTACACGCCGGAAACGACGATGAGCAACTTCGTTCAGCCCGTCGGTCTGGCGGTGCAGAACTTCGTCTCGGCCGCAGTCGGCATGGCAGTGGCCATCGCCTTGGTACGTGGTTTCATTCGAGTGGCCAGGGGCGGTGAGATCGGCAACTTCTGGGTCGATCTCACGCGTGGCTCCCTGCGCATCCTTCTCCCGTTCTCCGTCGTGATCGCCCTGATCCTGTTGAGCCAGGGAGTGATCCAGTCGTTCCACAGCGGTTTCGCCTCCACCGGCCTCGACGGCAATGCGGTGACCAATGCACTAGCTCCCGTCGCGTCCCAGGAAGCGATCAAGGAACTCGGCACCAACGGTGGCGGGATCTTGGCTGCCAACTCGGCGCACCCGTTCGAGAACCCCACCCCGCTGAGCAATATCGTCGAGATCCTGGCGATCCTGTTGATTCCGGTCTGCCTCACTCGGACATTCGGAACTCTCGTCGGGGATCGTAGGCAAGGCCTCACCCTGCTGGCAGTGATGGGAATCCTGTGGAGCGGACTGCTCGCGGTGACGCTCGCTGCCGAATCCGGCGCACGCGGTGTTGCCGCCACAGCAGCTGGTTCGATGATGGAAGGCAAGGAAGTTCGCTTCGGAATCCCCGGGTCGGCATTGTTCGCGGTGGCGACCACGGGAACGTCGACGGGTGCGGTGAACTCTGCCCACGACAGCATGTCGCCCCTCGGCGGCGGCGCGGTCCTGCTCAACATGTTGCTCGGCGAAATCGCGCCGGGTGGAGTCGGAACCGGCCTCTACGGGATTCTTGTGCTCGCACTGATCGCGGTGTTCGTCGGCGGACTGTTGGTCGGTCGCACCCCCGAATACCTCGGCAAGAAGTTGGGTCGACGCGAGATCACCCTTGCAGCACTGTCGATTCTGGTCATGCCCGCACTTGTCCTGATCGGTACCGCCATCACCGTGATCCTCGGATCGACCACCGGTTATCAAGGCAACGGGGGAGATCCGGGCACGCCGGGATCGATCCACGGGTTCAGTGAGGTGCTCTACGCCTTCGCTTCCGCCTCGAACAACAACGGCAGCGCGTTCGGCGGTCTGACTGTCACCAGCGACTGGTTCCAGTCGTCCCTCGGAATCTGCATGCTTCTGGGCCGATTCCTGCCCATCATCTTCGTTCTCGCTCTGGCCGGCGCCCTGGCCTCGCAGAAGAAGGTGGCGCCGACGGCGGGCACCCTCCCCACATCCGGTCCGATGTTCACCGGCTTGTTGACCGGCACCGTCGTTCTTGTTGCTGCACTTACATTCTTCCCGGCCCTCGCGCTGGGCCCGCTAGCGGAGGCTCTTCAATGACCGTGCGTATCAGTGAGAAACCCGTGGTAGCGCAAGACGCTGCCGACAAGGTTGATCCAGGGCAGTCCCGTCAAGTACACGCAGGCGTATTCAACCCGCGGCAGATGATCACCGCGTTGCCGGGGGCCGTACGCAAACTCGACCCACGCCACTTGGCGCGTAACCCGGTCATGTTCGTGGTGTTCGTCGGTTCCGTCATCACCACCGTCATGGCGATCGCCGATCCCTCGGTGTTCTCCTGGGTGATCACCCTGTGGCTCTGGTTCACGGTGATCTTCGCGAACCTCGCCGAATCCGTGGCCGAAGGGCGAGGCAAGGCCCAGGCGGCAAGCCTGCGAAAGGTCAAGCAGGACACCACCGCACATCGGATCACCATGAGCGGTGCGATCGAATCGGTGTCCGGCACCGAACTGGTGGTCGGGGACCGGGTGATCGTGGTTGCGGGTGAGGTCATCCCCGGCGACGGCGACGTGGTCGAAGGTATTGCCTCCGTGGACGAATCGGCGATCACCGGTGAATCGGCACCGGTGGTCCGTGAATCCGGTGGCGACCGCTGCGCCGTCACCGGTGGTACGACGGTTCTCTCCGACCGCATCGTCGTGGAGATCACCGCGGCACCGGGCAGTTCGTTCGTGGACCGGATGATCGCGCTCGTCGAGGGTGCTTCGCGTCAGAAGACACCCAACGAGATTGCGCTCAACATCCTGCTCGCGTCGTTGACCGTCATCTTCCTCCTCGCCGTCGTTGCCATCGGCCCGATGGGCTTGTACGCAGGGCACGAACAGGATCCGATCAAGCTGATCGCACTTCTCGTCTGCCTGATCCCGACGACCATCGGAGCGCTGCTCTCGGCGATCGGTATCGCGGGGATGGACCGGCTCGTCCAGCGCAACGTTCTCGCGATGTCGGGGCGTGCCGTGGAAGCTGCGGGCGACATCGACACCCTGCTGATGGACAAGACCGGAACCATCACCTTCGGTAACCGTCGGGCGACCGCGCTCCATCCGGCGCCAGGTGTAACCGCCGACGACCTCGCTGCGGCAGCACGCTTGTCGAGCCTGGCCGACGGAACTCCCGAGGGACGGAGCATCGTCGAGTTGTGCGCAGCGGAGTTCGGTCTCGCTGCCGAGCCGACGCTGGACGAGGAACGCGCCGAGTTCGTTCCCTTCACGGCACAAACGCGGATGAGCGGACTCGACCACTCGGGACGCCACATCCGAAAGGGTGCAGCAGATGCGGTGATGAACTGGGTCGTCAGTGGCGGTGGACACGCAGAGACCGCGGTGACCGACACCGTGAACGACATCGCGCAAGCCGGCGGAACACCACTGGTAGTTGCCGTCAAGAACGGTGAGAGCACTTCGATACTCGGCGTGATCGCGTTGTCCGACGTCGTCAAGCCGGGAATGGCTGACAGATTCGCCGAACTCCGGGCGATGGGTATTCGCACGATCATGATCACCGGCGACAATCCGTTGACTGCGAAGGCGATTGCCGACAAGGCGGGCGTCGACGACTTCATGGCGGAAGCCACCCCGGAAGACAAACTGGCCCTGATCCGGAAGGAGCAGGAAGGCGGACGTCTCGTCGCGATGACCGGTGACGGGACCAATGATGCTCCCGCCCTTGCCCAGGCGGATGTCGGTGTCGCGATGAACACGGGAACCTCGGCAGCCAAAGAGGCCGGGAACATGGTCGATCTCGATTCCGATCCCACCAAGCTGATCGAGGTGGTGGAAATCGGCAAGCAATTGCTGATCACCCGCGGCGCGTTGACCACATTCTCGTTGGCGAACGACCTGGCGAAGTATTTCGCAATCCTGCCGGCCTTGTTCAGCGGCATCTACCCGCAGCTGGACGCGTTGAACATCATGCGTCTCGCCACCCCCGAATCGGCGATCGTCTCGGCCGTGATCTTCAACGCCTTGGTGATCATCGGGTTGATTCCGTTGGCACTCAAAGGTGTTCGATACCGACCGTCGACGGCATCGCAGTTGCTCGGACGTAACCTGCTCGTCTACGGTCTCGGCGGTGTGATCACGCCGTTCGTCGGTATCTGGTTGATCGATCTCGTCGTACGTTTGATTCCTGGAATTGGGTGACCTGACATGCGTTTCACTATCGGTTTTGCCAAACAGGTGTGGGCGGGTCTGCTCGTATTGCTCGCGCTCACCGTCGTTCTCGGTGTGATCTATCCTGCCGCCGTGTGGGGTGTCAGCCGAATCAGTTCGGGATCGGCCGAAGGCTCACCGGTCACCGACGCCTCCGGTTGTGTGGTCGGCAGTGCCTGGGTGGGTGTCGATCCGCAGGTTGCCGAAGGGCTGCAGGACCCGTTCTTCCACAATCGTGTCGTCGGATCGGTTTCGGACGAGGATCCGTTCGCCACCGGTGATCCCGCCGCGGCACTGCCGTCCAACCAGGGGCCGAGCAGCGAAGTTCTGGCCGGATTCATCATCGAGCGTCGGGCGGCCATCGCGGCACGTGAGGGCGTCGACCCGGCATCGGTTCCCGTCGACGCAGTCACCGGCTCGGGCTCAGGTATCGATCCCCACATCAGTCCGGCGTACGCCGAACTGCAGGTCGCGAGGGTGGCGGCGAACAACGGCATCTCGGAAGATCAGGTGCGAGAGTTGGTGGCCGAGCACACCGACGGTAGGCAACTCGGATTTCTCGGAGCCGAGCGAGTCAACGTCCTGGAGTTGAACCTGGCACTCGGATTGACGGCACCTACGTGTGCTGCGCCGACGACTGGTGGATGATTGTCACGTGAGTTCTTCGGAGAAGGTCGGTCAATCTTTCGGTAGGGCACGCAAACGCGGTGAATTGCGTATCTACCTCGGCGCTGCCCCTGGCGTCGGAAAGACCTTCGCGATGCTCGGTGAGGCTCATCGGCGTCGAGATCGTGGCTGTGACGTGGTCGCGGCCGTCGTGGAGACACACGGCCGCGCCCGCACCGCGGCGCAGATCGGTGACCTCGAGATCATTGCGCCGAAGCTGGTGGACTATCGCGGAACACGGATGCCGGAACTGGACGTCGAGGCCGTGTTGGCTCGGCGGCCGGCCCTTGTCCTGGTGGACGAGTTGGCACACACCAACACGCCGGGGAGCAAGAATCACAAGCGCTGGCAGGACGTACAGGAACTGCTCGACGCCGGAATCGACGTCCTGTCCACGGTCAACGTGCAACACCTCGAAAGCCTCAACGACGTTGTCGCGCACATCACCGGCGTGGTTCAGCAGGAGACGGTTCCGGACGCGATAGTGCGTAGTGCGGCGCAGGTCGAGCTGGTCGACATCACCCCGGAAGCGCTGCGCCGCAGACTTTCTCACGGCAACGTGTATTCACCGGAACGCGTCGATGCGGCATTGGGTAACTACTTCAGGCGCGGAAACCTCACGGCGCTACGCGAACTGGCTCTGCTGTGGGTGGCCGATCAGGTGGACGCCGCACTGGCGAAATACCGCGCCGAGAACAAGATCACCGACACCTGGGAGGCGCGCGAGCGCGTCGTCGTTGCCGTGACCGGGGGACCGGAGTCGGAAACCCTGGTACGACGCGCATCTCGAATCGCGTCGAAGTCGAGCGCCGAGCTGATGGTGGTCCACGTCGTGCGCGGTGACGGACTCACCGGGGTCTCGGCCCCGGAGATGGGCAAGGTGCGTGCGTTGGCCGTCGGGGTCGGCGCGACGCTGCACACCGTTGTCGGTGACGACGTACCGTCGACGCTTCTCGAGTTCGCCCGGGAGGAGAACGCCACACAGTTGGTGTTGGGAACGTCGCGGCGTTCTCGCCTGGCCCGAATCCTCGACGAGGGGATCGGCGCCGCGGTGGTTCAGCAGTCCGGTGGTATCGACGTTCACATGGTCACGCATGAGGAAGCAACTACGCGGCGACGCATTTCGGTGCTGGGGCGCTCGGAGCGCCGAGTCCTGTCGTGGATTGCGGCGATCGTCGTACCTTCGCTCGCGGCGGCGATCATGGGTCTGGTCGACCGAATTTCCGGGGTCAACGGGGAGAACGCATTGTTCTTCGTCGTGGTCGTTCTGGTTGCCCTCCTCGGCGGCGTCGGCCCGGCGATACTGTCGGCACTGATTTCGGGACTGCTGCTCAACTACTTCTTCACCGATCCGCGGTACAGCTTCACCATCGCCGAACCTGACAACTTCATCACCACTGTCGTGCTGTTGATCGTGGCTGTGGCAGTTGCCGTTCTGGTCGATGCCGCAGCAAAGCGCGCCCGAGAGGCGAAGCGCGCCTCCGAGGAAGCCGAACTGCTCACCTTGTTCGCCGGATCAGTTCTCCGCGGAGCAGACCTGTCGACACTTCTGGCGAAGGCACTCGAAATCTATCGCCAGCGAGGGGTTTCCGTCATCCATCACGACGACGGCGTCATTGCCGCCGTGGGAACGCAGCCTCCGACCACGGACGACGAAGCGGATACGGTCTGTGAGGTCAACGACGGGGAATACGCGCTGTTGTTGGCTGGACCCGACCTGAGTGCGCGGGATCGACGAGTGCTGACGGTGGTGGCTCACCAAGCCGTCGGAATGATCCGCCAGGAGAAACTGACCGTCGAGGCGAGCAAGGCTGCTGCGCTCACCGAGGCTGATCAACTGCGTCGAGCCCTGCTGTCAGCGGTAAGTCATGACCTGCGAACGCCTCTCGCCGGAGTGAAGGCTGCGGTGTCGAGTCTGCGCAGCGACGACATCGAGTTCTCGCCCGAAGACACCGCTGAATTGTTGGCAACCATCGAGGAGTCGGCGGATCAGTTGACGGCACTGGTCGGGAACTTGCTCGACTCGTCCCGCCTTGCCGCCGGCGTGGTGAAACCCGCGCTGCGGCCGGTGTATCTGGACGAGGTGGTTCACCGCGCGTTGCTGGGCCTCGGCATCGGCGGACGCTCGGATTCGCGAGCTCGCAGCGTAGTCGTCGACGTGGGTACCGTTGCAGTACAAGCAGATCAAGGACTGCTCGAGCGGGTGATCGCGAACATCGTCGACAACGCTCTGCGCTACGGGGGAGAAACCCCGGTGCGAGTCGGGGCGGCGCAACTCGGTGATCGTGTGGTGATCAGTGTCGCCGACACCGGCCCGGGTGTTCCGAGAGGTGAGGCCGAAACGATGTTCCAACCGTTCCAACGGATGGGCGATCGTGACAACACCGGTGGAGTGGGCCTCGGGCTTTCCGTGGTGCGCGGGTTTGTCGACGCCATGGGCGGAACGGTCAGCGCCACAGACACACCCGGTGGGGGATTGACGATGATCGTGGAATTGGCTGCGGCCGGTACGAATGGGAATGGATCATGAGTCGAATCCTGGTAGTGGACGACGAACCGCAGATTCTGCGGGCTCTGCGTATCAATCTTTCGGTGCGCGGGTACGAGGTGGTGACGGCGTCGACGGGTGCCGGCGCGTTGCGGGCTGCTGCCGAGCGTCCACCGGACGTCGTGGTGCTCGATCTGGGACTGCCGGACATGGATGGCACCGAAGTACTTGCGGGCCTGCGTGGCTGGTGCACGGCGCCGGTCATCGTTCTGTCGGCGCGCACGGACTCCGCGGACAAGGTCGAGGCGCTCGATGCGGGCGCCGACGATTACGTCACCAAGCCTTTCGGGATGGACGAGTTTCTGGCCCGCGTGCGAGCTGCGGCGAGGCGGGGAACCTCCGCGGCCGATACCTCGGAACCGTCGGTCGAGACCGCGTCGTTCACGGTCGACTTGGCTGCCAAAACGGTGAGTCGGCGCGGTGAACAGGTGCACTTGACGCCGACCGAGTGGGGCATGCTCGAAATGCTTGTGCGCAACCGCGGAAAGCTGGTCGGGCAGAAGGAATTGCTTCGGGAGGTGTGGGGGCCGGCGTATGACACCGAGACCCACTATCTGCGTGTCTACCTTGCTCAGCTTCGTCGCAAACTCGAGGACGACCCGGCCAACCCCAAGCATCTGATCACCGAGGCGGGAATGGGCTATCGATTCGTGGTGTGAAACCAGGTGTGAGGAGCCAGGTCAGAGCATCACTACCAATTTGCCACGAGCCGTACCGGCCTCCATCTTGGCATGTGCTCGCGCGATGTCCTCGAACGCGAACACCTCGTCGATCGGTACCACCGCCTCGCCGGACGCCACAGCGGAGAGGAAATCTTGCAGGACGTCGGCAGGCAGGTCGGACGCATCCCCGCCGTACGAGGTCAATCGCACTCCGCGTGGAATGTAGTCGATCGGATAGAAGTCCTTGACTGTCCACTCGTTGGACAGCATGCCCGTGAAACACACGGTGCCGTGAACGCGAGTGGCGCGCAACGTGTCGGGAAGTGTTGGTGTTCCGACCAATTCGAGGGCCAGATCAACACCGCCCGGGAGAATGTCTCGCACCTGTCCGGCCACAGCACCGTCGTCGACAACAACGTGGTCAACTCCGATCGCGGTCAGTGACGCCGCCTTGCGCTCGTCTCGGGTGGTTGCGAGAACTGTGAGTCCCCACCGCTTCGCCAGGACTGCCGTTGCCATGCCGACCGAGGAGGTTCCGCCTCGAATCAGTAGGGATTGACCGGATTTCGCATCCAGTCCCACCGTCAGCGAGCCGTACGACGTCTGCAGCATCTCGGGAACAGCTCCCAATGTCGACCAGTCCAGGTCGCTGGTGAAGGGAACGACCTGGCTGACGGGAACGCACGTGTACTCGGCATATCCGCCGTCGAAGACTCGACCCATCCCGCCCATCATGGCAGCGACCTGCTGGCCTTCGGTCAGCTCCCCACCGGGGCAGTTCACCACTTCGCCGATGGCTTCGATGCCCAGCACCCGCGGAAAAGTGACGCCTTCGGCGAGGCCGAGGCGGGTGTGAAGTTCGGATCGATTGAGACCGAAGGCCTTCACCCGGACCAGTACCCAGCCCGCAATCGGCACAGGTATCGGAATCTCCCTGATGGTCAATGCTTCTGGCGGGCCGGGGGCGTCGAGCACGATTGCGCGCATTGTGTCGGTCATGCTTTTTCCTTCGTAGTCGGTGTCAGGCTTCGGTTGGCTTCACGCAGCGTGGCCAGTGTGGCGCCGAACCGATCGAGAGCGTCGGGCGTCAGCACGGAACCGAGACGGCGTTCCAGTTCGTCGTCGAACGTGGCCTTCGCCCGCCGCAACAGCTCATTGCCATGGGGGGTCAACTCGATGAGTGAGGATCGTTTGTCTGCCGGATTGGATTGTCGACGGCAGTGCCCCGAGGACTCGATCCGATCCACCAATTTGCTCGTGCCGCCGACGGTGATCGCGAGGGCCTCGGCAATGTCGAAGACCCGACAACATCCGAGTCTGTCGATGATCTGCATCGGCTCGAATCGACTCAGCGGCAGGTCGTGCTCGATTCGGAGTCTCTGGTCGACGGCCGTCCACAATTCGGTTTCGAAGCGGACAAGGTTGTCGAAGTGACGGCTCAGGGCTGATCTGGTCACGAGCAGACACCGAGCTGATATGCATTCCGTGGAATCATTCTTTCAGCGTACGCACGATCCGTGATCAATTCCACGGAATCTATTCGCAGGCCTTCCGCGGTGTCGGTGGCGCATGGGAACATATGTTCGTGCCGAATGAACCGCTGGATCGAGAAACGCCAGGTAATCACCCTGGCGGTGCGCATTCTGGGGGTCTCCGACCTACGGGTGACGCAACGATCCTGCACGCGGACCTTGATTCGTTTTACGCATCGGTCGAGCAACGCGACGACCCGACTCTGGCGGGCAGGCCGGTCATCGTCGGTGGTGGAGTGGTCTTGGCGGCAAGCTACGAGGCCAAGGCATTCGGGGTTCGCACCGCCATGAGTGGTGGTCAGGCTCGATCACTGTGTCCCCAGGCGATCGTCGTTCCTCCGCGGATGTCGGCATACTCGCAGGCGAGCAAAGACGTGTTCGACGTCTTTCACGACACGTCGCCGCTGGTCGAAGGGATCTCCATAGACGAGGCCTTTCTCGAGGTCGGTGGCCTTGCCAAGATCGTGGGAAACCCGCTGCAGATCGGAGCCAACCTCAGACGCGACGTGGCCGAGCAGGTGGGACTTCCGATCACGGTCGGCATCGCTCGCACCAAGTTCCTGGCCAAGGTCGCGAGTGCATTCGCGAAACCCGACGGATTGCTGCGAGTGCCGCCGGAGGGTGAGACCGAATTCCTGCATCCGTTACCTGTCGAGAAACTGTGGGGCGTCGGCAAGATCACGGCCCAGAAGTTGCGAAACTTCGACATCGTGACGGTAGGTGACATCGCTCGTCACGACGAATCCTCGATCGTCTCGATTCTCGGGGGTGGTGCCGGTCGGCATCTCTACGCGCTCTCGCACAACCGAGATCCACGCCCCGTCCGCGCCTATCGTGGCCGCAGTTCGATGGGTGCTCAGCATGCGCTGGGTCGCGGATCCCATCCCCGCGCAGAACTCGATGCGTCGTTGATGTCCCTTGTCGACCGTGTCAGTCGGCGGATGCGTTCGGCGCAGCGGACGGGGCGCACGATCACGCTCCGGCTCCGCTTCGCCGATTTCACGCGGGCCACTCGTTCGCACACGCTCCGCCGATCCACGGATGACACAGCGGAGCTGCTGAACGCCTCGATGGTGCTGCTGGATGAAGCGATACCGACAATCTCGGACAAAGGCATCACGTTGATCGGGGTAGCAGTCTCCAACCTGGATCGTGACGGTGCCCAGCAGCTCGAATTGCCCTTCGACGGTCCAGGATTCGCGAGCCCGGACACTGCGGCCCTCGACTCGGCGATGGACAGTGTCCGGAAGAAGTTCGGCTCCGCGGCCCTCACGAGGGGAGTGCTCCTGGGGCGTGACCCCGATCTGTCGGTGCCGCTACTTCCGGACTAGGTGAGGTTTTCTCGCAGAGTCGCTCCCTCGTATTCGCGTCGGAACAACCCACGAGCCTGCAATACCGGAATAACGTGGTCGACAAAATCTTCCAGTCCCTGGGGATAGGTCGGTGGCATCAGGTTGAAGCCGTCGGCGCCGCGACCGCGCAACCAGGATTCCATCTCGTCGGCAATCGACTCCGGTGTGCCGATCATCGTTGCGTGACCACCACCTGCAGCCAGCGTTCCGAGGAGTTCCCTCACAGTCGGTGCGTCCTTCTCGACGATCCGCAGAATAGTTGCGTAGCGTCCCTGCGGCCCGGTGAATGCTTCGAGTGGAGGCAACGGAGGCACGGGCCCGTCGAGATCCCAGTTCTCGCAATCCTGCCCGGTGAACAACGAGAGTTGGCGTATCGATTGTTCCGTGGGCAGCAGGAGATCAAGTTCGGCCTTCTTCGCCCGTGCCTCGGCGGCGGTGCTGCCGACGTAGGTGACCAATCCCGGCATGACGGCGACCGAGTTCGAATCCCGGCCGGCGCGCTCGATTCTCGATTTCACGTCCGCGTAGTAGCTCTGTGCGCTGGGTAGGTCGTAGGCAACCGAATAGACTGCCTCGGCGCGTCGCGCCGCCAGATCGCGACCCTGCTCGGACGCCCCTGCCTGGAACAACACCGGCCTACCTTGCGGGGAGCGCGGAACCGTCAACGGCCCGTCCACCCGAAAATGTTTGCCGTCGTGATCAATTCGAGAAATCCTGCTTGCGTCGGCAAAACGCCCGGACCGGTCGAGAATCAGCGCGTCTTCGGACCATGAATCCCACAATGCGAGGGCCACGTCGACGAATTCGTCGGCTCGTTCGTACCGGGACGCATGATCGGGCATCGCCTCGAGGCCGTGGTTGCGCGCTTCCTGGTCGAACATCGAGGTCACGACGTTCCAACCGGCCCGTCCGCCGCTGATGTGGTCGAGCGATGCCAGCAGTCGTGCTGCGTGAAACGGCGTGTAAAAGGTCGTGGAGATGGTGGTGACCAGGCCGACGTTCGCCGTCGCTCGTGCCATGGCAGTCAATGCGGTGATCGGTTCGAGAAACCACGACGCACCAGACTCGGGTTCTCGAACACTGTGACCGTCCGCGAAGAAAACGGCGTCCAGCTTGCCGCGTTCGGCGATCTGGGCAAGCGTCTCGTAATACGTGATGTCGCCGAGACTTTCGACAGGTGAGTCGCGGTGCCGCCACGCCGCACTGTGGTGTCCGCAACCGAGCAGGAACGCACCTATCCGTAGTTGTGCGCCCATCAGTTCTTGACGAGTCCGCCGTCGACAACCAGGTTCTGGCCGGTCACGGCCCGCGACCATGGCGAGGCGAAAAAGAGTGCGGCGTCGGCAAATTCGTCCGGTGTGGTGACTCGGCGCAGGGGAGTGCTCGCCGCGATCATGTCGAAGACGGCTTCCGGTGTCGCGGCACTCGCATCGGTGGTACGGAGCAAGCCGCCGGAGACCATGTTGACTGTGATCCCGTCCGGACCGAGGTCGGCGGACAGTGTCCGTGTCAGTGCCAACAGTGCAGCCTTGGCGGCGGTGTAGTCGTGGTACGGAACTACCGGATTCTGGACCAGATTGGTTCCGACAGTGATGATTCGGCCGAAGCCGAGTTCGCGCATGCCGGAGAGTGCCGCCTGAGTGGTGTTGAGTGCGCCGGCAACGGCTCCGCGTAGTTGAGAGTCGAAGTCGGCCCAGGTGATCGTGTCCGCGTTCGGCCGGGCATCGCCGTTGAACGAGAAGTCGACGAGTGCATTGTCGACCACGGTCGAGATCGGTGCGTCGAATCGCTCGCGTGCGGCGGTGAACAACTGGTCTACCGAACTGCGGTCCGTCACGTCTGCCTGGACTGCGTAGGCGCGATCCTCGCCCAGTTCGGTGGCCAGGGCCTGGGCGGCATCACGGCTCTTGTTGTAGTTCACGATCACCCGGGCCCCCGAGCGGGAGAATGCTCGGCTCAGTGCGGCGCCGAGCCCGCGGGCGCCGCCGGTGATCAGAACGATCTGCTCGTCCAGGTTCAATGCGCGCTGAAATTGCTGTTCGGTCATGTCGACATCCCTCCGCCAGTGCTAACTGGTCAGGTTCATCGGGTCTGATCTCAGCCGACTTTTTCGGCACCCCGTGTCGCCGTCCATCAGACCACGAGAGGTGAATCGTCCTGAACGCCGGGTGCGTAGTAACGACGGGCGCGATGAGTTTTCGATCGCTCGGGAGTCGTAATTGCAAGCGAAGTGGCAACCGGCCGCTCGCCTTCGCCCCGGGAGATTCCGATGACCACCCAGCCTGCCCACCACGACACCCTTTCCGGTAACGGCACGACGACACCTTCGGCCACGGCTCGCAAGGTCGGATACGTGCTCAGTGGCCTGTTCGTCCTTTTCATGCTTTTCGACGGCATCATCCACATTCTCAACCTTCAGATCGTCAAGGATGCCTCGGCCGAATTGGGGCTGCCGGACTCGCTGGCATTGACGGCCGGAGTTGTGCAGCTGATCTGCCTTGCGCTGTACGTGATTCCGCGAACGTCGATATTCGGCGCGATTCTGCTCACCGGTTATCTGGGTGGCGCTGTGTTGACCAACCTTCGAGCTGAACAGCCTCTGCTGAGCACAACCTTGTTCGCCGTCTACACCGGGATCGTCATGTGGGCGGGACTGTATCTCCGAGACGAGAAGGTTCGCGAGATCATCCCGGTGCGGCGGGCCTGAAATCAGACCTCCGAAGGGGTTGCGTGGGACGCGGTGTCCCATTATGTTTGACCTCATTCAAGTCCGTCGACTGCAATCGACGGACTGGCCGTGAGGAGACACCGATGGCTCGGTCAGCGTCGATCGAAGTGGAAAAGCCGTACCACGAGGTACTGCAGACTTTGTCCGAGGGCTCAGTTGCCCGCAGTTTCGATCCCTATCTCGACATCGACTGGGATTCAGCAGATTTCGCGATCAATCCACATGATCCGAGGTGGGTACTCTCGTCCGTCTCGGACCCGCTCGGAGCGACGCAGTGGTACCAGAATCAGTCGTTGGAGCGTCGAATCGCCATGGGAATGTGGCGTCAGGCGAACGTGACCAAGGTGGGTTCGGCCTTCGAGAGCATCTTGATCCGGGGAATGCTGCAGTACATCATGGCGCTGCCCAACCAGTCGCCGGAGTTCCGCTACTGCTTGCACGAGATGACCGAAGAGTGCAATCACATCCAGATGTTCCAGGAACTCGTCAATCGCATGGACATCGACGTGCCGGGTATGCGTCCGATGTTCCGGCGACTCTCGCCCGTCATCGGAGTGCTGGGTGCCAAGTTCCCGGTCATCTTCTTCATCGGCATTCTGGCTGGTGAAGAACCGATCGACCATTTCCAGAAGGACTTGATCCGCGAAGGCAAGGACACTCCGCCGGCGATGCTCCGCACGATGGAGATTCACATCGCCGAAGAAGCGAGGCATATTTCGTTTGCGCACGAGTTCTTGCGCAATCACGTCCCGAGGCTCAGTCGTACGAGTCGGGCGGTTACGTCGGTGGCCTTCCCCGCTACGATGCGTTGGCTCGCGGGCGAAATCATGTCACCGCCAAAGGAATTCGCCGAAGAATTCGGCATCCCGGACGAGGTGATGAAAAGCGCCTTCTGGGGAAGCCCGCATTCACGCCGCATTCTGGGTAACTACTTCGGTGAAATGCGAGCCCTGGCGGACGAACTCGGGTTGATGAACCCGGTGTCGAAGCGCGCGTGGCGAAAGCTACGCATCGACGGCGACTATGCACGCTATCGTGGCGAGCCCAAGCGCTCCGACAAGTCCCGGAACTAGTCGGGCCGCGACTGTGCGTCGGAGGACACCAGTTCAGCGATGAGCGTGGACAATTCGACATGAGGATCTATCGTGAGTCCGCTCGAGCGGGCCACGCCGTCGAACATGTACCAGGTGTACTTCGCGAGATCGGCGACGATCTCGTCGCGGCTCGGTTTCGGATCGGCGCTTCGGACCCAGTGGGTGAGGGTGCCCTCGACCATCGTCACCACGGCAAAGGGCAGTGAATCGAAGGGGGAGGAATCGATCCCCACGGATCGACCGACTTCGGTGATGGTGGCGCGGGCCGAGTCGGCGATCGTCGCCTTCAGGCTGCTGATCGCGTCGATGCTCTCGTCGTCGTAGTCGGTGGGGCCGGTACCCATGAACTCGTGAATCCGAGGATGTTCGGTGATCCACTCCGCTACGGCACTGATGGTGCGAGTCAGAATCTCGTCGAGAGTGCCGACCGAAATGCTCATCGACGCATCCAGGGCAGCCGCGAATTGGCCGAGCACAAACGCGCGGACTCGTCGATCGAGGTCGTCTCGTCCGCTGAATTGCCGGTACACCACCGACTTGGCGAGGCCGGCACGGTCGGCGATCTGCTGAACGGATACTTCGGCGCCTGCCGCCCGCTCTTCGATCAGTTCGACTGCCGAGGTGAGTATCCGTTTCTGGCGCTCGGAGTTGTGCCGCTCCCACCGAGCTTCGCGACCGGTCAACTCTGCAGTGGCAGGTTGCGCAATTGCGTCGCTCGGCATCGGGTCAGTCTATCCGGACACCATCCAGCTCGGGATCGGGCGCGGCATCGAGCGTTCACGTCGGTACAACGTGGGACACT
Source organism: Rhodococcus sp. KBW08 (assembly GCF_003852455.1). Taxonomy (NCBI): domain Bacteria; kingdom Bacillati; phylum Actinomycetota; class Actinomycetes; order Mycobacteriales; family Nocardiaceae; genus Rhodococcus; species Rhodococcus sp. KBW08. Next base: position 357,702 of record NZ_QAJJ01000018.1, read on the forward strand.
GAACCAGTGAGGTTGTATCGAGACACGGCGGTGGTGCTGCGCCTGCACAAACTGGGCGAGGCCGACCACATCGTCACGTTGCTCACCCGCCAGTTCGGGTTGGTGCGTGCCGTGGCCAAGGGTGTCCGCCGAACCACCTCCAAGTTCGGTGCCAGACTCGAACCGTTTGCTCACATCGACGTGCAACTACTTCCGGGCAAGAATCTCGACATCATCACCCAGGTGCAGACGGTCGATGCGTTCGCCACCGACATAGTCGACGACTACAGCCGGTACACCACGGCCTGCGCCGTACTCGAAACTGCCGAGCGGTTGGCCGGTGAGGAACGCGCGCCGGCCCCGCAGCTTCAGCGATTGACGGTGGGAGCACTGCGCGCGATCGCCGAGCAGGCGCGGCCGGTCGAGTTCGTGCTCGACGCGTTCTTGTTGCGAGCCATGGGCTATGCGGGTTGGGCGCCGGCCCTCGAAGAGTGCGCCCGCTGCAGCGCTCCGGGACCGCACCGTGCATTTCATGTCGCCGCCGGCGGAGCTGTGTGTACCTACTGTCGCCCGGCAGGTGCTGCGACGCCGTCGCCCGGAGTGCTCGACTTGATGGAAGCGCTGCTCCGAGGGGAGTGGGAGGGCACCGATTCGGCGCCCGCGACGCTGCGGACGCAAGCCAGCGGACTGGTCGCGGCGCATCTGCAGTGGCATCTCGAGCGTCAATTGCGGACGTTGCCGCTGATCGAGCGTTCGAGGCCGCATGCAGCCGTCGAGGTCGACTTGCCCGTGAGGCAGGATGGAACACGTGATTCGACGACGCGAACCGCGAACTCCGCTTGACTCTGCTGCTGATCGGGTGATCCGGCCACCGGACCCACATCCGTCCGGAGCGACCCCGCCGATCCTGCAAACCGAACTCATTCCGCGCCACGTCGCGCTGGTGATGGACGGCAACGGACGGTGGGCGCAGGAGCGCGGTCTGCCGCGAACCGCCGGGCACGAACGCGGTGAAGCGGTCTTGATGGACACGGTGTGCGGGTGCATCGAGATGGGTGTCGAGTGGCTCTCCGCCTACGCTTTCTCCACCGAGAACTGGAAGCGCAGTCCCGACGAGGTTCGATTCCTGATGGGCTTCAACCGTGACGTCATCCGCCGCCGACGCGACGAGATGAACGAAATGGGTGTGCGGGTTCGCTGGGCCGGTCGTAAGCCGCGCCTGTGGGCCAGCGTGATCAAGGAACTCGAGATCGCCGAAGAACTGACCAAGAACAACACAGTCATGAACTTGACCATGTGCGTGAATTACGGTGGCCGGGCCGAAATTGCCGATGCGGTAAAGGAAATCGCGAAGCGTGTCGCGGCCGGTGAGATCAATCCGGACAAGATAACCGAGGCGACGGTGGCGAAGTACCTCGACGAGCCCGACATGCCCGACGTCGATCTCTTCCTGCGTCCGTCGGGGGAACAGCGGACGTCCAATTTCTTGATCTGGCAATCCGCTTACGCCGAAATGGTGTACCAGGAGAAGCTGTTTCCCGATTTCGACCGCCGCGACCTATGGGCCGCCTGCGTCGAATACGCCTCACGCGACCGTAGATTCGGTGGCGTCAAATGACAGGGGAGAACATGACCGACACCACCGACGAAGCAGCCCGCCTTCAAGAACGCGCGGCCGCCTCGCTGGCGCATTTCGTGACGGTCGATGTGGCTGCGGACGGCTCGCTGGGTTTCCAGTACTCCGGCGCGCTGTGCTCGATCCAGGCGATGAACCTGTCCGAGGGTCTGGACGTGCTGTCCATGACGTGTGTTCTCGCGTGGGACCGACCGGTCAGCGCGGCATTGCACCGCAAGGTGGCCGAGCGGAACCGGACCATCCAATTCGGTTCGATCGCGGTATTCGGCCACGGCAGTCTGGCGGACGTCATTCTGCGGTACACGTTCCCGGCGGCCGGACTGGACGACGAGGCACTGACCACGATGTTGCTACTCGCGCTCACCGGCGCCGATACCGCGCGTCAGGGTTTGATTCCCTGACGCGCTCGGGTGGGGTTCCGTTCCTCGACGCGCTCAGTTGCCGGCGCAATCGCGGCAGGTGCCGAAGATCTCGACGGTGTGACTCACTTCGGTGAAACCGTTGTCCTCGGCGATGGTCTGTGACCACTGCTCGACCGTCGGACCCTCGACCTCGACGGTGAATCCGCAGTTGCGGCACACCAGGTGATGGTGGTGCCCGGAGGAACAGCGTCGGTAGACGGACTCACCCGTGTCGGTGCGGAGGACGTCGATGGTTCCGGCGTCGGAGAGTGCCTGCAGCGTGCGGTAGACGGTGGTAAGGCCGATGCCTTCACCGCGCTTGCGGAGTTCGTCGTGCAGTTCCTGTGCCGATTTGAATTCGTCGATGTCGTCGAGCAGGGCGGAAATGGCGCTGCGCTGTTTCGTGGAACGAACGCCGACGGTGGCCGGTCCACGTTTCGAGGTTGTACTGCCCGGAGTGTTCATGCGGTGGAATCTCATCCTTCTTCGGCGTGGGCGACAGCGTCGACGACGATGTGTGCGAGGTGATCGTCGACGAGTCGATAGAGAACTTCTCGTCCGTTGCGCTCGCCGCGGACGACGCCCGCTGCTTTGAGTACGCGCAGATGCTGGCTGATGAGTGGCTGAGTGACACCGAGGGCGCCGACGAGTTCGTGAACGCAACGCTCCGACTCGTGCAACTGGAGCACGATCGCGATGCGAACGGGTGCAGCCAGTGCCCGCAGAATTTCGCCGGCTGCCGCCAGGGTTTCCTTGGGCGGCACGGGCGCGGGAGGTGCGGCTTCGAACGGATCGTGCGTGTGTCCGAGGTCGGAATGATCATGGCTTTTGTGGAGATCGCCGGTATCCGCAATGCTCACAGCGAGGCTCCTTCGAGGGGTTGATCATGATGTCCGGGCATAGCCATCTCACCACATTATTGCAAATCACTTTCATTTTGATATGCACAAGTATGCATGTCAACCTTGGACGGAAGTGCGTGGCAGCCGCCAGATAGGCTGATGGTGCGAAAAGCGCACGAAAATCATGCATCTATTACCCAGATGGAGAGCAATCGAGTGGCACCCAAGTCCAAGATCGAAGCCGTTGTCAATCTCGCCAAGCGGCGAGGCCTGGTCTACCCCTGCGGTGAGATCTACGGCGGTACCAAGTCCGCATGGGACTACGGCCCATTGGGTGTCGAGCTCAAGGAGAACATCAAGCGTCAGTGGTGGCGCAACATGGTCACCAGCCGCGAGGACGTCGTCGGCCTCGACTCCTCGGTGATCCTGCCCCGCGAGGTGTGGGTCGCATCCGGTCACGTCGGTGTCTTCAACGACCCGCTCGTCGAGTGCCTCAACTGCCACAAGCGTCACCGTCAGGATCACCTGCAGGAGGCGTACGCGGAGAAGAAGAAGCTCGACAACCCGGACGACGTCTCGATGGATGTCATCGGTTGCCCCGATTGCGGCACCATCGGCCAGTGGACCGAGCCGCGCGACTTCAACATGATGCTCAAGACGTACCTCGGCCCCGTCGAGAGCGAAGAGGGTATGCACTACCTTCGCCCCGAGACCGCCCAGGGCATCTTCGTGAACTTCGCCAACGTGCTGACCACCTCGCGTAAGAAGCCGCCGTTCGGCATCGGCCAGATCGGCAAGAGCTTCCGCAACGAGATCACCCCCGGCAACTTCATCTTCCGCACCCGCGAGTTCGAGCAGATGGAGATGGAATTCTTCGTCAAGCCGGGTGAGGACGAGCAGTGGCATCAGTACTGGATCGACTACCGCCTCGACTGGTACACGGGCCTCGGCATCAACAAGGACAACCTGCGTCTCTACGAGCATGCCCCGGAAAAGCTTTCGCACTACTCGAAGGGCACGACCGACATCGAGTACCGCTTCCACTTCCAGGGCAGCGAATGGGGCGAGCTCGAAGGCATCGCGAACCGTACCGACTTCGATCTCTCGACGCACTCCAAGCACTCGGGCACCGAGCTGAACTACTACGACCAGACGACGGGCGAGCGGTACACGCCGTACGTCATCGAACCGGCGGCCGGTCTCACGCGTTCACTGATGGCCTTCCTGGTCGACGCGTACACCGAGGACGAGGCACCCAACTCCAAGGGTGGCGTCGACAAGCGCACGGTGCTGCGCCTGGATCGTCGACTCGCACCCGTCAAGGCCGCAGTTCTGCCGCTCTCGCGTAACGCGGACCTGACGCCGAAGGCAAAAGATCTTGCAGCGCAGCTGCGTCAGAACTGGAACGTCGAGTTCGACGACGCCGGCGCCATCGGTCGTCGTTACCGTCGCCAGGACGAGATCGGTACGCCGTTCTGCATCACGGTCGACTTCGACACTCTCGAAGATCAGGCTGTGACGGTGCGTGAGCGTGACTCGATGGCGCAGGAACGCGTCGCCCTCGATCAGGTGGAAAGCTACCTGGCTGCACGGCTGATCGGTTCCTGATTCGTTCGAAGCTGACGGGCGGTCCTTCTCAATCGAGAAGGACCGCCCGTTTTCTCTATCCTTGACGGATCTTCAGGCGCAGGATCGAAGCTATGAGAAAACTCAGCGTGACCAACAGCGTGACTCTCGACGGTGTCATGCAGGCACCTGCTGGGCCGGACGAAGACCGTCGTGGCGGATTCGAGCACGGTGGATGGGCGGCGCCCTTCAACGATTCCGTCATGGCACAGAAAATGGGGGAGGGGATGGCGAAGAAATCGGAGTTGCTCTTCGGACGTCGAACCTACGAGAACTTCGCCTCCTACTGGCCGTTTCAGACCGACAATCCGTTCACCGAGGTGCTCGACAACACGCAGAAGTACGTAGCGTCAAGAACTTTGGGTGAACCGCTGCCGTGGAAGAACTCGACCTTGTTGAAAGGTGATGCCGCCGACGCGGTCGCCACGCTCAAGGAAAGCGAGGGCCCGGATCTGGTGATTCTGGGCAGCGGCGACTTGATCACGTCTTTGGCCGAACGGCGACTCGTCGACACCTACACTCTGCTGATTCATCCGCTGGTTCTCGGAACCGGGCGCAGATTGTTCCCCGACGGAGCTGCGCTCGCTCAGTTCACCCTCACCGAAAGTGCCCCTACGACAACAGGCGTCATCATCGCGACGTATCAGTTGAGCTGGAACAGCAGTTGAGCTGAACAGCAGCTGAGCTGAACACATCGGGGAACTCGCCGAAATGCCGGCTCTGCCAGCGCTGAGTTCTGACTGCTTGCGTGCTGGTCGGCGTAACCCAGGGCGCATAGACCCGGATGGCGCGCTTACCACCTGAGAAGTTCGTCGACACGATGTCGTGTTCGACGAGGGTTTCGGTGGGAAAGACGAAGTGCCCCACATGCTCTTCGTCGTAGACCTTCACCACGAACAGCATCACGCCGTCTCCGGTGTCGAAGGGGCGGATGGGCCCGGCCTCGGAACGGCGCCACAGTGTGACGAACTGACCGAGCTTGGTCGGCGTCGTCTTGGCGGTTCGATAGACGGTGGGGAGGCCGTTGACGGTCAGCGTGTGAGCGCTGTATTCCGCACCCTCGGGCTCGGGAATCGTTGTGGACCAGGTAAATCCGTCGGCGTTCATCGGGGCCGATGATGCCACGGACCACCGACAACCTTCGTGACGAACGCTGTCGGTGGTAGTCCCGCTTCAGGCCGTAGGCACCTTGTCGAGAAACCCGAGGACGAGCGTCACCCGGCCGTCGTCGTCGCGTTCGAGTACGTCGAACCCGTCGATCAGTGACCCGGCCCCCGCCGGGCCGAGAGCCCAGCCGAATCGAGCCTGTCGGTGATGCGCGTCCACCGGTCCGACGAGGGTGAAGTGCATGCCCGGAAATTGTTGCTGCACAGCGTTGATCATCGCGTCGATCTGATCGTGTCCGGTGACGTCCGCGAGCGGATCGGTGTAGCGACCGTCGGGTGCGAACAGTTGCTCGATCCGTGCTTTACGGGCGGTGGTATCGGTTTCGTTCCACATGTCGATATAGGCGTCGGCGATTGCGTCGAAGTCGCTCATGGTCGCTCCCTTGATCAGTGTCCAGTGGTGAAGATCCGGCGGTCGCGCCGGCTGAGACCACTGTTCCTCCGAAACTGTTTCGGGTCGATTACCTCGGAGGTCATGGCCTCGGCTACCTCGGGTCGCTAACTTGAGAGAATGACCTTCGAGACGATGGACGTGGGCACCGAACTCAAAAGATGGCGGGAGCGGCGAAGGCTCACTCAGCTAAGTCTCTCGGCAGCGGCAGGAGTGTCGACAAGGCATCTGAGCTTCATCGAAACCGGCCGCTCCAAACCCAGCCGGGACATGATTCTTCACCTGTCCGAATGTCTGGATGTTCCTCTACGACAACAGAACACGCTTCTGCTGGCAAGTGGTCATGCGCCGGAGTACTCGCAGAAGTCGTTGGCGGAAGCGCCGATGTCAGCGGTGAGTGAGGCTATCGATCGCATCATCGAAGCTCATGATCCGTATCCGGCCGTGGTGGTCGATCAGCAGTGGGAGATGGTCGCCGGGAACCGCGCCGTGGGGATCCTGACCGAGGGCGTCGCTGCATTCCTCCTGGAACCACCGGTCAACGTATTGCGACTGAGCCTGCATCCCGAGGGCACGGCGCCGCGGATCGTGAACCTCGCGCAGTGGCGTGCCCACCTGCTCGCACGGCTGGCTCGGGAAGTGGAAGTCAGTGCCGACGAACAATTGTCGTCGCTGCTCGACGAGTTGCGCACGTATCCGAGTGGAGGGGAGTGGCACGACGACCGCGCGAATTCCCTGCTGGTTCCGTTGCGGGTCCGCGCCGGCGACACCGAACTGGCGATGTTCAGCACCACCACCGTGTTCGGTACGCCGCGCGACGTCACGCTCGCAGAGATCGCGATCGAATCGTTCTACCCGTCGGACATGCAGACGGCCGACTACTTCCGATCGGCCGCACAGGTCACAGAGACTTCTTGCCGAACTTGAGCTTCCACGGCACCAGCGCCGACTCCAACTGAACCGAGAGACTCATCTTGGAGACACCTTCGGTGCGCTCCTCGAAGCGGATGGGAGTTTCGGCGATCTTCATGCCACGCTGAACAACTCGGTAGTTCATCTCGACCTGGAATGCGTAGCCGTTGCTCTGCACCGATTCGACGTCGATGTCGCGCAAGGTCTTTGCATGCCACGCCTTGAAGCCGGCAGTTGCGTCCTTGACGTGCAGTCGCAGAATTGCGTTGACGTAGAAGTTCGCCCAGGCGGACAAAGCCTTGCGATGCCACGGCCAGTCACCGGCCACTGCGCCACCTTCGACGTAACGGGAGCCGAGAACGACTGCGGCATCGGTCGTGGTGAGGATCTCGATCATGGCGGGGATCGCTTCGGACGGATGCGAGAGATCCGCGTCCATCTGAATGACGATGTCGGCGTTCTCCGCCAGAGCACGGCTCATGCCCGCGACGTACGCACGGCCGAGTCCGTCCTTGACCGTGCGGTGAAGCACTCCGACCGGGATGGGACCATCGATACCCAACTTGTCGGCAACCTCGCCTGTGCCGTCGGGGGAGTTGTCATCCACCACGAGGACGTGCAGGTTCGGGATCTTCAACGCGGCGAGGCGATCGACGAGCTTTGGCAGGTTCTCACGCTCGTTGTATGTAGGTACAACGACGGTTATCTGCGGGGCGACGCTTTCCATAACACCTTCGTATGATCTGTGATCCCGACTTGCCGGATGAAGCGTACGACGAGTGCGGTCGTGAACAAAGTAGGGATTTTACTACCTCGACGGGATCCGTCAGAACCGGCCGCCGCCGCCTCGACTGGTGCGGCCGCCGCCACTACCGCCGAAACCACCGCCGCCGCCACCGCGACCGGAGCGTCCGCTGCTGCTCGGTCCGCCGTACGAACGGGGCCCTCCGCCACCTCGCAGAATGCTGTTGATCAGGATGCCGCCGAGGATCGCTCCTGTCGCATCGCCTCCGCCACCGCGGGGTCGGTGGTTTGCTTCCCACGTGTTGACGTCGTTCTGCGCTGCGCGAAGCGAATGCGTCGCCAGGGTGGTCGCGGCCTGGGCGTGTTGCAGTGCTTTCGACGGATCCGAAGCCTGCAATTGCTGGGCGGCCTGCAGGTGCCGCTGAGCTTCTGCGTAGCGAGTGCGGGCCTCGGCCCCGATCGCGCCGCGCCGGGTTCCGAGGAAGTCACCTGCAGCGGTCACCTGAGCCTGCGCGGCCAGAATGTCCTGGGCGAGGCGCTGCTGTGCACGTTCGAGCTGCTGCTTCTGTTCCTGAGCGTCGGCAAGCAGCGCGTCGAGTTGGGCGTCGGCCGCGACGATCTGGTTGAAGGCTGTCAGCGGATCACTGTCCTTAGACGTCTGAGCATTCGCCAACGCTGCCTGGGCCGCGGACTTCGCGTCCGCCAACTTCTGCCCGCCCTGCGCCAGGTAAGCATCCGCAGTGGTGATGCCCTGCTGGACGTCGTCCATCGCGGACGGAAGCGTCGCTATGGCGTTTCGGATGTCGTCGGCGGCGTGATCGACGCCGTCGAGTAGTTTGCGCGCCTGATCGAGAGCCGCTTCGGCAGTGCGAATCGCGGTGACGGCAGCGCCCTGCTTACCGGCCGGCAGCGCCGTCGCGTCTCGGCCTTCCTCGATCGACTTCTCGGCGAGCGTCAGGCGCTCACTCGCCATCGTGACGTTGTTCACGACAGATGCCAGCGTCGGCGCGGGAAACTGATCCTTCAGTTTGGTCAGGATCGCCTCGGACTCGGGCAAGCGCACGCTGAGAGAAACAACACTCTGCGTCAGCGCATCGAGGCGTGCCGGGGCGTTGATGAGAAGGTCGCGGAGTCCGTCGAACTCCTCGACGCGAGCTTCGAGTTCTTGGTCGGCTCGACCACACGAGGAAATGATGTCGATCAGCATCTGCCGGCGTTGATCGGGAGTTTCCGGGATGGCGTCGTCGAGTCGCTGTCTGATCGCGAAGGCGTCCGCGAGAGTCGCCTTTGCCTTGTCGAATGCGGCGGAGAAGGGCGCAACTGCGGAATCTCCGAACTCGCTGCGAGCCAGATCGAGTTCCTCCTGGCTGCCGGCGATCGCGTTGTCCGTCTCGACGAGGATCTCCTTCGCCCGCTCGTCGAGGGTGGGCAGCGGAAGCGCGTTGAGGCTGGCGAAGTCGTCGGGGGCGATGTTCTTCGCGGCTTCGACGCTTGCCTTGTTCTTGTCGTTCTTGCGCTTACGTGAGTACAGGACCACGCCGCCTGTCCCGACCACCACAGCGCCGCCCGCGATGAGAAGTGTTCCGACTCCCATTCCGCCGCTCGTGTTGTTCGCGTCGCCGAGTGCTCCAGCTGCGGCGATTGCCGCGCCGGTCCAATCATCCTCGGCGAGAGCTGGTTCCACGGCGTCGGTATTGATCGATTCGATGTCGGAATCCGTGATGTTGCTCAGCTCAGCCGGGACATCGAGGTAGTAAGCACGCTCTGCCGTGGCAACGGCAAGCAGGACGGACTTGGTACTCAGCGTCGACTTCGTGGCGGTCTGCTGTGCCCATGCCTGGCCACCCAGGTTGTTGAAATCGGGGACGAACGCGACCCACAGATCGATCTGGTGGTCCTCGCTTAGTTGATCGATGGCGGCTTGGATATCGCTGCGTTGCCCGGCGTCGAGGACCCCGGAGGTGTCGGTGATGTGATTCGGCAACACCATCGGGGCGTCCGCCGAGGCGAGCGCGGGACTGAAGACGAGCGCCAGCAAAGCGAAAATCGCAGCGACGGCTGCGGCGCTTCCCCGACGCCGAACGGGTCGGGTGGTTGTCCGACTCTGCTCTACCGAGGACAACTGCGCGAAGTGTGGTGCGAGGGCCATGACGCAAATCTATCCGTTGTGGCGCGTCGGCATCGGAGGTGATCGCCGCGAACTGGCAGAATTGCGGGAGTGAAACCTGCTTTCGGTAACCGCCCCCACGACCCATCACCCTCACGGGCGGGCGGCTTCGGGGCAGGATTGGCTCGCTGGACGCGCCGACTGATCGCCGGAGCGCTGTTGATCGCCGTGGTTCTGGTCGGGGGTACTGCGTTCCGGGTGTGGCAGGTGGCACGCATCGACGACACACGACCGGCCGACGCGATAGTCGTTCTGGGCGCGGCGCAGTATTCCGGCACTCCGTCGTCCGTGTTCGAGGCCCGACTCGAGCAGGCGTACAAGCTGTACAAGCGCGGAGTGGCTCCGCAGATCATCACCGTCGGCGGTAAACAAGAAGGTGACGAGTACACCGAAGCGGCGTCGGGAAAGATGTATCTGACCGATCGCGGAATTCCCTCGAGTGCGATCACCGCTGTGGAGACCGGTTCGGACACACTGCTCAGCATCGACGCGGTGAGTGCCGAGATGTCCTCGCAGGGAATCAATTCCGCTGTCCTGGTCAGTGACCCGTGGCACTCCTTGCGAACACGGACGATGGCCCGCGACACGGGACTCCAGGCGTGGACCGCCCCTACCCGTCAAGGCCCGGCTGTCTTCACCCGCGAATCCCAGTTGCACGGAATCGCCCGTGAAACCGGCGCGCTGCTCTGGTATCAGCTCACGCACTTCTCGGCAGACTTCCCCTACACGGCAGGGCAATAGAACCATGACAGCTCACACCACCTACGGAGGCGGCACCTACTCCGAACACGACCTCGAACGTCGTGTCGTCGAGGCGCCGAAGCGAGCAGGGTTGCCTGGTTCGCAGATCGCAGCGGCGCAGCATCGTTCGGACTTCTCGCGAGATCGGGCCCGTGTCCAACACTCCGCGGCTTTGCGACGCTTGGCCGACAAGACCCAGGTTGTCGGCCCGCGCGACGGTGACACACCTCGTACGCGGTTGACGCACTCGATGGAGGTCGCACAGATCGGGCGAGGGATTGCCGACGGACTCGGGTGCGATCCGGACCTGGTGGACCTCGCCGGTCTCGCGCACGACATCGGGCACCCACCGTACGGTCACAACGGCGAGAAGGCCCTGGACGAAGTCGCCAAGGACTGCGGAGGTTTCGAGGGCAATGCGCAGAATCTGCGGATACTGACCAGCCTCGAACCCAAGATCCTGCGCCCCGACGGTCTGAGCGCAGGCCTCAATCTCACCAGGGCGTCACTCGACGCAGCCATCAAGTACCCCTGGACCCGCCCTGAGCCCGGCGCGAAGTTCGGGGCATACGACGACGACGCAGAGGTGCTCGCCTGGGTTCGCGAGGGTGCGCCCGACCGACGGCAATGCCTGGAAGCTCAGGTCATGGACTGGGCCGACGACATCGCGTATTCCGTGCACGACGTGGAGGACGGCGTGATCGCAGGCCGTATCGACCTTCGCTCGCTTGCCGATCCGTCCGAGCAGCGCGCACTGGCAGAACTGGGGGCCTCCGAGTTTCGGGGGTTGGTAGTCGACGATCTGATCGAAGCCGCTCAACGGTTGTCCGAACTCCCTGTCGTACGCGGGGTCGGAAGTTTCGACGGAACGCTCGGAAGTTCCGTCGCGTTGAAGAATCTCACGAGTGAATTGGTGGGTCGCTTCGCCACCGCGGCGATTGCCAGCACCCGGCTGACACACGGTGACCGACCCCTCTCGCGGTATCAAGCCGACCTCGACATACCCGAGGCCGTCGCATCCGAGGTGGCATTGCTCAAGACAGTGGCGCTGTACTACGTGATGTCCGACGCCGGACACAAGGCGCGTCAGGATCGGCAGCGTGATCGTGTTCATCGCGTCGCGGAATGGCTGTTGGCAACCGCGCCGGCCGGGCTCGATCCGATACTGCTGCCCGCGTGGGAGCGAGCCGCGGACGACGGCGCTCGGGTCCGGGTAGTGGTGGATCAGATCGCGTCGTACACGGAGAGCCGGCTGGAACGGGTGGACAAAGCGAGCCTGGGCGCGCAGGCCAGCTGGGGCTGAGCCGCTTACGCCCTCAGCAGGTCATCCGCGTCGACGGGTCGGTAGTGGTATCGAGCCACTTGCCGTAAGCGTCGCCGCCTGCTACGCGAACGTCCTTGCAGATCTTCGACTCGGTGTTCCCGGATTCGCGATACACCGTGTAGATCGCCGTCCCCGAATCGGAGACTTGACGCAGTGACGGGCAGGACTGGTCTGTCCGTAGGTATCTCGAGCCGGGGAACGCGTCGAGGTAGTTCTGGATCTCGCTGGCGTATGTTGCCGGATCGGTGGCATTGGCCAACACCACGATTCCGGTTCCTTTGCATGCGGGGACGGTGATCGGCTTGCTCACCCCGAGGTCGCCGTTTCGCGCGGACGGGTTCGACGCCCGAGTGGTTGTGGTCGCTTGCAGTCCGGCGGTGGGTAGCGGCTCGAGCTTCGGCGTTCCGACCGGCTCCTGAATGGGTTCCTGTGTCGACGTGGCGGTGGAAGCCGCTGCAGTGGTTGGTGATTCCGGTCCGGAGTCTGTGAGCACCGCCCACGCCGCTGCGCCGCCCGCCGCCAGGATGAGGGCAAGACCTACTGCACCGACGACGATCGGCGCTCGATTGCGCTTGGTCTTTGTCGCGATGTGCGCGTAGGTCCCGTGAGCGGGATTCGCCGTGGTGTAGGTAGGCGGGCCGACGATCGTGGGGTGCAATCCGCCCGCCACACCGGGAGTGTGGTTCGTCGAGAGGGCCTGCCGCGCTTGGAGTGCGAGCGCTCCCGTTGTCGGATAGCGGTGTGCGGGATCCTTTGCCATGCCGCGAGCCACGATGGCGTCGAAACCTTGCGGGAGCGACGGAACCGTCAGTGTGGGGCGTGGCGGCGGAGCGTTCAGGTGCGAATTGACCAGGTGCTCGATGCTTGTGGTGTTGAAAGGTGTTGTTCCGGTAAGTGATTGGTAGAGGACGCAAGCCAGGGAATAGACGTCTGCTGCGGCCGTCGGCGTTTCGATTCCGAACCGCTCCGGCGCCATGTATGCATACGAACCGACTGCGCTTCCCTCGGTGGTGATCTTCGTGTCCGTCTGTGAGTATGCGATTCCGAAGTCGACGAGGTAGGCGAAGCCGTTGTTCGTGAGAATGATGTTGTCTGGTTTGACGTCACGATGGATGAGCCCGCGGGCATGTGCGGCGTCCAACGCCGACGCGATTTGCGAGACGATGTCGACGGCTCGTGCAGGCGTGAGTCGGCCGAACTCGGCCAACTCGGCTCGCAATGTGTGGCCTTCGACCAAGCGCATGTCGATGAAGAGGACTCCGTCGATCTCGCCCCAGTCGTGCACAGGGATCACGTGAGGTTCGTTCAAGGCGGCAGTGGTGCGAGATTCTCGGCGGAAACGAGCTTGGAATGACGGGTCGGCCGCAAGCTCGCGATGGAGCAACTTGAGTGCGACCAGGCGATCCTTCGAGGTGTCGTACGCCTCGTACACTTCACCCATTCCGCCTCGGCCGAGGAGGCGACGCAACTCGTAGACGCCGAATCGGGTTCCCGATCGCCCTTCGTGCGAGCTCGAGGCGTTTTCAGTCATCGTCGGTCCCATCGCTGCGGTGCAGAGTCGGCCATCAACATATCGTTGTCAGGACGTGTCGGGGGACCGCCTAGACTGATGTACGTGGCGGGCCGAATTTCTGACAGAGACATCGCGGCCATTCGCGAACGCACTCGCATCGAGGACATCGTCGGTGAATACGTTTCACTCAAGCGTGCCGGTGGCGATTCGATCAAAGGTCTGTGTCCCTTTCACGACGAGAAGTCGCCGTCGTTCCACGTGCGACCCAACCACGGCCTCTACCACTGCTTCGGCTGCGGTGAGGGTGGGGACGTGTACTCGTTCCTGCAGAAGATGGACCACATCAGCTTCGTCGAGGCTGTCGAGCAGTTGGCCGATCGACTCAGCTACACGATTTCGTACGAGGGCGGTGGGCCGTCCGTTCAACGCGATCGAGGCACCCGTGCACGCTTGATCGCAGCAAACGCGGCGGCTCAGGAGTTCTACGCCGCTCGTCTACGCGAACCAGATGCCCAGGCGGCGCGCGACTACCTCACCGAGAGAAACTTCGACGGCGCCGCTGCACTGCAGTTCGGGTGTGGATACGCGCCCGAAGGTTGGGACACTCTCACAAAACACTTGATGTCCAAGGGCTTCGAGTTCAAGGAACTCGAAGCAGCCGGGCTGTCCAAAGAAGGCCGACGAGGTCCGATCGACCGGTTCCATCGCCGACTTCTGTGGCCGATCCGCAGCGTCGCCGGTGACGTCATCGGCTTCGGTGCCCGCAAGCTTTTCGACGACGACACCATGCCGGGTAAGTACGTCAACACGCCGGAAACGATTCTCTACAAGAAGTCTCAGGTCTTGTTCGGCTTGGACCTCGCCAAGCGCGACATCGCCAAGGGGCACCAGGCGGTAGTCGTCGAGGGTTACACCGACGTCATGGCGATGCACTTGGCCGGCGTCAAGACCGCCGTCGCTTCGTGCGGAACCGCCTTCGGTGAGGAGCACCTCGCGATGCTCCGCCGACTCCTGATGGACGACAGCTACTTTCGTGGTGAAATCATCTACACCTTCGACGGTGATGCCGCGGGGCAGGCCGCTGCGATGAAGGCGTTCGAGGGTGATCAGAAGATGGCCGGGCAGACGTTCGTCGCCGTCGCTCCCGACGGAATGGACCCGTGCGATCTGCGTCTGAAGTCCGGTGACGCCGCCGTTCGCGACCTCGTGGCACGGCGCACTCCGATGTTCGAGTTCGTGGTGAAGTCCATCCTCACCGAGCATGATCTGGAGACCGCTGAAGGTCGCGTCGAGGCACTGCGTCGTACCGTCCCCGTCGTCGCGCAGATCAAGGAATCAACTCTGCGCGACAGCTACGCAAATCTGTTGTGCGGATGGGTCGGTTGGGACGATCTTCCGTCGGTTCGACGACGCGTGCGTGACGAAGCTCGCAAACGGGCGTCGACGCGTGGATCTTCACCGGCGCCCAAGCGTCGTCAGGTTGTCGACCCACCTGCTGCCGATGCGCTTGCGCTGCCGATCGGAATCTCCAGGCCCCGGCCCAAAGATCCGGCGCTCTCGACGCAGCGAGCTGTCCTCAAGGCCGCATTGCAGCACCCTGGCATCGCCGGCAGTGTCTTCGACTCGTTGCCGCCCGAGACATTCACCCACCCCGCTTACGTTGTCATCAGGCAGGCAATGGCTGACGCCGGTGGAACGAGCAAGGGGCTCGGCGGCGCCGAGTGGATCGAAGTCGTCACCAAGGGCGTCGAAGACATGACGGTGGCCTCGGTTGTGTCGGAGTTGGCCGTCGAACCGATGCCGTGCGACGAAGACACGGTTCCGCGCTACATCAACGGAGTGCTCGCACGACTGCAGGAAGCGTGGGTGGGCGAGCAGGTTGCCGACCTCAAATCCAAGCTTCAGCGCGTCTCACCTGCCGCGGCCCCCGAGGAGTACAACTCACTGTTCGGCGACCTCGTGGCCCTGGAGCAGTATCGCCGACAGCTGCGTGAGCAGGCTGTCGGCGACCAAAGCGTCTGACCTAGCGGTTTTTCTTCAACTGGTCGTGAGGGACCAGAATCGTGGTCTCCTCGTTGATCGGCTTCATCGGCTCGAGCTTGGGCTGAGTACTCAGTGAGTCGGCCAGCTTCTGCCGTGACGCGTCCAACACCTTCTTGGTGGCCGGACTAGTGGCCACCGCCTTCGCGGCCCGGCTGATCTGCTCGTATCGTGCGCGGCCCGCTTTGGTTCCCAGGACGTACCCAGCTGCAACACCGATCAACAAACGCATCATTCCTGCTTCCCTCCAGCACCGATCGTCCTGACTCCATCCTGCCTGATGACTCGCTGGGCAGGCGATTTGGTACTTCGGTGGAGGATTCGCTACAGTTTCTCAGGCAACGCCGGAACGGGCGAAGCGAGCAAGACAATCCCCTGTAGCTCAATTGGCAGAGCTTCCGACTGTTAATCGGACGGTTGCTGGTTCGAGTCCAGCCGGGGGAGCAGCAAAGCCCCTCACCTGAGAAATCAGGTGAGGGGCTTTCTTGTATTCGTCTGACCTAGTGCGCTCGCAGCAGGTCCACCGATCGAAGTGCCGATTCGACGTCTGCCGCGTTGTTTGCTTGTTCTGCGAGAATTCCCAGCCGTCGAGCGCTGAGGACGTTCACCGGGTTGTCGTCGACGAAGAAGGTCTGCTGTGGACGCGCATCGAGAAACTCCAGCGCAGCCACGAAGGCCTCAGGGGCGGGTTTGGTAGCTCCGAGCATGCAGGAGAAAACATGCTTGTCGATTGCCGATGGAGTTACAACACTTTCGATGGCGGCCAACAGGACAGGTCCATTGTCGGAGAGCGTGGCGACCACGACGCCCTCGCTTCGAAGCGCGATTGCGAGAGCGATGACTGCGCGGTCCGGGACGAAGGCTGTCGCCCAGGCTCGGCGTAGGTCGTCGCGGTCACCAGAAAACCCGAGCCGTCGAAAACGTTCCAGGATCGCAGTTTCGGAGTGAAGGCCGAGATCGCATTCCTGGTCGAACCCGGACGCGAACACGAGTGCATGGACTTCGTCTTCAGCGACGCCGATAGCCGTTGCCAGTTCTGCGGCGCGACGATCGGGCTCGAATCGACACAGCACGCCACCCAAGTCGAACAGAACGAGTTCGGGTCGTCCGCTGCCGTTCGCCATGTCGTAGAGGGTAGGCGTCATCAGTGCCCGTGAATGCGACTCGAAGACGTCGGCGACCAATACGCCGAAAGCCCGACGCAAGTGCTTGCGTCGGGCTTTCGGCGAAACCGTCGAACTGATCGGCCGGTGCGCTTACTTCGCTGCGCGATCCGAAGGCTCGAATAGTCGGATGATGTGGCTGGGGTTGATGTAGTAGACACCGTTCGGAGAATTGAGAACGAGAGTGTCTTCGGTGAAATCGGTGACGGTGCCGTTCAGCTTCGCGCCGTCGGACATGATGATCCGGATCGTGGCCTTCGAGTTCTTGAATTCGGTCAGTGCAAGCTTCATGTGGTGATCCTGTTCCGTGGGGTGTGCACTCCCACGGTATCGGCTCATCGCGCCTGTGCCGACCAACCTTGGAAGACTCGACTCGAAAGAGTGCAACGCGTCACCGCCTGCCCGATTGTGATCCGCGTCGGATGTGCCGGTAACATTCGGATTCGCCGCGATGCATCGCATCCGGATGGGGCGGTAGCTCAGTCGGTTAGAGCCGTGGACTCATAATCCATTGGTCGCGGGTTCGAGCCCCGCCCGCCCCACGTCAAATGCCCTTTCTGAAAAGCAGAGAGAGGGCATCCATCACCTATTCATCGTTTTCGGCAACGCCGGTGACTGCGATCTATCACGGACTGTCTCTCGAAGTGCAATGCGAAGCGATCTGGGAAGCCACCCGAGCGGAAGAGCGGCGTGAGCAGAATCAGCGTCAGATCCCACCGGTTGCAAATCTGTGGGACGGCGAGGTTGCAGCATCTGGTTAAGGCCGAGTAGGGCGGTACGTTCGACCTGATCGAAGGGGACACCGGACCCGGGCAATTGGAACATCCGCTTGATCATCCTGTGGGCGTGTGGCTCTGAGATGAGTGGAGCCCATCTGTGGCGAGAAGCGGAAAAACATCACCGTCGGGCACACAGGCCCAAGGTGGGGTTGACTCCTCGAGTACGTCGAACGCGACAAGCGAGAAAACGGTGATCAAGATGTCGTAGCGACGTTGTCGAGCGGCTAGGAGCGGCTTAAGCGGGGGACGGTCTGGCCGAACAGTTTCCTCAGTGAGCACTTCCCGGCGCCGTGTGTGTTCATTCTCCCGGGGCCGATCCCGTGGATCATGTCCACGATGCTCGACCTCCAGTGCCATCGAGAGCGAAATTCGGCCTGGCGATGCCGGACGATCCGACGGATCCGGCGAACCGCACAAACCTGGGTCAGTCCACCTGGTCGGTTGTCGTCAGGGCGATCAAGTTGATGGATTCGCTCAATTCTGGTGCGCTGTGGGGGATTGCGGGCTCGCGATTCAAGAAGTTGTACGACATTGCGAAGACGATGATGCGCTACGGCGAGATCACTCCGATCGTGCGCCGCTACCTGCATGGCGATCCGCCTCCTTGGCTCGAGGCTAACCTCACGGGACTGTTGTGGTGTCGTTCGAAGATCGGTCGGGACGGTTCTCGGGAACGTCGCAGGGTACTCGATTCGAAGGGCTGACAATGACCGTCGATAAGTTCATCGGCGATTGCACCGAAAGCAGCTCGCAACTCAAAAACCGACACCACGATCCCGGGCGAGTACTACGTTGCGGGCAGTAAGTGGACGATTAAGTCGTTGAAGAATGATGTCCTCATCCCTGGTCTTTCGATGACCGATACGACCCACCTCGCCAAGGTGTCGACAATTCCGACCGCCGCAAACAGTGCCACGGGATCTGATCCAATCTCACTGTGGGTGAAGGTGGATACGGAGGCTACGACCGTCACTGTCACAGCGGGCTCGAACACCTTCGTCCGCATCACCTGACCGAACTGAGACAATCAGGGTACGGCTTTCGCTGGGTGTCATGATTTGCCGCATGTCGGAGAACTGCGGTGTCGCAGCCCGAAAACTAGTGTGGATCTGCGCGATAGTGCTAATCCTGATTATGCAGTATCCGATTTCGTGAACGGGGAATTCGGATTATCGAGGACTAGCATCTTGGCTGCAATAGGATACTTCTATGTACGATTCTGTGAGAAACGCCCGACCAGGTGGTTGGGGTCCGACACAGAGTGAGGCCGAGGCTTATTTTTCACTCGGCGATGCTCCGTAATACACCAACAAGCGAGCACTGCCGAGATCGCAAAAAGGATCGGGCGGTTGTAACCCCAGGGTGAAAAGATTACATCCCAAAGACCCTGTACCGACACCAGGACCACCAGTGCGGCATATTGCCCTCGTGCCTGAATGACCGCTACGGAAAAAAGACAGATCAGTAAGGCTGGGAATCCGGCGGCCAGCACCCCACCCGCGGCCCACGACTCGAAGAATACTGAATGCAGGGATACTTGGCCCCCCTCCCGAATCCAGATTTTTCGGTACGAATCGGGGTTTTCCATTCCGAGGTCTCTGGCAATTTGGACACCTGATGCTTCGGTAGCGTGGTCGATCTTGTTTAGATTTCCCCACCCTAGCAGTGGCTTCTCCGAGATAGCCGCGATTGAGAATGGCGGCTCGACCCGGCCCGCGAGGAAGGCGGGCGCATCGGAAACTTGCTCCTGAGCAATAGTCCGAGCTTGCACGTCAGCACCGAAAGCACCGGAAGATATGGAATTTGGCAGAAGTATGGCCAGAGCATAGATGCCGACGATTGCCACCCCAACTTTCGCCCATCTGGGCCGGCTTGATGCACCCTTCGCTATCAGTATGACCATCGAAATCAGGCACACAAGCGCGTGGGACCGGAACCCTAGAGACATGCTGGCGACACCTAGAGTTGCGAGTAGTGCGGCAGACAGCCATGTTCTGCCGGTCGATACCGCCATGTAAATCAGAATTATCGTCACGGGTGTGGCGATCCCGTATTTCCACAGGTGTTCAAATGTGTCGGACGTATTGCTTGTGCCGATCAAGATAAAGAACAGGGCATGACCAGCGGCGGTCCAGGAGATCAACTGCCCTGCGTCTCGTTCGCAAGCCGTCAACTTCACTGCTGAGGACGCAAATAGGGCCGCGGCTAGAAGCGATGCGATGGCTGTCACCGGTAGTGGCACGCCTTGAAGGAAAGCGCTGGCGGCAACCATGAATGCACCCCCGATGGCTGCCCCAATGAGCGCCTTGCTCCATCGGGGCCATCCATTTAGGGGCTTTATCGGAATGAGAAATATTCCAGGTACTGACGCAGCACAGAACGCGGAGCGAAACCACGGCATGGGCACTGCTGCGAGCAATCCGAAAACTCGTCGATAATTGTCATAGGGCGTCGACCTGGTTCGTGGCGTCCTTCCGGACGCCCATGGCATGACGATCGCAGCGACTGCCGAAATGGCCGTTCCGATGAAGATGACAAGGATCGTGGTGTCTACTGTTTCAGGTTCGAACATCGACACGGTCCTGCGCTAGGTGAGCCATCGTTTCATTGTCCGGTGAGCTGGCGTGTTGGCCTATGGATTTTGGTGCGCGGATTGTGCGACGAAGGTCCTGTCTGTCCTTACGATGTCTCGAAACGAAAGCGCCCCAACTTCGCAAGGAGGTTGGGGGCTTTCGTCATCTGCAGAAGGACTGTTGCTGCTAGCTGTCGAAGATGTCGCCGAGTGAACCGAGTGAACCGGTGCCTGTCTCGGGCTTCGGATCCTTCTTGGCGAAGTTGGTGGTGCAGCCGTTGAACTTCACGGCGTAGGCGAAGACGCTCGAGGCTTCCGAGCCGGTCTGGTGATTTCTCAGTGGGTGAGAACGAGCTGCCTTGTGGCTGCCCTTGTAGGGGGTCGTCTGCCGGGGCGGCCCCAGTGTCCACTCCGGCAGGTCGGCACACCTGAGCTGTCCGGAACAGGTGCACCCAGGATGGCCGGCTGTGCGACCGGCCAGGTCGAGGCCGGTGGATCAATGCGTGACGAAAATGACGAATCAGGGCGTGCGTTTGATCGGCTGCCGCAGCGTCTGACTCATCGAACGTAATTCGCGATCAATCGAGTGGCATGCGGATCGCACAGAGTTCCACCATCCGAACGAACGCTATGCCCAACTTCGCGGGAAGTGTCACGCTTTAGATGTGCCTACCGGTGTAGGTACAAGGCAGTCGAGCCGTCCCCCCGCGGCTCGGCTGCCCCCAACGGGCGGCATCGGGCCCGAATGGCCGCGTTAGAACTGGCGACTGCAAGTTCCGACTCGGGGTTGGATGCGACTTGGGATCGTACGTGTAGCTACAGCTCGGTTGTCCGACGCCACAGGTGTGATCACCGGCCCCATCATGGACAGCCGACTTCAGTCCGAGACTGCGTTCAACGTGAACGATCGAAATCCGTTCGACTGCCGAGCAATACACGCTACGTTTCATCGACGCGTTGACCGGGAGCAGACCGTCGGTACCCACTCAATGCGAGGAATAGAAACGGAAATGGGCCCCGCAAGTGCGGGGCCCATTTCCTTGTCTGAAAAGCGTTGTCGGACGAGGGCTTTCAACGTCGAGGACTTTGTGCTCGGTCTCGTTCAGTTGTTTGATCAGGGTGACGGGAAACATTTCTATGTTCCGATTCCATCCTTGTGTACTTCGGTGGTGACTCGGGCTCGATTGTCGTTTTTCCGTGCTCCGTCAATCGTGGAATCCACAGTCCGCGAGCGCTCAGTAGTTACCTCGATCGGATGCAAAAACCGGGCAATCGGAACAAAACACTTGTCGAATAGTTACATTTGTTGATAAAGTGTAACGACATGCTGATAGTCAACAGCAACTTCGAGGCCGCATTACCGGACGCCGACGGGCGCCGGGGGATATCGGTGTGCTGTCGATGGGTGGTGACGCCGCTGCGCGCCGCAACACGGACTCGGCGAACTGTGCCGGGTTGGACCCCTGATCCCACGGACCAAAGTAACGGAGAACGTACTGTGAAAATCAAGAACTTGATCGCGCCTGGTTTTATGGACGATCACGGAAACAGGCTGTTCAGCAACACGATTCGATCAGCTGAGGGTGAGGCATTGGTCGAGCGGCTGAATACCATGTTCGAGCAAGCGAACAGGACAGGTCGGGTTGTCGATCAACGAGAACTCTCGACCGTGCTTTATGCGCAGCGATTCGAGGATTCGGCGGGCGACCGGTCGATTTCGGCGCCCGAAAGGTTGCTGCGTGCAACCGAGGGACTCTCCTACGAATCCTTCTCCCTGTTGATCTTGGCGGCCGAACATTTACTGCGTTCCGAAGGGAAATTCGTCGACCCGCTTCCCTCTCACGAGGGTTGACGAGGTCAGTGGGAGCTTCGTCCACAACGACACAGGCTCGCCAGGCGAGCGTCGAGCCAGGTGCGTGTCACGAGAGCCGGTGGCAGCCGATCACGGATCAACACGTACCTCGCGCCGCCGCATGAAGTGAATTGACGACCACTGTCTGCTGTCGCGGTGTGTACATATCCCACATGCTGTCTGAATCAGCGAGAGCCGGTACGTCGTTCGATCCAGGGCTCTGCAGCCGTGCCAACGTCGCTTCCACGGTTCCGAATGCCTCGAGCAATGCATACGCGTCGTCACACGTAAAGGCGAGTTCGCGCGGCTCGGCGTCGCCCACTGCCCCGCCACACGCAGTCAGCGTGAGCGCAAGTGGAATCGCGACACCGAGCATGATTCGCTTCATCGGCCAATCAGAGCAGACCGACTCCGCCCTGGCGGACTATTCTCGATCCATGCCGATCACCCCGGATACAAAGAACTGGACCTGGGTCCTCGAACGCCCCTGCGCCGAGTGCGGGTTCGATTCCTCCACCGTCGCATTCACGGATGTTCCTGATCTGGTGCGTGGCAACGCCACATCGTGGGTTGAGGTGCTGGAACGCGAGAATGTGACGGAGCGACCGGACAGTGAAACATGGTCAGCGCTGGAGTATTCCGCCCACGTGCGCGACGTGTTCAGGATCTTCAAGGTGCGGTTGGAACAGATGCTCCAATTCGACGATCCGACATTCGAGAACTGGGATCAGGACGCAACAGCTGAGTCCGAGCGGTACAACGACCAAGATCCGGCAACGGTCGCATCGGAGTTGGCGGACGCCGCGGCGGAGGTCGCGAACGCCTTCGAAACCGTGCCGGAGGGCAGCCGCCAACGACGGGGTCTCCGCAGTGACGGATCGGCGTTCACCGTCGAATCGTTGGCGGCATACTTCATTCACGATCCGATCCACCACTTGCACGACGTCTCGGCGTAGTCAGAGCCCGCGTACCTCCTCGAGGGTTCTTCTGGCTCCGACGGAGTGCAACGAGTCGAGCGTCTTTCGGAAGCTTGCGACAAATCGGCGATCGTCCACGAGATCGCCGAACACTTGGCGGTACCCGATGAACGCCAACGGGTCGCTCGACTGCTTCCGGGCGAGCGGCACAAGAGTGTCGGACAGCTGATCGACGACGGTGATGGGGTCACCGTTCTCGTCTGTGCCCTCGGCGTAGCGGGCCCAGCTGGCGACTATGGCGGTGGACAGGTTGATCGGTCCGCCAGTGTCGAGTTGGGTCCGGATGACGGGCAACAGCCACTTGGGAATTCGATCGGACGACTCGGCACACAGACGTGCAATCGTGTCGCGGACCTGGGGGTTCGAGAATCTTTCGATGAGGGTCTTCTTGTACTGATCGAGATCGACGCCGGGCACCGGATCAAGGGTCGGCGTCGCTTCGAGATTCATGTAGTCGAGCAGGAACCCTGACAAGAGTTCGTCCTGGCACGCCTCGTGAACCAGGCGGTATCCGGCAAGGTAACCGAAGTACGCGATGCCTTGATGGCTGGCATTGAGAAGTCGCAGTTTCATCAGTTCGTAGGGGCGAACATCCGGCACGAGATTGACGTCGGCATTCTCCAGAGGCGGCCGGCCTGAGGTGAACTCGTCCTCGAGGAACCATGCGGTGAACGGCTCGGCCGCGACCGGCCACTGATCGTCCACGCCAAACGTTTCGGCGATCTCTGCGGTCACCTCGGCTGTCGTGACGGGTGTGATCCGGTCGACCATGGAGTTGGGGAAGGCGCCGTTCTCGTCGATCCACTCCGCAAGTTCGGGATCCTTCAGGGCGGCGAAGGCTCTGACGGCCGTCCTCGCGACTGATCCGTTGCCTTCGATGTTGTCGCAACTCATGATCGTGAATGGTGGCAGGCCGCGGTCTCGACGGAGTGCGAGGGCAGCGCACATCAAACCGAAGGTGGTGCGGGGGAGCGTTCCCGGCTCGAGATCGTGCACCACATCGGGATTCGACGCGTCGAACTCACCCGTGGTGTGCGAGATGTTGTACCCGCCCTCGGTAATGGTGAGTGAGACGATCTTCGTCGATTCGGCCGCCATCTTCTCGATCACCGCCTCCGGATCGTCCGGAGCGAACAGGTACTCGACGATCGATCCGATGACCCGGCCCTCGAGGGTTCCGTCCGCATGCTTGAGCGCCAGTGTGTAGAGGCCGTCCTGCGCGCGGAGTGCGTCTTTCATTCGCCTGTCCGACGGCATCACTCCCACTCCGCAGATTCCCCAGTCGAAGCCCTCACCGCGTCGCAGGAGACTATCGATGTACATGGCCTGGTGTGCACGGTGAAAGCCTCCGACCCCGAAATGCACTATGCCGGTGGTGACTTTGCTCCGGTCGTAGTTCGGCACTTCGAGTGCAGCATCGAAGTCGAGCAAGGTCTTCGTGTTGAGTTCCATGAAAGTTCTAGTCTCCTTCGGCGACGATGACTACGGCTTTGATGCTGCCGGGAATGCGATCGGCCACCAGGGCCTCTTGCGACTGTTCGAGTGAAAAGCGCGCTGTGACCATCGAATCCAGGTCGACGCGCCCGGCAGCGACCAGTGCGGCGGCGATCGGCCATGTGTTGGCGTATCGGAACACTCCGGTCAGCACCAGTTCGCGATTCTGAATGATCGGGACCGGCAACGGTATCTCGTCGGCACCCATCCCGACCAGAACGACGGTCCCAGCGGGCCGAACTGCGTGAATCCCGTCGATCACGGCGGCCGTGGCACCCGAGGCGTCGATGAAGGCGTCGACGGCCAGCGAGCGTACGTCGCTTTCACGAGGATCAACGACGGTTGTTGCGCCGAATTTCAGTGCCACATCACGCCGGGCCGCATCGATGTCCGAGACGATGACCTCCGTCGCGCCGAATGCCTTGGCCACCTGCGTCGTCACGATCCCCACCGGGCCGGCGCCGGCGATCAACACACGAGAGCCCGCCGTGATTCCCGCCTTCTGGGCTGAGGCAATCCCCACGGAGAGTGGCTCGAACAGCGCAGCTGCCTCGTAGGACACGGAATCTGCGATGGGATGGGCGAAGTCGGCGCCGATTGTGACGTAGTCGGTCAGTGCTCCGTCGATCGGCGGCGTCGCGAAGAACTCCATATGGGGGCAGAGGTTGTATCTGCCTGCCTTGGATTCGGGGCTTGTCGGATCAGGTTTCTGAGGCTCGATGGACACGCGCTGCCCGATGCGTCCCGGTTCGACGCCGACGCCGACTGCGGCGATGCGTCCCGATGCCTCATGTCCGAGAACAAGGGGCGCGTTGACCACGTAAGGGCCGATGCGACCTTCACGAAAGTAGTGCGCGTCCGACCCGCACACGCCCACGGCATGGATGCGAACGAGGACTTCGCCGGCCTTCGGGGACGGTCGTGGTCTCTCGACCATCTGCATCTTTCCGGTTTCAACGAGGACGTTTGCCCGAATTGTCGCAGGTAGATCGATGGATTCTCCGGAAACTGTTGTGTGGGTCACAACCTAGATGTTAGCTTAATGAGCATAATAACATCTAGTGAGCATTTGCTCACGATCGAGAAACTTTGAACCCGATGCACAAGGAGACCGCGTGAACCAGTCGGCTCAGCCCGCAGGACTCAAGTCGTCGAAGTTGCCTGCTTCCGAGGATGTGCGGCTCGCGTTGCGAGCGGCGACCATGTATCACCTCGAAGGCGCTACTCAGGCGGAGATCGCAGCGAAGTTGGGTGTCTCGCGGCCTACGGCCGGGCGACTGTTGGCCAGGGCGCGGACCCAAGGTTTGGTCAGGGTCGAGATTTTGGTACCGCCCGAGCTCGAAGGTTCGGTGAACACGGAGTTGGAATCGAAGCTGGAGAAGCACTTCGGGTTGGCCGAAGTGTTGATTGTGCCCGAAGCGAATTCGGACTCGGACGATCCGGACTTCGACGCGCTCGGCCGACGAGCAGCGGAAGTTCTTGTTCGTCGTCTGCAGCCATCGAGTGTTCTCGGGTTTACCTGGGGCCCGGAAACCGTTGCGGTTGCAGGATCTTTGCCAGACAAGGCGGCGAAGTGCTCGGCTGTGGTACAACTTGACGGCTCCATGACGGTGACCGACTACCAAACCGGTGTCGACTTCACTATCGGCCGATGCGCACAACAGTTGCAGGCCAATCCTATTCGCCTCAATGCTCCGCTGTATGCCGACCCGGCGACTGTGGAGTCGATGCGAAACGACTCGGTCATCTCGAAGGCGCTGAAAGCTGGATCTGATTCCGACATCATGGTTTTCGGAGTCGGTGCCGTATCGACTGCCACGACCTTGTTTGCCGGTAGCTTCGTCGACTCGACCATGCTGGACGAGTTGGAAAGTCGAGGCGCTGTCGGTGAAATCGGCGGCCGTTTCTACACGATCGACGGCAATCCAGTGGAGGGGCCACTGCCTGAGCGAACGGTCTCCGTATCGCTCGACGCAGTGAAATCCTGCGATCAGACGATTCTGATTTCGGGGGGAACACACAAACGCCAGGCCGTTCTGGGCGCATTGCGCGGAGGTTTGGCAAACGTACTCGTCACCGACGTCGAGTGCGCCCAGTGGCTGCTCGAAGGCTAGCAATCTCACGAGTTTCGCTGTCCGAGCGCGCGACTGACACGCAAGTGTGAAGGAAGGTAATCCGTGAAAACAGGAAGACGAGTGTGGGGCGCTGCCGCGGCGGCGCTCTGCCTCCTGGTGTCGGGATGTGCGGGCGCTGGTGCGCTCGGTGGTTCCGGCGAACGAACAGTCACCATCGCGATGGTGTCGAACTCGCAGATGCAGGACGCCATCAAACTGGCGCCGGCTTTCGAAGCCGAGAACCCTGGCATCGACCTCAAATTCGTCAGCCTTTCCGAGAACCAGGCGCGCGCCAAGATCACGGCGTCGACGGCAACCGGTGGCGGTGAGTTCGACGTCGTGATGATCAGCAACTACGAGACACCTCAGTGGGCCGCCAACGGTTGGCTCACGAACCTGTCCGAGTATGCAGACAAGACGCCCGGTTACGACGAGGACGACTTCATACCGTCGATCAAGACTTCTCTGTCGTACGAGGACAGTATGTACGCGGTCCCGTTCTACGGGGAGTCGTCGTTCCTGATGTACCGCAAGGATCTGTTCGATCAGGTGGGGATAACAGTTCCCGAAGACCCGACGTGGCAAGAAGTTGCAGGTTGGGCAGCGCAATTCGACAACCCAGACGCCAAGATGGCGGGAATCTGCTTGCGTGGAAAGCCTGGCTGGGGTGAGGTGCTCGCACCGCTGAACACCGTGATCAACACCTTCGGTGGACGCTGGTACGACGAGAATTGGAATGCGCAGTTGACCAGTCCGCAGGTCGAGGATGCGGTTCAGTTCTACGTGGACACTGTCAAGGAGCACGGTCAGCCGGGTCCTGCCACAAGCGGATTCGGTGAATGTGCAACACAATTCGCGCAAGGGAACACGGCGATGTGGTACGACGCGACTTCGGCTGTGTCGGTTCTCGAGGACCCTGCGTCGTCGAAGGTAGTCGGCAACATCGGATACGCGAAGGCGCCGAAGGTCGAGAAGTCGGATCCTGGTTGGCTCTACACCTGGGCGCTCGGAATCCCGGAGTCGGCACAGAACAAAGACGACGCCTGGAAGTTCATTTCCTGGATGACGAACAAGGACTACATCCAGAAGGTCGGAACCGAACTCGGCTGGTCGAGAGTTCCTCCGGGAAGTCGCCTTTCGACCTACGAGATTCCGGAGTATCAAGAGGCCGCACAGGCATTCGGTCCGATCACCCTCGAATCGATCAACAATGCAAATCCGGAAAACCCGACAGTGCAACCGGTTCCGTACACCGGCGTCCAGTTCCTCACCATCCCTGAGTTTCAGGACCTGGGCACCCGCGTCAGCCAGCAGATCAGTGCTGCCATCGCGGGTCAGAAGAGCGTGAAAGAAGCACTCGAACAATCCCAGCAGTATGCCGAGGTGGTCGGCAAGACCTATCAGGAGAACCGATGACTACGGTTGCCGAACCCAGAACCACGGTGGACGACGCGCCACCGGTCCGTGTCGAAAAGAAGATCTCCCGCGCCGAGGGTTGGCGTCGTAGAGGTCCCCTGTTGCCGGCGTTGATCTTTTCGATCGTCGTCACCCAGATTCCGTTTCTGTTCACCCTCTACTACTCGACGCAGTCGTGGAACCTTGTCCGTCCGGGATCGCGGCACTTCAACGGGTTCGACAACTACATCGAGGTTTTCAAGGACAGTCAGTTTCGGGAAGTGGCGGTCAACACGGTCATCATGATCGTGGGTACGGTCATCGTTTCGGTGATCCTCGGACTCGCGTTGGCACTGCTACTCGACAGAGCCTTCCTCGGTCGCGGGATCGTGCGGACACTGCTGATCACGCCATTTCTCATCACCCCCGTCGCTGGCGCATTGCTCTGGAAGACAACAATGTTCGACCCGGTATTCGGTATCGTGAACTTCGTCCTCCAGCCTTTCGGTGTAGGCCAGGTCGACTGGGTCAGCAAGTTTCCGCTCGCCGCCGTCATGATCAATCTGATCTGGCAGTGGACGCCCTTCATGATGCTGCTCATTCTGGCCGGTTTGCAGTCCATGCCCCGAGACATTCTCGAAGCCGCACGGGTGGACGGAGCCAAGCCGTTTGCGATGTTCCGCGAACTGACGTTGCCGCACCTGCGCCGCTTCATCGAACTCGGTGCAGTTCTCGGTGCGATTTACCTCGTGAACACCTTTGACGCGGTGTACATGATGACCTCGGGTGGGCCCGGCGTGGCCAGCTCGAACCTGCCGTTCTACATCTACCAGCGCGCGTTCCTCGGCTTCGACGTAGGTCAAGCTGCGGCGATGGGTGTCGTGACAGTGATCGCGACCATCATCGTGTCGACACTTGCGCTCCGATTGATCTTCAAGAGCTTCACCGGCAACGAGGAGGCGGCGTGATGACTGCCGTAGAGACGACAAACGCGACGGCCGACAAGCCCGTCGTCAAGAAAAAGAAGAGCAGCAAGTTCAGTCCGTGGTCCGTTGTGGCGTGGATCGCCGCTCTCGGGTTCTTCTTCCCGGTCTTCTGGATGGTCCTGACCGCGTTCAAGACCGAGGCAGACGCCTACACGGATCCGCCGAAGCTGTTCTTCACTCCCACCCTCGAACAATTCCGTGCCGTCCTCGACTCCGGTCTCGGCACGACGCTGGCAAACTCTGCATTTGCAACGGCCATGTCGACGATTCTTGTTCTGCTACTAGGCGTTCCGGCTGCGTTTGCATTGTCGCTTCGCCCGGTTGCCAAGACTCAGGATGTTCTGTTCTTCTTCATCAGCACCAAGATGCTCCCAGTCGTCGCCGCAATCGTGCCGCTGTACGTGATCGTCAACGACATCGGATTGCTCGACAACATCTGGGCGCTGGTCATCTTGTACACATCGATGAATCTGCCGATCGCAGTGTGGATGATGCGTTCGTTCTTTCTCGAAGTCCCCGGAGAACTTCTCGAAGCCGCCAGCATGGACGGCGCGAGTTTGTGGACTTCGGTTCGCGAGGTGATACTCCCGCTGATCTCGCCCGGAATTGCTGCGACTGCGCTGATCTGCGTGATCTTCTCGTGGAACGAATTCTTCTTCGCAGTCAATCTGACAGCTGTTCAAGCGCAGACGATTCCGGTCTTCCTGGTCGGGTTCATCACGGGCGAGGGCCTGTACTGGGCTCGGCTCTCCGCGGCAGCGACCATGGCGGCATTGCCCGTCATCCTGGCCGGTTGGTTCGCCCAGAACAAACTGGTGCGTGGCCTGTCCTTCGGTGCAATCAAGTAATTCCTCACCCTCTCAGGAGTTCGTCATGGCTGAAATCTCGTACCAGAAAGCGTCTTGCATCTACGAAGGTGCTGGGACCCTCGCTGTCGATTCACTCGATCTTGATATCAAGGACGGCGAGTTCATCGTGCTCGTCGGTCCGTCAGGTTCCGGAAAGTCCACGGCCTTGCGGATGTTGGCAGGGCTCGAGGACATCGATTCCGGGGCGATCACCATTAACGGCAAGGACATGACCGATGTCCCGTCGAAGGATCGCGACATCGCAATGGTCTTTCAGAACTACGCGCTGTACCCCAACAAAACCGTCGGCGAAAACATGGGGTTCGCGTTGAAGATGCGCGGTGTGCCCGTCGAGGAGCGTAAGAAGAAAGTTGCCGAAGCGGCCAAACTGCTTGACCTGACGGAGTATCTCGACCGCAAGCCGGCCAAGCTTTCCGGTGGTCAACGGCAACGAGTTGCCATGGGCCGCGCCATCGTTCGCGAACCACAGGTGTTCTGCATGGACGAGCCGCTCTCCAACCTCGACGCAAAGCTACGCGTGCAGACCCGAACGCAGATCGCGGCGTTGCAGCGTCGTCTCGGAACCACCACCGTCTACGTCACGCACGATCAGGTGGAAGCGATGACGATGGGTGACCGCGTGGCAGTGCTCAAGGGCGGGAAGTTGCAACAATTCGCTTCTCCCACAGAACTTTACGATCGTCCGGCCAATGCTTTTGTTGCAGGCTTCATCGGATCTCCAGGGATGAACTTGGTAACGGCGCCGGTCAGTTCGGGTGGGGTGCGTTTCGGTGACGTCGAGGTTCCGCTGGACCGCGAGCAGATGGCGGCAATCGCCGCGGCCGGTCTGGCCTCGGTCACAGTGGGAATTCGGCCCGAGCAATTCCAGGTGGTCGCTGCCGGAGACGGAATCGCAGCTCAGATCGACCTGGTAGAGGAACTGGGTAACGAGTCGTACATCTACGCACACGTGCCTGGTACCGAAGCCGACCCGATTTCGCTCGTTGCCCGCACCGGCGGGCGATCGAAGTTGCAGTACGGCCAGACGCTGGGCTTCGAGCGGGTGGACGGTCCTGTTCACCTCTTCGACCCGACTACGGGTGAGCGCGTGGGTAGCTGAATCCCACCACAATCGTGACCTGCTCGGCACCCGAACTCGTTCGTGCCGAGCAGGTCACATCCATCTTCGACTGGTGAGAAGGTTAGGGTCTACCGATGAGTGATACACGCGAACGATCCGTCGTGGTGTGTGGTGAGGGACTGGTCGATCTGGTTCCGGTGGGGGAGAACTTCTCACCTAAGTTGGGCGGTGGACCGTTCAACGTTGCGATCGCACTGGGGCGACTGGGATCCGACGTGGGATTCGTCTCGCGCTTGTCCCTCGACGCGTTCGGAGATCGGATGATCGACTCGCTGGCCGCGTCGAATGTCGACACAACCGGAGTCGAGCGTGGGCCAGAGCCGACAACTCTGGCCGTCGTGAACCTTGCAGCGGACGGAGGTGCGCGGTATTCCTTCTACCTCGAGGGAACGGCGGATCGACAGTTCGCGCTGCCGAAACTTCCCTCTGCTCGGGCGTTCTCGTTCGGGACGCTGTCGCTGGTGCTCGAGCCCGGGGCCTCCGCTTACGAAGCGATGCTGCACGAAGCGCACTCTCGCGGTCGACTCACCATGGTGGACCCCAACATTCGTCCGGCGGTGATCTCCGACCCGGACGCATATCGACGACGGTTTCGATCGTGGTTGCCCGCCATCGATATTCTCAAAGTGAGCGACGACGACGCGAAGTGGTTGGGTTCGGTCGACGGCGCCGAGTGGCTCGACGAAGGCGTCGGCGCCGTCCTACTCACCCGTGGCGGCGATGGATTGAGGTTGATCACCAAGGAACTCGATGTTTCGGTTCCGGCGCCCGCGGTCGACGTCGCGGACACGATCGGTGCGGGCGATACGGTACACGGAGCCCTGTTGGCCTATCTCGATCGTCACGACGCACTCGACGCCGCCGTTGTGCGTGGGTTCTCCGAGGCAGATTGGTCGGCCGCATTGACCTTTGCGGCACGTGCGGCAGCCGTTACCGTGTCACGACCCGGGGCGGATCCGCCGTGGTCAAGGGAGTTGGGCCTGCCCGTCTAGCCCTGGGGACCACCGCCCTACTGCGAGCGCAGTACGTCGAACTGCCTACCTGTGCACGATGTGCGACGGGCCCGTGTATCGGCACAGTGATACGCATGTCGATATTCCTGTACAAACTCTCGCGATTCGCGTTTCGTCGCCGCTGGGCAATGGTGGGCTTCTGGGTCGTCCTGCTGGTGGCGGGTGGAGTAGGCGCAGCAACGCTGTCCGGCCCGACCGTCAATACATTGTCGATTCCGGGAACCGAATCGCAAGCTGCGCAAGACCTTCTGGCTGAACGGTTCCCGGAATCGTCCACTGGTGGAGCCAGTGCTCGCATCGTCTTCGAATCTCCCGCGGGCACAACGCTCGCCGATCCGGCCATTCAACGATCCGTCGGTGAATTGGTCTCTGCGCTCGGGAAGGACCCCGAGGTTGCAGCGGTGTCGGATCCGTATGCCTCCGGCGGTGTGTCGCCGACTGGGACGATCGGATACATGCAGGTCTCCTATACTGCCGACTCGATGGACTTGCCGGACAGTTCGAAGGAACTTCTCGAGTCTGCTGTCCATGACGCCTCGGATTCAGGACTGGCAGTCGATGTTGCCGGCAACGTGCTGATGGAAAGCAGCGCCGAATCCATGGGAGAGGTGATCGGAGTCGCGATCGCCGCGGTGGTGCTGACGGTCACCTTCGGTTCGTTGGTGGCGGCAGGGCTTCCGTTGATCAGCGCGCTCATCGGTATCGGTATCGCGATCTGCACGATCACCATCGCAACGGGCTTCATCGAATTGGGTTCGAGCACAACCGTCCTGGCAATGATGCTGGGGTTGGCAGTAGCGATCGACTACTCGCTGTTCATCGTCTCGCGTTACCGCGCGGAACTACGTGACGGGCACGATCCCGAAATCGCAGCGGGCCGTGCAGCCGGGACAGCGGGTTCGGCAGTAGTGTTCGCGGGATTGACCGTGCTCATCGCCTTGGCGGGATTGTTCGTCGTGAATATCCCGTTCCTGACGAGCATGGGTCTGGCTGCAGCGTTCGCAGTTGCTGTTGCAGTGGTCATTTCACTGACTCTGCTACCGGCCACGCTGGGTTTTGCAGGATCGCACGTTCTGAGTCGCTCCGACCGTCGATTGCTTGCATCCGGTGGGCAGTTGACGCATCGCAAAACGAAAGAGGGCGCAGGATCGCGATGGGCCAAGTTCGTGATCCGGCGTCGAGTTCCGGTTTTGCTCGCGTCGGTCCTCGGGCTGGGATTGCTGGCGATCCCCACCTTCGGCATCAACCTGAGCCTGGCGAGCCCACCTGTCCCCGATACCACTGCGGCCCGAGCCACCGACCGACTTTCCGAGGGATTCGGTGCCGGGTTCAGTGGTCCACTCATGGTGGTCGTCGACGTTGCCGACGCTGCGGATCCGGCATCGGCATTGAGTGGGGCCCAGGAAAAACTCGGTGCTCTGCCCGACATAGCAGCAGTGACGCCGCCGGCACTCAATCAGGCCGGTGACACAGCAGTCATCACGGTGGTTCCGTCGAGCGGCCCCGAAACCGAGGCAACAAAGGCGCTCGTCGCAGATATACGTGAGGTTGCCGGATCGCTGACCGACGAGACCGGGGCCACGATGTCGGTCACCGGGCAGACAGCGTTGACGATCGACGTATCGGACCGTCTTGCCGATGCCCTCGTTCCCTACCTCGCATTGGTCGTCGGCCTCGCCTTCGTTCTCCTCATGTTGGTGTTCCGCTCGATCTTGGTACCGCTCAAGGCAACTCTCGGATTTCTGCTCTCCATCGGCGCGACGTTCGGTGTGCTGGTTGCCATCTTCCAGTGGGGCTGGTTCGCCGGCATTCTCGGAATCGAAGGTCAAACCGGGTCAGTTGTCGCGATGTTGCCCATCTTCATGATCGGCATCGTCTTCGGGTTGGCGATGGACTACCAGGTGTTCCTGGTGACCAGAATGCGTGAAGCGTTCGTCCACGGTGACGGACCAGACGAAGCAGTCGTGAAGGGCTTCGACCAGGGCGCCCGAGTGGTCACGGCCGCCGCGCTGATCATGATCGCCGTTTTCGCAGGTTTCATCTTCGGTGGCGACGCCTTCATCATGCAGATCGGACTCGGGCTCTCGTTCGCGGTTCTGTTCGACGCCTTCGTGATTCGTATGACCGTCGTGCCCGCCGTCATGTCGCTGTTGGGCTCGAAGGCATGGTGGTTCCCCGCTTGGCTGGACCGGTTGGTCCCGAACGTGGATGTCGAGGGGGAGCAGTTGACTGCGCTGCTCGCTGATTCGAGGGAATCCAGTGAGCCCACGAGCGACAAGCTGTCGGTGTGACCCGGATACGGTAGATCGATGACTTCGACATCGACGTGGGGTCGATGGTGTGCGGAACACCCGCGCACCATCGACTTGGCACTGACGATTCTCGTGCTCCTTGCCACGTGGACGGCGCACCGCATCGCGCTCGATGGCAATGACACCCGCGAAGTAACAGTTGTAGGAGTCCTTGTAACAGCGATCGCAGCGGCAACCATCGTGTTCCGCAGGCGCTATCCGTTCTCGGCGCTGGCGGTGGCAGTACTCCTCGGCGTGTTGATGATTGCACTGTCAGCGCCGCCGAATGCCGGTACAGGTTCCGCAGCGATGGTGTGCCTCTATTACGTTGCCAGCACGAGTGACCGCCGGAGGACCTTTTTCGCAGCGGCGAGCACCGTCAGCTCGCTGATGCTCGTCACGATCTTCCTGGGAGTCGGGAACAATCTCCTGCAGGAGGCCCTGGGGCTGTTGGCTTGGTTGTTGATGGCGAGTTTTGCCGGCGCCGAGGTCCGTTCTCGCCGCGCCTATCTGGAGTCCGTCGAGGCGCGCGCGGTGCAAGCGGAAAGAATGCGCGAGGACGAGGCTCGACATCGTGTCGTGGAAGAAAGGATGCGGATTGCGCGGGACCTGCACGATGTTGTCGCGCACCACATTGCCTTGGTCAACCTGCAAGTCGGGGTCGCGTCGCACTTGATCGGGAAAGACCCGGAGAAGGCGACGACTGCACTACGCGGCGTGGAGGAAACGTCCAAGGCGGCACTCGACGAAATTCGGGCTACGGTTGGAGTTCTCCGTGATGCTCAGGACAGCGATCGCTCGATGAAGCCGGCCCCAGGGCTGTCGGATCTACCGGCGCTGGTGGATCAATTCGTCAGTGCAGGAATGGAAATCGACGTGCGCGCTGTGGGTTCGCTGCGCCCTCTCGGGCCTGCGGTAGACCTCACGGCGTACCGAATCATCCAGGAAGCACTCGTGAATGCGAGCAAGCACGCGCTGCCCGGTGCCGTCACTGTGACGTTGTCGTACGAAGCCGAGGTTCTGGTCCTGACGGTCGAAAACGCCGGAACGGCAGTGCCTTCGACTTCGCCACCCGGGTACGGACTGCTGGGAATGAAGGAGAGGGCGCAAGCGATGGGAGGCGAGGTTTCGGCAGGATTCCGCGCGGACGGGGGATTTCGTGTGGACGCCCAACTACCGCTTGTCTCGGTGTCAAGCGGTTCGGAGCGTGAGGAGTCGTGAGTATTCGGGTGGTGGTGGCAGACGATCAGGCACTCTTCCGTCAAACGCTTGCGCTGCTGATCGGTTCGGAAGACGACATGGAGGTGGTCGCCGAGGCAGCAGACGGAGAGCAGGCATTCCAGGCGGCGCTCGCGCACCGACCCGACGTCGTACTGATGGACATTCGCATGCCGGGCACCAGCGGCGTCGAAGCAACGGCAATGATTGCCGATCATCCGGATCTCTCCGACGTACATGTGTTGATCCTGACGACCTTCGAAGTGGACGAGCATGTGGCACAGGCAATTCGGGCGGGAGCCAGCGGGTTCATCGGCAAAGGAATCCGGGCTGAAGACCTGCTCGATGCCGTGCGGACGGTCGCGAGTGGGAACTCCTTGTTGTCGCCGATTGCGACCAGTGCGTTGATTTCTCGATTCCTTTCCACTCCGTCGCGGGCCGACTCGACGTCTGGGATTTTCGGTCAATTGACCCCACGTGAACTCGAAGTGGTAACTCTCGTTGCCCTGGGGATGTCCAACGACGAAATCGCCGCGGAGTTGGTGATCAGCGCTGTCACCGCAAAAACGCACGTGAACCGGGCGATGACGAAACTGGATGTCCGTGACCGCGCGCAACTGGTGGTTCTGGCCTATCAATGCGGTTTGGTCGTTCCGGGACGTTCGGTGGATTGACTCGAGAAACTCTTGACTCGAACGGGTGTTCGAGTACCCTGTGTTTCAGGGGGATCGGGGGGTTCAATGAGTGTTCTGTTGTCGGATGTGGTGTCGGGTTCTGCGGTGGGGTTACGCGGACGTCTGTGGCGGTTGTCGGCTGCTGAGTTACGTGCTGCTGCGGTGTCGGCGAGCGCGGAGATTCTGCGTCTGGAAGCTGTTCGGGTGGCGGTGGTCGACGAGTTGTCGTTGCGCCCGGATGATCAGGTGATCGCGAGCCGCGGGGTGGGTGCGTGGTTGGCGTCGAACACGATGCTGCAGGTGCGGGACGGGAGGAAGATCGCCGCCCTGGGTGCGGCGTTGCGGCCGTTTCCGGCAGTGGCGGCTCGGTTCGATTGCGGGGATTGTTCGTTCGAGCACGCCGTGTTGATCGTGGCGTTTTGTGAATCGCTGCCGAAGGGGATGCCGGACGAGGCGATGCCTCGCTGTATCGATTTGTTGTTGGCTGCCGCGTCGGGTGTGGAGGCGACGACGACGAAGGTGCGGAACGTCATTGCGACGTTGGAGCGGTTGTTCGAGTCCGATGAGATTCCGCCAGCCGAAGACGTCGACCGCAACGAACTCCGGATCGCGTCGACGTTGAATGGTCGGGTGGTGGTGCGTGGGGATTTCGATGCCCTCGCCGGCGAAATGCTGCTGTCGGCGTTGTCGAATCTGACGATGCCCACCCCGGCACCCGATGGAACCCCGGATGCTCGGTCGGCGGCGAAGCGGACCGCGGACGGGTTCACCGAACTGATCCGCCGGTATCTGGACTGCGCCAACACCGGTATGGATGGTGGTCAGCGCCCGCACGTGAACGTGCACATCAACGCCCGGGATCTCGCCGAGCACCGCGACTGCGCCACGACACCCACTGATGGTGGGTCTGTGTCGGATCTCGATGTCGGGCACATGCCCTGGCTCGGACCACTGTCGGTGTCGCAGACCAGGCTTCTCGGGTGTGATTGTTTCCTGTCCACTGTTCTGCTGGACGATCATGGCGCGCCGTTGGATGCGAAACCAGGGAAACGGTTGGTCACCGCCGAACAACGCGTCGCGCTGATCGCGAGAGATAAAGGCTGCGCGTTCCCCGGCTGTACGTGTGTGCCGGCGTGGACGGATGCGCACCATTTCCGGCACTGGGCCAATGGCGGCCCGACGGTGATGAACAACCTGGTCTTGCTGTGCCGTTCGCATCATCGGTTGATGCACCGAAAATCCGGGTTCGTCGGCAAGTGGGAGATCCGGATCGGCGTCGACAACAAGCCCTGGTTCATCCCGCCGCCCTCGATCGATCCGCAGCGGCACCCGCGGCCGGCGAACACCACCTTCACAACCTGAGGACGAACCTCAGGCACAACAGAACACGGCCAGGCTCCGCGTCCGACTTATCTGTTGGAGGCGGAGCCCAGGGAGCGTGCCTTCGTTGGGGATTGCTTTCAGTGGGGCTGTGCTTTCCGGGGTGCCGTGCTTTCAGAGGTGCCGTGCTTTCGGGGAGAGACAGTGCCGTTGTCCCACTCAGTGGGTCGTTATTTTCGTGCTCGCCGCGCCGATTGTGCCAGGTCATTTGGACGTCTGACCTGCAGTGCAAAATCTTTCGTTAGAACACGTTCCAATTTCGCGGATTTGTGGCTATGGTCACAGAGATAGATGCGGGTGTGCGAATGAAAGGGTGAAGTGACGTGAAGACCAAGGGTGCAATCCTGTGGGGCCTCAACGAAAAGTGGTCCGTCGAGGAGATCGAGATCGGCGAACCGGTAGCCGGCGAAGTTCAAATTCGCATGGAAGCGGCCGGAATGTGCCACTCCGATCACCACATCGTCACCGGCGCGACTCCGATGCCGTCGTTCCCCGTCATGGGCGGGCACGAGGGTTCGGGCGTCATCACCAAGCTCGGCCCGGAGGTCAAGGGCCTGGAGGTCGGCGACCACGTCGTTCTGTCCTTCATTCCGGCTTGTGGAACCTGTCCGGCGTGTTCGGCCGGACATCAGAATCTGTGTGACCTCGGGATGGGCCTCCTCAGCGGCCAGGCCATCAGCGACGGCACGTACCGGATCCAGGCTCGCGGCGAAAACGTGATCCCGATGTGCCTGCTAGGGACGTTCTCGCCCTACATGGTCGTGAACCAGTCGTCAGTGGTGAAGATCGACAAGGACATCCCGTTCGAGGTTGCCGCACTCGTCGGTTGCGGTGTTCCCACCGGTTGGGGATCGGCAACCCACATCGCCGATGTGAAGCCGGGCGAAGACGTGGTGATCATGGGTGTCGGCGGCGTCGGTATCAGTGCCCTGCAGGGTGCAGTTGCCTCGGGTGCTCGGTACATCTTTGCCATCGACCCGGTGCCGTGGAAGCGTGAGCAGGCTCTGAAGTTCGGTGCAACGCATGCTTTCGAAAGCGCCGCCGCGGCCATTCAGCCGATCATCGACGCTACGTATGGACGCATGGCGCAGAAGACGATCATCACCGTCGGCGAAATGAAGGGTGAGTACGTCGAAGAAGCGATGATTCTGACGGCCAAGGCTGGCCGTTGTGTTGTCACCGCAATGGGGCATCTGACGGACATGGATGTGAAGCTGAACCTGTTCCTGATGTCGATGCTTCAGAAGGATCTTCAGGGCAACATCTTCGGTGGTGGCAACGCTCGCCAGGACGTCCCGAACCTTCTCGCGATGTACAAGGCGGGCAAGCTGAACCTCGACGACATGGTCACTCGGACCTACACGCTCGAAGGCGTGAACGACGGCTACCAGGACATGTTGGATGGCAAGAACATCCGCGGCGTCATCCGCTACACCGAAGCTGACTGGTGATCGGAAGCTCGCAACTCTTGTGCCAGTAGTCTGATCGGGTGCCCAGTACTCACAGTCTCGACGTAATCCAGCAGTGGCCGGTCGACAACGCGGCAGCGGTCGTCCTCTCCGGGAAGAATCCGGTAGAGGGCGACCGCGTTCGTGGTTTAAGCGGCGACCAGTCGCACGTTTTCCCCCTGGCTTCGGTGACAAAACTGTTGTGCGCCTACGCGATTCTCGTGGCAGTGGAGGAAGGGGCGGTCGAGCTGGATGGGCCGGCCGGGCCCGAGGGGTCGACCGTTCGTCACCTCCTCGCGCATGCCTCGGGGTTGGCATTCGCCGAACGTGTCGTTCAGGCGCCGGTGGCGTCGAAGCGGATTTATTCGAGTGCGGGTTTCGAAGTTCTTGCCGAGTTGGTTTCCCGGGAGACCGAGATCGAGTTTGCCGATTACCTGGCCGAGGCGGTGTTCGCGCCGTTGGGGATGACCAGCGCGGCTCTTGTCGGTCCGGCCGGCCACGGTGCGCAGGCATCGGCAGACGACTTGGCCAAGTTCGCGGCCGAACTGCTCTCGCCGACGCTGATCTCGACGCAGACGTTCGCAGAGGCGACAACCGTGCAGTTCCCGGGGCTCAACGGAATTCTTCCGGGTTACGGCTCTCAGCGCCCCAACGACTGGGGACTCGGATTCGAAATTCGCGGCGACAAGCGTCCGCACTGGACGGGGCTCGCGAACTCGGCCGCAACCTTCGGTCATTTCGGCCAGTCCGGGACCTTCCTGTGGGTCGATCCCACGATCGATACTGCGTGCGTCGTGCTTACCGATCGCGACTTCGGTGATTGGGCCAAGCCTTTGTGGACTGAATTGTCAGATGGCGTGATCGGTGAAGTTTCGCGATAGAGCACAAATTTCTCTCCTTCCACTGGCGCAACACGGGTAACACAAGGCACACTGTTCAATCGAGCCTGCTGCACGAACTCGACAGAGGTCGTTGGGGAAGACGTCCCTCGTCGAAGCAGGAGGCTCGAGTGCGCGAAATGAATCAATTCGCGGACGTGACGACTGGTGTGGTGTACATCCACTCGTCGCCCGCGGCGCTGTGCCCGCACGTGGATTGGGCTCTGTCCGCCACGTTGGACAGCCCTGCCAAGCTCAGATGGACCTCACAGCCCGCCTACGACGGGCTTCTCCGGGCGACGACGGACTGGACAGGTCCCGTCGGAACCTGTGCCCGCCTGGTCGATTCGCTACGCGCCTGGCCGATGTTGCGGTTCGAGGTCACCGAGGACCCGAGTCATGGCGTCGACGGCGAACGGTACAGCCATGTACCCGGACTCGGCTTGTGGCGCGGATCCACCAGTGCGAACGGTGATGTCGTCGTCGGGGAGATGAAGCTACGGTCCATCATGAATTCCGGAGGAGACATCGCCGCGGAAATCGATCGGGCGATAGGCGCACCGTGGGACGAAGAACTCGAACCCTTCCGGAGTTCCGGCGAAGGTGCAGAAGTAACCTGGCTGCGGAGGCGTGTCAGCTGATCCAGGTCCATCCTGAACCCGGAGTGAACCTTTCGGCTTGAACGACACAGAGTTGAACGACACAGAGTTGAACGACCAAGACTTGAATGACAAAAGGTGGGCCCCGCCGTATCGGCGAGGCCCACCTTGCTGTCAAGGGTTGTCAGAGCGGAATGTTCTTGTGCCGCGCGCGAACAGATGGTGCAGATGCGAGCGCAGCGGTCACGATGCTGCGAGTCTTCGCCGGGTCGATTTCCTCGTCGACGACGCCGATTTCAACCGCGCGGTCGACGCCGCCCGCGATCGCCTCGTGTTCGGCGGCGAGACGGTCGTGCAATGCTTCACGCTCGTCGTCCGGTGCCGCAGCGAGAGCCCGCTTGTGCAGGATGCCGACCGCGGCCTTCGCGCCCATCACGGCTACTTCGGAGTTGGGCCAAGCGAATACGGCCGTGGCACCGAGTGCTCGCGAGTTCATTGCTATGTAGGCGCCGCCGTAGATCTTTCGAGTGACGACGGTGACGCGGGGGACGGTTGCCTCGGCGAAGGCGTGAAGCAACTTCGCTCCGCGCCGAACCACGCCTTCCCACTCCATCGACACGCCCGGCAGATACCCGGGAACATCGACGACGACCACGAGCGGCACGCCGAATGCGTTGCACAGTCGCACGAATCGAGCGGCCTTCTCGGCGCTTTCGGAGTTCAGGCACCCCCCGAGTCGCAGTGGGTTGTTCGCGATGACACCAACGGTGCGTCCGGCCATCCGACCGAAACCGGTGACGATGCTCCGGGCGTAATTACCTTGCAGTTCTTCGAAACTCGACTCACCTTCGACGTTGTCGAGCATTTCGTGAACGATCGGACGAACGTCGTATGCACGTTT
Organism: Rhodococcus sp. KBW08; assembly: GCF_003852455.1. Classification (NCBI taxonomy): domain Bacteria; kingdom Bacillati; phylum Actinomycetota; class Actinomycetes; order Mycobacteriales; family Nocardiaceae; genus Rhodococcus; species Rhodococcus sp. KBW08. Next base: position 398,907 of record NZ_QAJJ01000018.1, read on the forward strand.
TGCGGATGCAGGCATCATGGCGCGCAGATCACTGTCCCCGAGTTCCGCTGCCCGCTGATCGAATTCGCCCTGCTCGCACATCATCGAGACCAGGCGGCGCGCGCGGTGCAATGCGTCGGCCTCGTCGTGTGCGGCGATGTGCGCGACACCCGACTTCTTGGTGTGTGTGTCCGGGCCGCCGAGTGACACCATGTCGACCTGTTCGCCGGTGACACTGCGAACTACGTCTGGGCCGGTGACGAACACTCGGCCTTCCGGCGCCATGATCACGACGTCGGTGAGGGCTGGACCGTACGCGGCTCCACCGGCGGCAAAGCCGAGCACGACCGAAATTTGAGGTATGAGACCCGACGCGCGGACCATGGCCTCGAAGACAAGTCCGACGGCGTGGAGCGCTTCGACGCCTTCAGCCAGACGCGCGCCACCGGAGTGCCAGAGGCCCACGATGGGGGACTCTTCCTCGATGGCGGTATCGATGGCTTTGACGAGGTGTTTGCAACCGTCGACGCCCATGGCGCCGCCCATGACGGTGGCGTCGGAGCAGTATGCGATGGTGCGCACGCCGTCGATGTTTCCGGACGCAGCGAGCACGCCGGACTTGTCGCGGGCGTGGAGCGGCACTGTCGTGCCGGGGTCGAACAGATTTTCCAGGCGCGCAAGAGGATCGCGCGGGTCTGTCGATGATTCGGACTTTGTCACGGGGGCCAGGATGGTCATCGCGTCCTCCTTCAGTACGAGCCTTGGGTGGAACGAAAGGTCGGTGTTGTCCGCGGGTGACGTTGTGGTGCAACGACACCCGCGGACAGGTGCAAACCGCGGTTCGGGCTAGGCCCGACCGAAGGCGAGCGCGACATTGTGCCCACCGAAACCGAACGAGTTGTTCAGTGCGAAATCGAAAGAGCCGGTTCGGGGTTCACCCTTGACGACATCGAGATCGATTTCTGGATCCTGGCTGTCAACGTTGAGCGTGGGCGGGATGATCCCGTCACGCACTGCCAGAACCGTCAGGACTGATTCGAGGGCGCCGACAGCGCCGATCGAGTGTCCCAGCGCGGATTTCGGGCCGTACACCGCAGCGTGATTGCCGACCGCTGCGTTGATTGCCTTTGCCTCTGCGATGTCACCGATCGGCGTCGCAGTGGCGTGGGCGTTGATGTGCTTGATGTCGGACTTCGTCAGTCCGGCCATCTCGATTGCTCGGGTCATGGCTCGCGCCGCGCCCAGGCCTTCCGGATGCGGTGCCACGATGTGGTACCCGTCCGAAGTGATTCCGGAACCGAGCAGGCGGGCGTGAATCGTTGCCCCGCGTGCCTTTGCATGTTCCTCGGTTTCGAGGATCATCAGTGCGCCGGCTTCGCCGAAGACAAATCCGTCGCGGTCCTTGTCGAAAGGACGTGAAGCTGCGGCCGGATTGTCGTTGTTGGTGCTCATCGCACGCATCATGGCGAAGCTCGCGATCGGAACCGCGTCGATGAAGCTCTCGACTCCACCGGCCACAACCATGTCCGCGTCACCCATGACAAGCATGCGGTGAGCGTGAGCAATTGCCTCGGATCCCGACGAACATGCCGAAACCGGGGTGATGACGCCACCGCGGGCCCCGAGTTCGAGCCCGACCGTTGCGGCTGGTCCGTTGGGCATGACCATCTGCACCGAGAACGGGGACACCTTGCGGTATCCGCCGCCACGGAGCTTGTCGACGGCGTCGATGAGCGTGTCGCCGCCGCCGAGTCCGGTGCCGATGACAACCGCGAGGCGGTCCTGATCGACTTCGGGGCTGCCGGCGTTGCTCCAGACCGTGCGACTCAACGTGAGGGCAAGGCGTTCCACCCAGCTCATCCGTCGAATTTCGACGCGGGACAAGCCCTCGTCCGGTGAAACCTTCAGGTGCCCGCCGATGCGAATGGGAAGGTCGAACTCGTCGATGAACGGGTCATCGAGGATTCCGATGCCGCTTTCGCCGGCGAGTAGCGCCTTCCACGTGCCATCCACATCACCAGCCACCGAGGTCGACGTCGCGAGGCTCGTGACGACGATGTCGGGGAATTTCCCTTTGCGGGTAGAAGCGGAAGTCACGGTCGGCTCACTCTGCGTTCTTGGCTTCGGCGCCTTCGGCTTCGAGCTTCTGGATGTACGCGACGATGTCGCCGACGGTGCGCAGGCCTGCGAGATCCTCGTCGGGGACCTTCACGCCGTACTTGTCTTCGGTCTGAACAGCGATCTCGACCATGGACAGGGAGTCGATATCGAGGTCGTCCACGAAGGACTTGTCAACGGTGACCTCGGAAGGCTCGATACCGGTGACCTCCTCCACGATCTGGCCGAGTTCCGCGATGATTTCTTCCTGAGTGTGGGCCACTGGTGTGGCTCCCTTCTTGATCGATTGAGGTGGGGTGAAACGTCCGGCCGTCGTTCGGGCTGATCGGCCGGGTGGGCGCCCGAGCTAGGTCAGCTCGGACAGTGCGGAGATATCCTCCGGGTTCTTGAGGGCCACCGTCGGTGTGCCACGCATTTCGCGCTTGGCAATTCCGACGAGGGTTCCGGCCGGCGGGAGTTCCACGATCGCGGTGACTTCGGCTGTCCGCAACGACGCGGAGCAGAGGTCCCAACGAACCGGGCTTGTTACCTGCGCGGCAAGTTTGGTGAGGGCGTCGGCACCCGAGGAAACGGGTGCGCCGTCGGAGTTGGAAAGCAGCGTGCGCGTCGGATCGGACGGGGTGATCTTGGCGGCAGCAGCTGCGACGGCATCCTGGGCAGGTGCCATGAAGCGGGTGTGGAAAGCGCCGGCGACGGGCAGTGCGCGGACGCGGGCCTTCTCAGGTGCGTTTGCTGCGAGTTCTTCGAGCGCGGTGAGCAGTCCGGCAGCCACGATCTGGCCGGCCGCATTGCGGTTGGCCGGTTCCAATCCGAGTTCTTCGAGTCGTGCGAGCACTTCGGCTTCGTCGCCACCGAGAACGGCTGACATGCCGGTGGGCTCGAGCGCACAGGCCTTGGCCATCTCGGCGCCGCGGAGGGCGGCAAGCGCGACGGCGTCGTCGGCGGAAATGACACCGGCGACCGCAGCAGCGGCAAGTTCACCCACCGAATGGCCGGCAGCGATGACGTCGGCGCCGAGGAGCCCACGTGATTCGATTTCCTCATATGCCAGCAGAGCAGCGGCAACGACGAGGGGCTGGGTTACCGAGGTGTCGGTGATTTCTTCGGCAGTCGCGGTCGTGCCGAGTCGCACGAGGTCCAGGCCGGCTGCCTTCGACCACACTTCGAGGCGGTCTTGCGCTCCGGGCAGTGCCAGCCAGGGGCTGAGCATGCCGGGTGTCTGAGAGCCCTGTCCCGGGGCGAGCAACGAAATCACTTATTAAGAGAACACCGCCGCGAGTGACCTGCGAGATGTCGGTCGCGATGAACTCTGGCGAAGTGTTTTGTAGGGTTCCCACAAAATCCCACGTCGCGCTCGGCCATCGAAATTGGACGCTCCGGGGTTACAGGTTTGTTTGTCCGGATGTTAAAGATGTGACTGAAGTAACCGAATTGTTCGATTTGAGATCGATTTGTGTCAATCGGCCCACGGTAGCGGCGATTCGTAGTACGTACGCGTCGCGTGGATTCGTCGGATCCCGGCCGGTAACTTCCGCGATCCGCTTCAAGCGGTACCGAACGGTATTTGGATGAACAAACAGAAGGCGTGCACAAGTCTCAACCGCACCTCCACAGTCGAGATAGCTGTCTAAAGTATCGGTCAAGACTGTGCCGGATTCAGCTAAAGGTGCGACCAGGAAATCGCGGAGAGCCTTTACGGCAGCGGCGTCTCCCAGTAGTGCCCGTTCCGGGAGTAGTTCAGTCGCAAAAACCGGACGAGGTGCGCCGCGCCACCCGGCGACGGCCTTGATTCCCGCCAGAGCTTCGGATGCACTGAAGTGCGCGGCGCTCAACGAGGGCGTGGTCGGGCCGATCACCACCGGCTCGTCGGCGAAACTCATGAGCAGATCCTGAAGGAATTGGCTGCCCTCCGTCTTGCTGCTCAGCTCGCCGCTGACGATCATCACCAGTCGCGGACCCTGCACCACGGCAAGAACAGCGCGCCCGTGCGCGGCGGCAGTCGCGTGGACGGTGCCGGCAACCGAGACGCGCTCGTCCGGCGGGGGAGACCCGACGATGACGGTGGCCGGAGCCGTCGCATCCCAGTTCAACGTCGCGGCACGGGAAAGCATGTCCGATCCGGTGTCTCCCTGTACGACGGCGTCGACGACGAGCGCTTCCAGTCGCGTGTCCAGCGCGCCACGAGATTCGGCGGCGCTTGCGTACACCGTCGCCGCTGCGAAGCCGAGTTCACGCCCGTAGCGCAGGACGGCTTCTGTCAGCGCGATCAGCTGTTGATCGTTGCGGGCGAGAGCCGGTAGCCATTTCTCGAAGAACTCCATCGCCACCCGGACCATGTCGACGGTCTGGCGCAGCGTGAGCTGTCGAGCAAGATCCTGAGGGATGACCGGAAAAGACTCGTATCCGAAGCTGATCTCCGAGTCGAGTTGCCGCAGCCATTCGAGGAAATTCACCACCGACGTCTGCACCAGGAGCTGAACGTCGGCACGTTGCGAAGCGTCGAGACTGTCGAAGAACGGAAGCTGCTCCTCCATCACGGTCACGGCCTCGGTGGAGAGCCGACCGGAGAACTGTTTGACGCGGCGGAGCAAGGCCTCGGGAAGTGGATCGCGAACCTGACGACGGCGGGCGAGGACAGCCTGCAACCCGGACGACTGTGGTCGAGTGCGGCGTACGCCCTCTTCGGGTTTCTCGGGATCAGGTTCGGGCATGAGAAAAACCTACGCCCATCGCCGCAGCGGATGTCGAGATGACACCCGCGGCGATGGGCGTAGGTCTGTTTTCGATCGCGCGGACCGGTGCGCTACGGCTTAAGCGCTACCGGTGTCCCCGGTCTGCTCGGGAGCGGCATTCACGTCGTCGATGCGGTATCGGCTCGCTGCTTCGACGGCCTTCGACCGCTCGATCGATCCTTCCTTCGCCAAACCGATGAGCACCGCGACGACGATGGACTCGGCATCGACGTTGAAGTAGCGACGCGCGGCAGTACGTGTGTCGGAGAACCCGAACCCGTCCGTGCCCAGCGTCGTGTAGTCGCCGGGAACCCACTGACGAATCTGATCCGAGACCGCCCGCATCCAGTCCGAAGCCGCGACGACAGGGCCCTGCGCCGAGGACAACGCCGTGGTGACGAAGGGAACGGGAGCATCCTCGGACGGATTGAGCAGGGCCTGACGTTCACACTCGACGCCTTCGCGGCGCAGCTCACCCCAGGACGTGACCGACCAGACGTCGGCCGAAACGCCCCATTCGTCGGCGAGCAGCTTCTGCGCACGCAGACCCTCGGGCATCGCGACACCGGAGACGAGGATCTGTGCCTTCGGGCCGGTTGCTTCGGACGTCTTGTAGAGGTAGATGCCCTTGAGCAAGCCCTCCACGTCGAGGCCTTCGGGCTCGGCCGGCTGAACGTACGGCTCGTTGTAGATGGTCAGGTAGTAGAAGATGTTCTCGCCACCGAAACCGTCGACGCCCTCGGTGCCGCCGTACATGCGGCGCAAGCCGTCCTTGACGATGTGCGCCAACTCGTACGAGAACGCGGCGTCGTACGTGACAGCGGCCGGGTTGGTCGATGCCAGCAGCAGCGAGTGTCCGTCGGCGTGCTGGAGACCTTCGCCGGTCAGGGTGGTACGACCGGCGGTCGCGCCGAGAACGAATCCGCGAGCCATCTGGTCGGCGGCCGCCCACAGGCCGTCGCCGGTGCGCTGGAAACCGAACATCGAGTAGAAGATGTACAGCGGAATCATCGGTTCGCCGTGGGTGGCGTACGACGTGCCGACTGCGGTGAACGAAGCCGTCGAACCTGCCTCGTTGATGCCCTCGTGCAGGATCTGGCCGATCGGGCTCTCCTTGTAGGCGAGCATGAGTTCGGCGTCGACGGAGGTGTAGAGCTGTCCGTTGCGGTTGTAGATCTTCAGTGACGGGAACCACGAGTCCATACCGAAGGTGCGAGCCTCGTCCGGGATGATCGGCACGATTCGCTTGCCGATCTCCTTGTCGCGCAACAGTTCCTTGAGGATGCGCACGATCGCCATGGTGGTGGCGACTTCCTGCTTGCCCGAACCCTTGCGGATGACGTCGTACGTCTTGTCCTCGGGGAGCTTGAGCGGAGCAGCGTCGGTGTTACGGGACGGCAGGAATCCGCCGAGTGCTTTACGACGGTCGAGCATGTACTTGATCTCGGGAGCGTCCGCGCCCGGGTGGTAGTACGGAGGCAGGTACGGATCCTTCTCGAGCTCGGCGTCCGAGATCGGGATGTGCTGCATGTCGCGGAACGCCTTGAGATCGTCCAGCGTCAGCTTCTTCATCTGGTGTGTGGCGTTACGGCCCTCGAAGTGCTTGCCGAGGGTGTAGCCCTTGATGGTGTGCGCGAGGATGACCGTCGGCTGGCCCTTGTGTGCCATGGCGGCTGCGTAGGCGGCGTGGACCTTGCGGTAGTCGTGGCCACCACGCTTGAGGTTCCAGATTTCCTGGTCGGTGAGGTCCTTGACCAGTTCCTTGGTGCGGGGGTCACGTCCGAAGAAGTGATCGCGTACGAACGCGCCGTCGTTGGCCTTGTACGTCTGGTAGTCACCGTCCGGCGTCACGTTCATCAGGTTGACCAGTGCGCCGTCGCGATCGGCATGCAGCAGTGCATCCCACTCGCGACCCCAGACGACCTTGATGACGTTCCAGCCGGCACCGCGGAAGAACGATTCCAGTTCCTGGATGATCTTTCCGTTGCCGCGGACCGGGCCGTCGAGGCGTTGGAGGTTGCAGTTCACGACGAACGTGAGGTTGTCGAGGCCTTCGGTTGCCGCGACGTGAGCGAGGCCGCGTGATTCGGGCTCGTCCATTTCGCCGTCGCCGAGGAACGCCCACACATGCTGATCGGTGGTGTCCTTGATGCCGCGGTCGTTGAGGTAGTGGTTGAACCGGGCCTGGTAGATGGCGTTCATCGGGCCGAGGCCCATCGAAACCGTCGGGAATTCCCAGAAGTCGGGAAGCAGCCGTGGGTGCGGGTAGGACGGCAGTGCGCCGCCGAAGTCCGCGTGCGACTTCTCCTGGCGGAATCCGTCGAGCTGTTCCGCGGGGATGCGGCCCTCGAGGAAGGCGCGCGCGTAGATGCCGGGGGAGGCGTGACCCTGGATGAAGATGTGGTCGCCTCCGCCCGGGTGGTCCTTGCCACGGAAGAAGTGATTGAAGCCGACCTCGTACAACGCTGCCGAGGATGCGTAGGTGGAGATGTGACCGCCGACGCCGACGCCCGGTCGCTGGGCGCGGTGGACCATGATCGCGGCGTTCCAACGGATCCAGGCGCGGTATCGGCGCTCGACCTCTTCGTCGCCGGGGAACCACGGCTCGTTTTCGGTCGGAATCGTGTTGACGTAGTCGGTCGAGGTGAGCGCGGGGAGTGCGACATGCTTCTCACCGGCGCGTTCGAGCATGCGGAGCATGAGGTAGCGGGCACGCGTGGGTCCGGATCGATCCAGAAGTCCGTCGAATGATTCGAGCCATTCGGTGGTCTCGTCCGGATCGATGTCCGGCAGGTACGACGCAACACCTTCGCGAATGACGCGAACGCGACCGTCGGTTCCCCCCGGCGTGTTCGATGCGGGCGAACCCGACTCGCCGGCGGCGCCGGAATCGGCGTTCTGCCCGGACGCGGGACCCTGGATCAGGTCAGACAACGTGTGCTCCTCATTGGTTTGGGGACGCGTGGTGGGGCGTCCTTACATAGGTGATCGAGGCCTTGTTAGGTCCGACGCACTTCCATCGTGAATATGGCGCGTACCTCATCTTTCACCATCCCGGTCGGTCCGGCACACCTCGCCTCTGGTTACTCTCGGGTAGCGTTTTTCGGCGTGACGCAGGGGTGTGATGGTTCCCCGTAGTCACAGGCTTGGGGGATCGATCGGAACGTATGAAGGGGTGGGAAAAAATAAACAAAGAAATCAATTACGGCAGGGTCGGGGCGTGGGTTTCGATCGGATCGATCGCAGTGGGACTGTCAGTGATCGTGGGGTGCTCGGCGGCGGTGACCGGATCGGCGGTACCCAATGAAGCGCAAGTGGCTGCATACCGTTCCGAGGTGAGTGTCTCGGTGGCCGCGGCGTCCTCGTCGAAAGCGGCGGCAGATGCGGCGGAGGCGGCTTTCGCGATCTGTGAGGAAGCGGTCTCTCGATCGAAGAACGACGTTGTCGCGTTCAATGCCTACGTCGACGCCGGAAATCACGGTGAGACGGATCTGAGGGCTGAAGCCGGCGCCGCTGCTTCGTCGGCACGCGATACCGCCTCGTGGTTCGACTCGGTCTCGAGTGAACTTCCGGCGCAACTTTCCGGACTGTTCGACGAATTGGCCGCGAACCTGCGTTCATCTGCCGTCGTCATCGAGAGTGATCATTCGGCGGATGAAATCAATTCGATCAGCGATGCGAGCAATTCGATTCGCAAGTCGATCTTCGATGAATGTGGATCCCTGTGACCTGCGGTAATCCGCAGGCGTAAGGTTCGGCGTGTGTCAGAAGACGATCTTTGGTGAAAGTTTTCGGCGTGGTCGGCTTGCGCTAACGCCTCAGACCATGTTCGCTTTCCCTAATTGATCGTCAAACGGTAGGTGTGCGGGGTCGCCACACACCATCAACAAAAGGAGGACCCCACCGTGGTCGCCGCGGCGGATGCCCAGAACTACGCTCAGAAACTCGGGATTACCACTGACATGGTGGTGCAGGAACTGGGCTGGGATGAGGATACCGACGACGGCATTCGTGCCGCGGTTGAGGAAACCATCGGCGGGGAAATGCTCGACGAGGATTCAGACGAGGTCATCGACGTCGTGCTGCTGTGGTGGCGCGACGAGGACGGTGACCTGGTGGACGCCCTGATGGATGCCATCGGGCCCCTCGCCGACGAAGGCTTCGTGTGGGTTCTCACTCCCAAGACCGGTCTCGACGGACATGTCGAGCCCAGCGAGATCGCCGAATCGGCGCCGACTGCCGGCCTGACGCAGACATCGGCAGCCAACCTCGGTGACTGGTCGGGAAGTCGACTGGTTCAGCCGAAGGCTCGTCCGGCCAACAAGCGCTGACCCGGTCCTTTCCGCACTTTCCCAAGGAATCGCACATGCCTCTCGAAGTTGGTGCCCAGGCACCGGATTTCACCTTGAAGGATCAGAACAACCAGGAAGTTTCGCTCGCAGATTTCCGCGGTAAGAAGAATGTTCTGCTGGTCTTCTATCCGTTGGCCTTCACCGGGACTTGTCAGGGGGAACTCTGCAAGGTCCGTGACGAGCTTCCGAAGTTCGAGAACGACGACACTGCCATTCTCGCGATTTCTGTCGGTGCTTCGCCGACGCACAAAATCTGGTCGGCCGAGCAGGGGTACACATTTCCCTTGCTGTCGGACTTCTGGCCGCACGGTGAAGTCGCTCAGAAGTACGAGGTGTTCAACGACAAGTTGGGCTTCGCCAATCGTGGCACCTTCGTCATCGACAAAGACGGAATCATTCGTTTTGCCGAGATGAACGGCCCCGGAGAAGCTCGTGACCACGGACTTTGGGCAAACGCGCTTGCCGCGCTAGAGTCTTAGAGCACTCCCGGTGAGGGTCTCACCGGGAGTTCGGGCGTGTAGCTCAGTGGTAGAGCTCTGGTTTTACACACCAGCGGTCGGGGGTTCGAAACCCTCCGCGCCCACCGAAGAATTCGAACCCCGATCTGCATGTCGATGCAGATCGGGGTTTTTCGTTTTCGACAACGAATTGTCCGCAATACGCCATTCTGGACGCATGTCCAGTTCTATGATCGAAGTAGCCGTCGACCCGACGCGCGTGCATCCCACCCGTTCGCACATCCACATCGCCGAGATGCCCAGTCTCAGTGTTGCGTTGTTCGCGGGGCAGACGATCCGGGTTCGTTCCCAAAGCGACGCGCTGGCGACCGGGATTGCCCGTGTCTGGGAAATCAACCGAATGCACCGCTTGATCTATCTGACGATCGACTGGGACCGGTAGTGCTCAGCTCGGGCAGACACGTGACGGTTGGCCAGAGAACGAGCGTCGCTGCTACAACTACGCTCGTGCAGATTTCGGTTCGTTCGTCCCAATCTCGATTCAATGCGCGAGCTGCCGGGCTTCTCCTCGGCTACGTTGCGGATCGGGCTTTCGCCGATCCGGGGAGGTTCCATCCGGTTGCCGGCTTCGGAACCGCAGCTATCGCGCTGCAGAAGATGTCCTACCGAGACTCACGCACGGCTGGAACACTTCATGTCGCCGTGCTCGTGGCCGGCGCCGCTGGGCTCGGCCTCGCAGCCGAAGCAGCCTCGCGCCGGGCCGGTTGGGTGGCCGTCACGGGTACGACGGCGATAGCCACCTGGGCCGTGCTCGGCGGGACGTCGCTTGCACGCACCGGCATCGACATGGCCGCTCGATTGGAGGCGTCACAGGTCGACGGCGACCTGACGAAAGCGCGTGAGCTTCTTCCTTCACTGTGTGGACGTGATCCCTCGGTGTTGGGCGAAGAGGGCCTCGCTCGAGCTGCGCTGGAGTCGGTCGCCGAGAACACCTCCGACGCCAGTGTCGGCGCAGTGTTCTGGGGCGCGGTTGCGGGTGTGCCGGGTCTGTTCGCCTACCGCGCGGTCAACACACTCGACGCGATGATCGGCTATCGCTCCGAGAAATACCTCAGATTCGGGTGGGCTGCGGCGAGGTTCGACGACCTGGTCAACATCATCCCGGCTCGGCTGACCGGCGCGCTGACGGCTGCGTGTGCACCGGTGGTGGGCGGCTCGGTGCGCGAGTCGCTGACAGCGTGGAAACGCGACGCAGCGGCTCATCCAAGCCCCAATGCGGGCGTCGCGGAAGCGTCGGCAGCAGGGGCATTGGGCATTTCGTTGGGCGGCCGGACCGAGTACGCACACGGGGTGGAGATGCGCCCCGTCCTCGGCAGCGGGCCCGTGCCGACGCCGAACGATCTGCGCCGCGCGTCGAGGCTTTCGTCGGCGGTGCAGATCAGTGCGGCAGTGGTGTCGGCGGGTATGTCAGCGGGTATTGCCGTATCGATCGGCAAGTTTGGCTTCCTGCGCCGTCAGGGGCACTGATTCCGGTTCCGGCTTCTTGCGACGGCTGAAGGTACGAGCCGGTTCGGCGGGGGGTGCGGTCGCTGCCGCATCTGGAGTCTTCTCGGTCGCGGCGTCGTCCGCTGCGAAGCCGTCGACAGCTGCTTGAGCCGCCTTTTCCTTGCGACGTTCGCGCCACTCCGCGCGAATGAAGTAGGCCAGTCCGAGCGGCGCCATGATGCCGAACGCCAGCCACTGGAACCCGTACGAGAGGTACGGGCCTGCATCGAGTTGGGGGAGCGGAATCGTGCCGAGACCGCCGGGCTGGTCGGGTTCGAGTTGGATGTATGCGTCGATCAGGTCCGTTCCGATGAACTCGCCGATCGGTCGTGCGTCGATGGAGTAGACCTGTTTGGCGCCGTCCTCGAACATCGGAACTCGTCCGGGCGCAGTGCCTTCCGACAGGCGCACGCGGCCGTTGAGAGAGACCGGCTCGGTCGGCGGAGCAGCGATGGGCGGTGCCTCGGCGCCGTTGATCGGCCGAACGTATCCGCGATTGACGAGGATCGTGCGGCCGTCGTCCAGAAGGAAAGGCGTCAGGATCTCGTACGACGGTGCGCCCTCGATGGACTGCAGTCGTACGAGGATGTCGGCGTCGGGCAGATAGGTACCTGCCGCGGTGATGTTTCGCCATTCGTCGTCCGGTGCGATCGTCGAATCGGTGATGACGTCACCGATCGGCACGGTCTCCGCGTTGATCGAGTTCGAGATCAGATCATTGCGATGCTCGGTCTTCGTGTTCTTGCCGAGTTGCCACGGAGCGAGCACGGTGAAGCACAGGTAGGCGAAGAGCCCGACCACAGCTGCCAGTACCAACCAACCGGGCCGCAACAGGAATTTCAGTCTTCGCACACGTCCACGGTATCCGTTGCCCGAACGGGAGTGAATTTTGCTCCGGGTTCAGGCTCGCTCGCGGATCCAGTCGAGTATGTCGGGAATGGCCGCTTCGATCTGGTCTCGAACCAGTTCGAAGTCCTCCTGATCCCCGTAGTACGGGTCCGGAACCGAATCTCCGTCCGCCTCGGGGTCGAACGATCGCAGTAGGCGCCGGCGCTCGGTGGGCACGCCGAGATGAGCAAGCTCACGTTCGTGCCCCGTGTCGAGGGCGACGACGAGATCGGCTGCGAGATGATCTGCGTTGACCTGCGCGGCGCTGTGGCCAGTCGGATACCCGGCCGCTCGGAGCACGACGTTGGTCCGCTCGTCGGCGTCACTGCCGGTGTGAAAGCCCTCGGTACCGGCGCTGCTGACACGGACCCGGTCGGCGAGGCCTTCGCGGCCCAGATGCGCGAGCAAGATCTTTTCGGCCATCGGTGACCGGCAGATATTGCCGGTGCACACAAACGTCACATGGAGTGGTTCAGAGGCGGCCATCGAGAAGTCCTCCCAGTTCGGATGCCGACGATACGGAGCGAAACGCTTGCCGCGCTTCCTCGGCGGAACCGTAGCCCCATTCGACGACGACGGTGGGGATGCCGTACTTCGCGGCGCCGAGGACGTCGTGATCACGATCGCCGATCATCAACACGTCGGGGGTTCCGCCGTCGGCGGCGAGGACGGGTGTGATCCCGAGTGAGGTCAGCGAGTGTGCGATCACATCGGGTTTCGCCCGCCGAGTTCCGTCGTCACTTGCGCCGCCGATGAACTCGAAGTGCTCGGCCAGACCGAAATGCTCGAGGATACGAATTGCGAACCGCTCCGACTTCGAAGTGGCGACGGCCAGTCGGGTGCCGCTCGCGCGAGCCTTACCCAGGACGACGTCCATGCCCTCGTACACCGAGTTCTCCTGCCACCCGGTCGCGTCATAGCGCTCGATGTACGCGGCGATCGCCCGGTCCACGTCCGCCGGGGCCATACCGAGTGACCTGAAGGTGTCGACCATCGGTGGGCCGATCACCGATGCCAACATCGCTTCCGTCGGCTCCGGATGGCCGACAGTTGCCAACGCATGTCGGAAGCCGCCGTGGATGCCGGGAGCGGAATCGGTGATGGTTCCGTCCAGATCGAACAGAACTACCGGAAAACGGTCGAGGGGGGGTGTCGTCACGGCACTCATTGTCCCGGACGGCAGGGGTGATGTCCGCGCACGGTGCTCGACCGTAGGCTGACCGGGTGAGTACCGGAACGGTTGACCTGGAGAGCTTGAGACATCATGGCGATGTCGAAGCGGAGCCCGGGTTACTCGATTTTGCCGTCAACGTCCAAGGCTCCGGCCCACCGAAATGGTTGCGGGATCGACTGGCCGCAGGGCTGTCGACGCTCGGTTCGTACCCGTCGGCTGCAGCGGAACTGAAAGCCCGCGAAACGGTCGCGCAGCGGCACGGGCGCCGGCCCGAAGAGGTGCTGTTGCTCTCGGGCGGTGCCGAGGGATTCGCGATGCTGCCGCGCCTGGGCTCTCGTTCGGCAGCGCTGATCCATCCGTCGTTCACCGAGCCGGAACTGGCGCTGCGAGAGGCCGGTGTACCGGTGACGCAGGTGATTCTGGAGCCGCCTTTCGAGCTTCGGACCGCACAGATACCCGAATCCGCGGACCTTGTCGTTCTCGGCAATCCGACCAACCCGACGTCCGTGCTTCACCCCAAGGCCGATGTGTTGGCATTGCGTCGGCCGGGCCGGATCCTGGTGGTGGACGAGGCCTTCGGCGATGCGGTGCCCGGCGAAACGGAGAGCGTCGCCGGTGTCGAGTCGGCGGATGTACTGGTGCTTCGGAGCCTGACCAAGACGTGGGCGCTCGCCGGATTGCGGTGTGGGTACGCGATCGGCTCTCCGGATCTTCTCGCTCGACTCACTCACGGCCGAGCCCACTGGCCATTGGGCAGTTTGCAGATCGAGGCCATCACGGCGTGCTGCGAACCGTTCGCGGTCGAGCAGTCGAGGATCAAAGCCGACGCGATTGCCGTGGACCGCCGAGACATGTCCCGGCGACTGACCGAGATCGGGATCGCCGTGCACGAACCCGCTGCGGGGCCGTTCGTGCTCATCGACGTCCGTGACGGCGCCGCGATGCGGGAGCACCTGCGTGTCCGCGGTATCGCCGTCCGCCGGTGCGACACCTTTCCCGGACTCGGCCCGGATCAGTTGCGTGTGGCCGTCCGTCCAGCCGAGCAGGTTTCGGTACTGATCGAAGCGATGAAGGAGATCTTGTGAGCGACGCAACTCTTGCGGACGTCATAGCCGTGCTGGAATCCGCTTACCCGCCGGCCCTGGCGGAATCGTGGGATTCGGTCGGTCTGGTCTGCGGCGATCCGGCCGACGCGGTGACGCGAGTGGTTTTCGCGGTGGATCCGACCGAGGCAGTGGTCGACGACGCCATCGCCTCCGGTGCCGACCTTCTGGTCGTTCACCATCCACTTCTGCTGCGTGGGGTGGACACCGTCGGCGCTCACACGCCCAAGGGTGCGCTGGTCCACAAACTCATCAAAGCCGGGTGTGCGCTGTTCTCGGCGCACACCAATGCGGACTCCGCCGACCCTGGAGTGTCCGACGCGTTGGCGCAGGCTCTGGGCCTGACCGTGCTGCGCCCGATCGAACCCAAGCCGACGCAGCCGCTCGACAAGTGGGTCGTCATGGTTCCGGTGGAGAATGCATCGGCCGTGCAGGATGCACTTTTCGAGGCCGGGGCTGGGCGGATCGGTGACTACAGCCAGTGCAGTTGGACGGTCACCGGTACGGGTCAGTTCTTGCCAGCCGACGGTGCGAATCCGACGATCGGGACTGTGGGCGCTGTGGAGCAGGTTCGCGAGGATCGTGTGGAAGTGATTGCCCCACGCGGAAAGCGAAGTGCGGTGCTGGGCGCATTGCGTGCCGCCCACCCGTACGAGGAACCGGCCTTCGATGTCTTCGAACTCGCAGCGTTCCCCAGTTCGCTCGGTCTGGGGCGGGTGGGTGAGCTCGAGCATCCCGAAACATTGCGAGAGTTCACGGCGCGAGTAGCGCGCTCACTGCCCTCGACCGAGTGGGGTGTTCGCGCGGCCGGAGATCCAGACGCGACCGTTCGTACCGTGGCGGTGTGCGGCGGTTCCGGCGACTCGTATCTCGACGTGGTGGCGGCACTGGGCGCCGACGTCTACGTCACTGCGGACCTGCGGCATCATCCCGCGGACGAGCACCTACGCGCCGGTGGCCCGGCTCTGGTCGACGTCGCCCATTGGGCGAGTGAATACCCGTGGTGTGCACAGGCGAAATCGGTGCTCGACGCCGCGTTTGCCGACAATCCGGGGTGGGAAAGCCGGGTTTCGACAATTCGCACCGATCCGTGGTGTTTGAGTGCGCATTAGTGCAGCGCTCTGCAAGGTACGGTTGCACGAACAATTCAAGAGCAGTTCTTCGAGAGCCGTCCTTCGCGAGCACTGCCGACATCGGACTTACAGCAGGAGTTATACAGCGTGAACGTCGAACCACAGGTGCAGTCCAAGCTTCTCGACCTCGCCGGGGTGGATGCTGAGCTCACTCGGATCACCCACCGACGCGGAGCGCTTCCCGAGCAGCAGGAAGTCGAACGTCTCGAGGCCGAGCGAATCAGCCGTAAAGACGCGTCCGTAGCCGTCGAAATCCAGATCGACGACATCGATCGCGACATCCGCAAGCTCGAAGGCGAGGTCGACGCTGTTCGTCAGCGTGAGGATCGTGACCGCACGCTGTTGCAGAGTGGGTCGGTCGGGGCGAAGCAGCTCACCGAACTCGAACACGAACTCGGCAGTCTGGTCAGGCGGCAGGGGCTCCTCGAGGACGAGTTGCTCGAAGTGATGGAGCAGCGTGAGGCGTTGCAGGCCGATCACGATCACGCCGGCGCCCAGCTGTCCCAGGCCGAAGAAGAGCTGATCGACGCCAAGCGTCGCCGTGACGACGCCGTCGCCGATCTGGACAAGGCGCAGGAGCGTTGCGCCGCCGATCGCGAACGACTCGTCGGTGAATTCCCCGCCGATTTCCTTGCTGTCTACGAGAAGCAGCGCACCCTGGGCGGACCGGGCGCGGCGCTTCTGCAGGCACGCCGATGTGGCGCTTGCCGGATCGAGATCGACCGCGGCGAGATCTCCCGAATCGCCGCGACACCGGCCGACGTCGTCGTTCGTTGCCCAGAGTGCAATGCAATCATGGTGCGTACCAAGGAGTCCGGTCTGTGAGTCCCACGCAGGTCATCGTCGAGGCCGACGGTGGATCGCGCGGCAACCCCGGCCCGGCCGGCTACGGTGCCGTGGTCTTCGACTCCAACCGCTCGGTGTTGGCCGAACGCAAGGAAAGCATCGGAATCGCGACCAACAACGTCGCCGAGTACCGCGGACTGATCGCAGGGTTGACTGCCGCCGGTGAACTCGGAGCGTCGACGGTCGACGTCCGCATGGACTCCAAGCTGGTCGTCGAGCAGATGTCCGGGCGATGGAAGGTCAAGCACCCGGACATGATTCCGCTGCAGCGACGCGCTGCCGAGTTGGCGACGCAGTTCTCGCGAGTGACCTACACGTGGATTCCACGCGGCGAGAATTCTCATGCCGATCGTCTTGCCAACGAGGCGATGGACGCGGCTGCCGGTATCGAAACCGGTCCAGTCGCACCTTCGGCCCCCGCACCTGTTGCACCCGCCGCGCCGTCCGAAGAGACGTCGGAGCCTCAGATCGCCGGCTCGCCTGGATGGATCGCCACCACCGGCAAGCCGACACGAATGTTGTTGCTACGTCACGGACAGACAGCGATGTCGGTCGATCGCCGCTACTCCGGGCGCGGCAATCCAAAGCTCACGGAACTGGGCCGCGCGCAGGCTGCCGGCGCGGCCGGACGCTTCGGGAACCGCGGCGGTATCGACGCCATCGTCTGCTCACCCCTCGGCAGAACCCGTGAGACGGCAGAGGCATCGGCGCGCGTGCTCGGTCTTCCCGTCGTCGAGCACAAGGGTTTGATCGAAACCGATTTCGGCGACTGGGACGGACTCACGTTCCGCGAGGCAGCCGAGCGCGACCCGGACCTGCATCGCGAATGGCTCTCGGACACTTCGGTGCGTCCACCCGGCGGCGAGAGTTTCGACGAGGTGCGAGAACGAGTCGTCGCCGCGCGCGACGACCTGATCTCGACCTACGGCGGCGCGACGCTGTTGGTCGTCTCTCACGTCACCCCGATCAAGACTTTGGTGCAGTTGGCGCTCGATGCCGGGCCGTCGTTGCTGTACCGCTTGCATCTGGACCTGGCGTCGCTGAGCATCACCGAGTTCTATCCCGACGGGGGAGCCTCGGTCCGGTTGGTCAACGACACGTCACACCTTCGCTGAAAGAGCCCTGACGGCTGATCAGCCTCCGATCAGATCACCAGCCACAGGGCACTCACGGCGGCGAGCAGCGTCAGTGGCGTCGTGATGATCCCGAGCAGAGTGAATGTCGCCAGCGTGGGCGGTGCGCCCGCGCTGGTGGCAACTCGTCGCCAGAGCATAGTGGCGAGAGAGCCCACGTAGGTGAGGTTGGGGCCGAGGTTGACGCCGATCAACATCGCGAGCACCAGAGCTGGAGGTGCCGCCGTTCCGAGCGCCGCGATCATCAGCAAGGTTGCCGGCAGGTTGTTGACGAGATTGGACGCAACCGCCGCTACCGCGGCGACAAAGAGCAGTGAGCCGTAGCTGGTGTCGCCTGGCAGGATCTGCGCAATCCATTCGCCCACCGGCCCGTTCGCGACGCCGGCGACGATGATCCCGAGAACCAGGACGAACGCGCAGAACCAGAGATCGGCAGCGTAGATCATCTTGGCGGCGGTCGTACGGTGCCGAGCCAGAGCGATCGCTCCCAGGACACTCGCACCCACCACGGCGATCCAGGCGGGTTCGATCCCGAAGAAACCCGAAACCGCGAAACCGAGCAGCGTCAGTCCGATCACCGTCAGCGGCAGAATCGGCGCAGGCGCAGATCTGGCTGCCGCAGGCGGATCTGCGCTGTCGTCCCGCACGAGTTCCGAGCGGAAGAACAGTCGAAAGATCAGATATTCGACAGCGATCGTCACGATCCACGGCAACGCCATCAATGCGGTGAAGTGCAAGAACGTCAAACCTGTTGCAGCAAAAGCGATGAGGTTGGTCAGGTTCGACACCGGCAGGAGCGTCGACGCCGAGTTCGACAGGTGCGCACTGGCATAGGAATGGGGCCGCGGACTTGCTCCGATGGATCGTGCGGCCGCGATCACTGCGGGCGTCAGCAGCACGACGGTGGCGTCGAGGCTCAGGACCGCCGTGGTCAGGGCAGCGGCGCCGAATACGTACATCAGCAACCGCTGCGGATCGGCAAGGGATTTTTGCTGCAGGATCTGGCTGACCCAGCGAAAGACGCCGAGAGCGTCCGCGGCATGAGCGAGAACCAGCACGGCAACCAGGAAGACGACGGTGGGTGCCATGCTCGTCAGTTCTTCGCGGGCTTCGTCGAGAGTGACGATGCCGGTCAGGAGAACGACGACGGCTGCCGGCCCGGCGATGACGATCTCGGGGAGCCCGCGTGGACGCACTATCGCAAAGACGAGGACGAGGGCGACGAGCAGGATCGGTAGAAGAGTCACGCGTTGGTGCTCCGTGTCGGGACGAGCGTCATTTGAGCAGTTTGTAGAGCGTGTTCAGATTTCGGGTTGTGGTGAAGGCCTTGAACTTCGGTTTTCCGGTGTTCCTGCCGAACGCGCTCTTGACGGTCTGCCCCTTCTCGACCTCCCAGTACAGGACTCCGTCGCCGGCCACCACGCGTTCGACCGAGGCATCGAGTTGCGCTGCCGCAGCGCTCAATTCCTCGAGGATTTCAGGCTCGGAGGCAACCATCGCGTAAGCATGCCAACCCTCGCGTTCGCGCTCGAACGGGTAGTTGTCCACGATCGCTTGCAGTGTCGGAATGTCGAGGACGAATACCCAAGCCTCGTAGCCGAACTCGCGGGCAAGGGCGGATTCGATCTGTTTCTTCAACGACGGGATGTCGGTGCTCGGACTGTCGAACAGAACGTTGCCGGAGGCCAGGACGGTTTTCACGCCTTCGAATCCGAGGTCACCCAAGACTCTCGCCAGGTCCGCCATCTTGATGTTGATGCCGCCCACGTTGATACCGCGTAGCAGGGCCACGTACCGAGTCATAAGGTGACCATAGTGCGGGCCACCGACAGGCGCCCGGTAGCATACGGGGGCGGACGAGTTGGCCGGGCGGCCGCGGCTTCTGGAACCAGCGTGTACCACGCACAGGCCTGGGGCCGAGGAAAGTCCGGACTCCACAGAGCAGGGCGGTTGTTAACGGCAACCCGAGGCAACTCGCGGGACAGTGCCACAGAAAACAGACCGCCTGCCTTTCGAGGCAGGTAAGGGTGAAACGGTGCGGTAAGAGCGCACCAGCACCTCGGGTGACCGGGGTGGCTAGGTAAACCCCGCCCGGAGCAAGGTTGAAGGTCGCATCGCCCGCGGTGCGGCTGCGCAGGTGTTCGAGGGCTGCTCGCCCGAGCCTGCGGGTGAACCGCTCGAGGCACCCGGCGACGGTGTGCCCAGATGGATGGTCGCCACTCGGCACTTCGGTGTCGCAGGACAGGATCCGGCTTACACGCCGACTCGTCCGCCCGCGATCTGCAAGAGAGCTAAAAGGAAGACCCCCACNNGTGGGGGTCTTCCTTTTAGGTCGAAAGCTGTCAGACAGGCTTGATGACCAGCAGCGTAGCCCAGTACGTTGCCGCGTCATGGCCCATGAGCGGGAGGAGGTAATCGTAAAGAATTGCGGACATGCGCACTCCATTTTCTGTTCGTAGCTTGTGTTGGGCATTCAAGCAGAACTCACCGTTCGAATGTCCGGTTCTCACCTGCCAGGCCAAGTAGAAAGAATATCAGTCTCACAGCGATCTACAAGCTTCTATCTCACTCTGATGTCACACTGTGGATATGACTGATGAAGATCGACTCTGGTACTTCGACGTGTCCGACGGTTCCGTCACGCAGGGAAAGGGTGCGTCCTCGCTGACGAGGATGGGGCCGTACCCTGATCGGGACTCTGCCGAACATGCATTGAAGATTGCGGCCGAACGCAACAAAGCCGCCGATCGGGCAGATGAAGACTGGAACAACTGAGGCTGGAACAACTGGGACCGGTACAGCTGCTGGACCGGCCCGAACCGATCATGGAGGACGCGTGCCCGCAGGTCGAATGATGGTGCAGGGAATCGACTTCGGAGTGGTTCGGGCGGAATTCGATTTGCCAGGAGCATTCTCGGCCGCGGCGCAGGCCGAGGCCGAGAATGCCGTGGATCGTTTCGGTGCCGGGCGTGTCGACGAAACGGGTATCGCCTTCGTGACCATCGACCCTCCCGGATCGATGGACCTCGACCAGGCAGTGCACATCGAGAAGACGTCGACCGGGTACGTCGTGCACTACGCGATCGCCGACGTCGCGGCGGTGGTGACGCCAGGTGGTGCGCTCGACATCGAAACCCGCAAACGTGGCCAAACCTTCTATCTCCCGGACGGTTCCGTTCCGCTGCATCCTCGGGCGTTGTCGGAGGGATCGGCGAGCCTGCTGCCGGACGTGGTTCGCCCCGCCGCGCTGTGGCGTATCGAGTTGGATGCCCAAGCCGAGCCCACGTCGTGGCAGGTGAGGCGAGCTCTGGTGAAATCTGTGGCGCGTCTGGATTATTCGACCGTGCAGCGCGACGCGGACGCGGGCACCTTGCATCCGTCGATCGCCGCACTACCGGAGTTCGGACGATTGCGCAGTGCCTCGGCGGTTGCCAGGGGCGCCATCGAGCTGAAACTGCCCGAGCAGTCAGTGGTTCGGGAGCAGCCGGAGGACGAGTCCTCGGTTCGCTGGCGGATCGAGTTGGAGCCACGCACCGAAGCGGACGACTGGAACGCAGAAGTGTCGCTACTGACCGGGATGTGTGCCGGCCGCATGATGATCGACGCAGGTATCGGGTTGCTTCGCACGCTGCCGCCCGCCGAGGAGTCCGCGGTTCGGACCTTGCGGAGAACTGCAGTGGCGCTGGGTATCACGTGGCCGGAGGGTGAAAGCGTCGGGCAGATTCTTGCCGGCCTCGACTCGGGCGAGCCGTCGACGATGGCGCTGATGTCGGTTGCGCCGTCGTTGCTGCGCGGCGCAGACTACGCGGCCTTCGACGGCCGATTACCGGAGTTGACGGTGCATGCGGGGATCGGAGCGCCCTACGCTCACGTCACGGCTCCGCTGCGCCGCCTGTCCGATCGTTTCAGCGCCGAGGTGTGTCTGGCGATCACAGCTGGTACGGCGGTACCGGAATGGGTGCGCACCGCCCTTCCCAAGTTGCCCGACATCATGAGTGGGTCCGACTCACTGGCGAACAAGGTCGACCGCGCGTGCATCGATCTGACCGAGTCCACGCTGCTCGACGGCCGGGTCGGCGAGGTCTTCGACGCGGTGGTGATGCGCGCCAAGGACGGAAAGCGCTCGGCGGAAGTGTTTGTCCCGTCGGTCGCCGTGATTGCGAAATGCGTCGGAACGCCCGACGACGGTGAGCGCGCAAAGGTGCGACTCACCGCCGTCGACACCGTCAAACGGACGGTGGAATTCACGTTCCCGGCGTAGGGAGCTACCGGTACGAATCGGTGGCTTCCACCAAGTGATGTGCGATGCCGGGCTCCATCGCGGAGTGTCCGGCGTCGTCGACGATCACGAGCTTGGATTCGGGCCACGCCTTGTGCAGTGCCCAGGCACTGGTGGCGGGGCAGACGACGTCGTAGCGGCCCTGGACGATCGTCCCCGGAATGCCGTGCAGTGCGGAGCTTTTGCGTAGGAGCTGACCCTCGTCGAAGAATCCGCCGTTGACGAAGTAGTGATTCTCGATGCGAGCGAAGGCCAAGGCGAACCTGGTCTCGGAGTTCTGTTCGATCTTGTCCGCCTGTGGATACAGGTAACTCGTCGATCCTTCCCAGGCAGACCAGGCGATCGCTGCCCGGGCTGCGACGTCGGGGTCTTCGGAATGGAGCAATTGGTGATAGACCGCGACGAGGTCTTCACCGCGCTGCGCCTCTGGCACCGGTTCGAGGAACTTGTCCCAGCGCTCCGGAAAGATGTTTCCGGCGCCGCCGTTGTAGTACCAGTCGATCTCGCTGCGACGCAGGAGGAAGATCCCGCGCAGGACCAGTTCCGTGACGCGCGTGGGAAACGTTTCGGCGTAGGCGATGGAAAGCGTGGAACCCCAGGACCCGCCGAAGACCATCCACTTGTCGATCGACAGATGTTCACGTAGGGCTTCGATGTCGGCCAGCAGCTTGTCGGTCGTGTTCACCGACAGGTCGGCGCCGTCGGCAACGTGCGGGGTGGATCGCCCGCAGCCGCGCTGGTCGAGGAGAACAATCCGGTATGCGGCCGGATCGAAGAACTGGCGCACCGCCGGTTGTGCACCGCCACCGGGGCCACCGTGCAGGAACACCACTGGCTTGCCGTCCGGATTGCCGCTGACTTCCCAGTACATGCTCTGGCCGTCACCGACATCGAGGAAGCCGGTGACAAAGGGCTCGATCGGGGGATACAGACTCCGAAGAGCCGACGGCTGCCCTGAAGTGGCTGACGTGTCGGTCATCAGAAGCCCACCAGTCCGGAGGCGAGATCGGGGATCTCGAGTGCGGAAATCGCGCCGCTCCGGACATCGGGGCACGCGGCCGAGGTTGCCGCGTCGATGCTTTCGCGGTTCTGGGCGAGATCGAGCAGGTTGATGCCGTTCTGCGTCGCCCACGTGATGACGATCGTATTCAGTCCACCCTTGCCGAGCGTCGGGGTGACGGTCCGCCAGTTCTGCAGCTGCCCTTCCATATCCGAGCACAACTGCTGGACCTGAGCGTCGGTGAACGTCGAACCGGACGCAGAGCTTGTTGCCGGCGCCGTCGTGGTGGAACTCGCGGGCGTAGTGCTGCTGGGCGCGGGAGAGTTGGTGGACCCTCCCGCGCATCCGCTCAGCACCGTGACGAGAGCTGCCGCACCGACTACAGCTGCGGCAGTAGAACTTCGACGGTTACCGATCATTGAACGCACCCCTGGCTGGTTGAGAGACAGGCGGCGTTCGCCGGTCTCGGATCAGAAACTGTGTTCTGCGGCCGGGAAAGCGCCAGTGCGAACTTCTGATGCATAGGCTGCGGCTGCGGAACGCAGTTCGTCACCGACGTTACCGAAACGCTTGACGAACTTGGCTGTCTTACCACTCGTGTAACCCGCCATGTCCTGCCAGACGAGTACCTGCGCGTCGCATTCGGAACCGGCCCCGATGCCGACGGTGGGGATGGTGAGTTTGCGGCTGACCTGGCCCGCGATCTCGGCCGGAACCATTTCCATGACGACGGAGAACGCCCCGGCTTCCTGGACTGCAATGGCGTCCGCCACAAGCTGCTCGGCCGCGTCGCCGCGACCCTGGACGCGGAAACCGCCGAGCGAGTTCACGCTCTGCGGGGTGAATCCGACGTGAGCCATGACGGGGATGCCGGCCGAGGTGATTGCCGCGATCTGCTTGCTCATCCGCTCACCGCCCTCGAGCTTGACGGCGTGCGCGAGGCCTTCCTTCATGAACCGTGTGGCAGTCGCCAGGGCCTGCTCGGCGGAACCCTCGTAGGTGCCGAAGGGGAGGTCGGCGACGACGAGTGCGTGCGGGGCGCCGCGAACCACGCCACGCACGAGCGGGAGCAGTTCGTCGACGGTGATCGGCACGGTGGTGTCGTAGCCGTAGACGACGTTGGCGGCCGAGTCGCCGACGAGCAGCACCGGGATGCCTGCGTCTTCGAAGATGCGTGCCGTGGAGTAGTCGTAAGCGGTGAGCATCGACCAGCGTTCGCCGTTCTGCTTCATCTCGGCGAGGTGGTGAATGCGCGTCTTACGCTTCGGTGCATCGGTAGAGCCTGCAGTGGGTACAGAAGCTGCAGTGGGTACAGAACCGTAGAGAGGTGTTTCGGACATCGTTGTCCCTTTCTGGCCTCGAGGCCCTGAGCGTTGTTCGCCTTCGGGTCCCCGGGTGTGGGTGATGACGTGTTCAGTCTGCCACCGGACATCGCCGACACGAATAGTTGACGGGGTGCAATGGGTCACATCACCGCGCGCGTATCAGGTAGGTGCCGAGATGAGGCGAACCGCTGGCTACCGAGGTTTCCTGGCACCATCGATGGCATGTCGAAGTTCGTTCGCCTCTCCGGTGCCCTCGCCGGAAGCGCAGCAGTGCTCGTGTTGGTTGTCGGTTGCACCAGTTCGGAAGGCACTCCCGAATCGGTGGAACCCGCTGGTTCCGCCGCGTCCGCGGTGCCGTCCGGCCTGGAGAAATTCTACGAGCAGACGCTCGACTGGGGTTCGTGCGACCAGTTCGTCGAAGAAGGAACTGCGTCGCTGGGGCGAGGGGTCGACTGCGCCGAGGTGAGCGTTCCCGTCGACTACGCGAATCCGAGCGGCGACACCGCGAAGGTGGTGATCTCGCGTTCGAAGGCCACCGGTGACCGCATCGGCTCGCTGTTGCTGAACCCCGGCGGGCCGGGTGGGTCCGGGCTGTCGATGGCCACGTCGGGTTCGGGCACCGAACTGCAGGAGCGTTTCGACATGCTCGGCTTCGATCCGCGGGGGATCGGAGCGTCGACGCCGCAGGTTCGGTGTTTGACGCCGGAGGAGACAGACGCGGAGCGTGCGGAGGTCAACGTCGACATGACACCGGAGGGCATCGCCCTCGCCGAGGCGGACAGCAAGGACTACGCCGCCAAGTGCGCTGAGCGGACCGGTACGGAGTTCCTCGCGCATGTCGGTACCTACGAGGTGGTTCGAGACATGGACGTCATTCGCGGCGTTCTCGGCGATCCGAAGATGAACTACCTCGGGTTCTCGTACGGAACCCGGCTCGGATCCACTTACGCGGAAACCTTTCCGCAGAACGTCCGAGCGATGGTCCTCGACGGCGCGCTCGACCCCGAACAGGATCCGGTCGACGAAGTGGTCCTGCAAGGTCAGGGTTTCCAAGGCGCGTTCGACGCCTTTGTCGCCGACTGTGTCTCGCGAACGGACTGCCCGCTCGGTGACGATCCGGCGCAGGCGCAAGCGCGCTTTCAGGCACTCGTCGATCCGTTGATCGAGAAGCCGGCACAGACCACCGATCCGCGCGGGCTGAGTTATTCCGACGCGATCACGGGCGTCCAGCAAGCTCTGTATTCGCCACAGTTGTGGACGCCGCTGCGTGGGGGTCTGTCGAGTCTGGCCGACGGACGCGGCGACTCGCTGCTCAATCTCGCCGACATGTACGAAGGCCGTGAGGACGACGGCAGCTACTCCAACATCAACGACGCGTTCAACGCCATTCGCTGCGTGGACGATCCGGCAACCACCGACCGCGCCGAGGCCGGCGAGTCCGATACCCGGTACCGCGAAGCGGCCCCGTTCCTCGACGACGGCCGAGGGACCGGTCAAGCGCCGCTCGACCTGTGCGCGTTCTGGCCCGTTCCGGCAACCGGCAGCCCCCACGCGCTCGACCCCCAGGCCCTCGCGGATGCCGGCCTGCCTCAGCTGGTCGTCGTGTCCACGACGCAGGATCCGGCTACGCCGTATCAGGCCGGAGTGGATCTCGCGAAGCAGTTGGGCGCTGCCCTGATCACCTTCGACGGAACCCAGCACACGGTCGTTCTGGACGGAAACTCCTGCGTTGACGATGCCGTCGTCGACTACTTCGTGTACTTGAAGGCGCCGGAAGAGGGCCTGACATGTTAGACGGCGCGGCGCCGTACGCTGCGCCTATTCGATGGTGACCAATCACTCTGTTAACCGGGACCACTGATGTAACACAGATTTAACGTGGCTTGCTTAGTCTCGCGTGCATGGATCGCCAAAAAGAATTCGTGCTTCGTACCCTGGAAGAGCGCGACATTCGGTTTGTCCGCTTGTGGTTCACCGACGTTCTCGGGTACCTCAAATCGGTGGCGATCGCCCCCGCCGAACTCGAAGGCGCCTTCGAGGAGGGAATCGGATTCGACGGTTCCGCCATCGAGGGATTCTCACGAGTCTCCGAAGCCGACACCGTCGCTCGGCCCGACGCCTCGACATTCCAGATCCTGCCGTGGGCCCACAAGGACGGTGCGCAGCATTCCGCGCGCATGTTCTGTGACATCACGATGCCCGACGGTTCGCCGTCGTGGGCCGATCCGCGCCACGTCCTGCGTCGCCAGTTGAGCAAGGCCAGCGACTTGGGCTTCAGCTGCTACGTCCACCCGGAAATCGAGTTCTTCCTTCTGGAGAACGGTCCGATCGACGGCACTCCGCCGATCCCGGCCGACTCGGGCGGATACTTCGACCAGGCCGTGCACGATTCGGCTCCGAATTTCCGCCGCCACGCCATCGACGCACTCGAGTCGATGGGCATCTCGGTCGAGTTCAGCCACCACGAGGCCGCGCCGGGTCAGCAGGAGATCGATCTGCGCTACGCCGACGCACTCTCGATGGCCGACAACGTCATGACGTTCCGGTACGTCGTGAAGGAGGTCGCGATCGGTGAAGGCGTCCGGGCGAGCTTCATGCCCAAGCCGTTCAGTGATCAGGCCGGCTCCGCGATGCACACCCACATGAGCTTGTTCGAGGGCGACACCAACGCCTTCCATAATCCGGACGATCCGATGCAGCTCTCCGAGACCGGCAAAGCGTTCATCGCCGGCATCCTCGAGCACGCCAACGAGATCAGTGCGGTCACGAACCAGTGGGTCAACTCGTACAAGCGACTCGTTCACGGGGGAGAGGCACCCACAGCTGCGTCGTGGGGCCCGTCCAACCGATCGGCTCTCATCCGCGTTCCGATGTACACGCCCAACAAGGCATCGTCACGTCGCGTCGAGATCCGAAGCCCAGACTCGGCCTGCAACCCGTACCTGACTTTCGCGGTCCTGCTTGCTGCCGGTCTTCGAGGCATCGAGAAGGGCTACACCTTGCCGCCCGAGGCAGAAGACGACGTGTGGTCGTTGACCTCCGCCGAGCGTCGCGCCATGGGCTACAAGGAACTGCCGAGCAACTTGGACAGCGCTCTGCGCGAGATGGAGAAGTCGGAGCTGGTGGCCGAAGCACTCGGCGAACACGTCTTCGATTTCTTCCTGCGCAACAAGCGTCGTGAGTGGGAGGAATACCGCAGCCACGTGACGCCGTTCGAGCTCAAGACCTACCTCGGTCTGTGACGGTGAAACCGCCCGCTGCGAGATCAGCAGTCCCAGGACCGGGTCGACTCGGGCTGGTCGAGCCCACCGCTGCCGACGAGTTGCGTCAGCTCGGTTGGGTCGACGCCGAGAGTATCGAACTCTTGTGGTCGCTTTCGCGTGCCGCGAATGCCGACCTCGCTCTGCGCACCCTTGTCCGGATCAAGGACGGGCTCGACGACGGGTGGCGCGAGCTCGATCAGGCATTGCGCAAGGACAAAAGCTTGCGGGGCCGGTTGTTCGCTCTGGTGGGTGCGTCTTCGGCCTTCGGCGATCATCTGGCCGCGGATCCGATCGGCTGGAAACTGCTCGACGGCACCGCTCTGCCGACCAAGGACGAGGCCACCGCTGCTTTGCTCGAGGCCGTGGGCGCCACCCTCGACGAGGGCGCTACCGAAGGCTCACTGACCTACCGCGCCACCCTGACCGGACCGGAAGCTGTTGTTGCTCTGCGTAAGAGCTACAAGGACCAGTTGATGCTGCTGGCTGCGGCTGATCTTGCGGCGACCGTCGAGAACGAGCCCGTAGTGCCGTATCAGACTGTGGGTCACCAGCTTTCCGATCTCGCGGACGCTGCCCTGACCGCCGCACTGGCGGTGGCTATCGCAACGGTGTGCCCCGAGGGCAGCTGTCCGATCCGGCTCGCCGTGATCGCCATGGGCAAATGTGGTGCGCGCGAGCTGAACTACGTCTCCGACGTCGACGTCGTGTTCGTCGCCGAACCGGCCGATGCGACGGCCAGCCGCGTTGCCGGTGAGATGATGCGCATCGGTACTTCCGCTTTCTTCGAGGTCGACGCTGCGCTGCGTCCCGAAGGCAAGCGCGGAGAGTTGGTTCGTTCCCTCGAATCCCACATCACGTACTACAAGCGCTGGGCGAAGACCTGGGAGTTCCAGGCACTGCTCAAGGCTCGTCCGATGACCGGCGACATGGAGCTCGGTCGCCAGTACTCCGAGGCGATGAGCCCGATGGTGTGGATCGCCTCCGAGCGCGAGGACTTCGTTCCCGAAGTTCAGGCCATGCGTCGACGCGTCGAGGAAATGGTTCCGCCCGAACTGCGCGAGCGTGAACTCAAACTCGGCCGCGGAAGTTTGCGCGACGTCGAATTCGCCGTCCAGCTCCTGCAATTGGTGCACGGCCGGGCCGACCGTTCGTTGCACGTCCAGAGCACGGTCGATGCACTGACCGCATTGGCGGCGGGCGGATACGTCGGCCGCGACGACGCCGCCAACCTGACCGCGTCGTACGAATTCCTGCGCCTTCTCGAGCACCGTCTGCAGTTGCAGAAGCTCAAGCGCACGCACACCCTGCCGCCGCCGGACGACGAGGAAGCGCTGCGTTGGCTCGCCCGCGCCGCGCACATGCGGCCTGACGGGCGTCTGGATTCCCTCGGAGTCCTGCGCGCCGAAATCAAGCGGAATTCGCATCGTATTCGCCGCCTGCACGCCAAACTGTTCTACCGCCCGCTTCTCGAATCGGTGGCGCGGATGGACAAGGAAGCATTGGTCCTGGGGCCCGAAGCGGCGGTTCGGCAGTTGGCAGCTCTGGGTTACACGGCACCCGAGCATGCACTCGGACATCTGACAGCACTGACGAGTGGCGCTTCACGTAAGGGTCGGATTCAAGCGCTTCTGCTGCCGACTCTGCTCGAATCACTGGCTGACACACCGGATCCCGATGCAGGTCTGCTTGCATACCGTAGGCTCTCGGACGCGCTCGTCGACCAGACCTGGTTCCTGCGCCTGCTCCGCGACGAGGCTGCAGTCGCCGAGCGTCTGATGACCGTACTGGGCTCGTCGGCGTATCTACCTGATCTGCTCATCAAGGCACCCGACGTGATCCGTTTGTTCGCGGATTCACCGAGTGGTCCGCGCCTGGTCGAGCCGAAGCCCGAAGACGTCGCTCGCGGAATCCTCACCGCCTCCGGCCGACACAGTGATCCCAATCGTGCTGTGGCCGCGGCCCGCTCGCTGCGGCGACACGAACTTGCACGCATCGCTTCGGCCGACATCCTCGGCATGCTCGATGTGCCCGCCGTCTGCAAGGCGCTGTCCTCGGTGTGGGCCGCGGTGCTCAACGCGTCGCTCTCCGCGGTGATCAAGGCCAGCGTCACCGAACTCGGAACCGAGGCGCCGGCCAGCTTCTCCGTCATCGGCATGGGTCGACTCGGCGGCGGCGAACTCGGCTATGGATCCGATGCCGACGTGCTGTTCGTGTGCGAACCCCGTGAGGGCGTCGACGAGATCGTTGCGGTCAAGTGGGCCAACAGCATTGCCGACAAGGTGCGCAAGCTTCTCGGTGCTCCGAGTACCGATCCGCCGCTCGAAGTCGACACCGGACTGCGCCCGGAAGGTCGTAACGGACCGATGGTGCGCACTCTCGAGTCCTACGACGCGTACTACGCGAAGTGGGCTCAGGCGTGGGAGATCCAGGCGCTCCTACGTGCGCATCCGGTTGCCGGTGACCCTGAACTGGGACTGCGGTTCCTGCACATGATCGACAAGACCCGCTACCCCGAAGGCGGCGTCAGTGACGCGGCGGTGCGCGAGATTCGGCGCATCAAGGCGCGCGTCGATTCCGAAAGGCTCCCGCGCGGAGCCGATCCGGCCACGCACACCAAACTGGGTCGCGGCGGCCTGGCCGACATCGAGTGGACTGTGCAACTGCTGCAGCTGCGCCACGCCGACAAGATTGAGTCGCTGCACAACACGTCGACGCTGGAAACTCTCGACGCTATCGGGGCCGCGGAACTGCTCAGCGAAGGTGACGTCGAACTGCTGCGTGACGCCTGGATCACCGCGACGAAGGCACGCAACTGCCTCGTTCTGGTGCGGGGCAAGCCGACAGACCAGCTTCCCGGCCCTGGCCGTGTCCTCGCGGCGGTGGCGCAGGTCGCCGGATACGGCGACGACGCAGGGGAGTTCCTCGACAACTACCTGCGCATCACACGACGGGCAAAGGCTGTGGTGGAGAGGGTGTTCGGCGGCGAGTAGTGCCGTCGGTCAGTCCTGTCGAACCGGCGCGTTCGCGGCGAACTTGCGGACTTCGGCGTCCTGCCAAGCGTGGGCGGGCACTCCGCCGCCGAGTAGTTCGCGCGCGAGCGACGGTTGCCCGCCGATCGGTACGTCGCTGCCGGCGATGATCATGTTGCCGTAGCGGCGGCCCTTGAGCATTGCGGGATCGGCGATGATCGCCATGTGTTCGAATTGGGCGCCGATGGTCGCGGCCTCACTGCGCGCGCCCTGGAGATCCGGGGTGTCGCCGCAGTTGACGATGTAGATGCCGCCCGGTGCGAGTACGCGTCGTACGTGGGTGGTGAATTGCGCCGTCGTCAGTGGTGTCGGAGTTGTGCTGCCGGCGAAGACATCCCGAATCACGATGTCCCGGGTGGACTCGGTGAGAGTTTCGGTGACGGCGCGGGCCTCGCCGACGCGGATGCGCAGCAGTGGTGCGCGCGGAAGGTCGAACCAATCGCGCACGAGTTCGGCCAGGGCGCCGTCGATTTCGACAACCACCTGACGCGCGTCGGGGTAGGTGGCGGCGAAGTACCTGGCCATGGAGCAGGCTCCGCCGCCGAGGTGCAGAACCCGAAGGCGCTCGGCCTTGTCACGTTCGGAATCGACCAGATGCGCGATCCACCGCATGTACTCGAAATCGAGCACCGTCGGATCTGCGACGTTCACGTGGGAACTGGGCACTCCGTTGATCTGGATGATCCAGCTGTCGTCGGAGTATTGATCGCGGACTAGTTCGCACGTCCCGGTATCGATGGGGAAAGTGCCGGCGACCGGGCCGGACTCGCCTCGCTCGGGAGTACTGCTGCGAGTTCTGGTCTTGCGAGTTCCCTTGGCCACTGTGTCTATATTAGCCGTGTGCCTTTCCGGTAGAGGCGGCTACCAAAAAGGCGCGCGGACCGGCGGTATTCTCGGGCTACTTCAGGCACACTCGTACTTGGAGTGTGATCGGCGACACAAATGCCGGCGCGTTCTTTCGTCGTCCGTGCATCACGAAGATTTTCGAGGAGTGCAGGTGAAGGTCAAGGCAGCGGTAGTCAAGGCGCCAGGTCAGGCGTGGGAGATCGAAGAGGTCGAGCTGGGGGACCCGGTCTCGGGTGAGGTGCAGGTCCGACTCGCCGCATCGGGACTGTGCCATTCGGACGAACATTTGCGTACGGGTGCCAGCCCGCTGCCCTTCTTCCCGGCCCTCGGCGGGCACGAAGGTGCCGGAGTGGTGACGAAGGTCGGCCCGGGCGTCACGAGCGTCGAAGAAGGCGACCACGTGGTTCTCGCCTTCATCCCCGCGTGCGGACGTTGTCCGTCCTGTGCGAAGGGTCTGCAGAACATCTGCGACGAGGGAGCCGGCCTGCTGACCGGGCAGGCGATCTCCGACAAGACCTATCGCGTAACGCTCAACGACGAACCGGTCATCCAGATGTGCCTGCTCGGAACTTTTTCGCCGTACGTGACCGTCAACGAGGCGTCCGTGATCAAGATCGAGAAGGACATCCCGCTCGACAAGGCGGCCTTGCTCGGCTGCGGTGTTGCCACCGGTTGGGGATCGGCCACCGCGATCGGCGGAGCCAAGGTCGGTGACACGGTTGTGGTCGTCGGCGTCGGCGGCGTCGGAATCAACTCGGTGCAGGGCGCGGCGTCCGCTGGAGCGCGCTTTGTGATCGCGATCGATCCCGTCGAATTCAAGCGCGACAAGGCAAAGGAATTCGGCGCCACACACACGTTTGCCTCACTCGAGGAAGCGTTACCGGTGATCGGTGAGATCACCTGGGGCAAGATGGCCGACGTCACCGTGATCACCGTGGGAGAAATCCACGGCGACATCATTCAGCCCGCGCTCAGTGCGACGGGTAAGGGTGGTCAGGTTGTGGTCGTCGGAATGGGGCATTACGCGGATTCGCAGGTGACGCTCAGCCTCTTCGAGCTGACCCTTCTGCAGAAGCGTTTGCAGGGAGCCATCTTCGGCGGAGTAGGACCACGGTCTCAGATTCCCAAGTTGCTCGATCACTACCGAAGCGGCGCACTCAAACTCGACGAGTTGGTGACCAAGACCTACAAGCTCGAGGAGATCAACGAGGGCTACGCAGACATGCTCGAGGGAAAGAACCTGCGCGGCATGATCGTCTACACGGAGGACGATTACTGATCGTTTCCCTCTGACAGAAGGGTCCGGCCCGGCACCACACTTCGTGGTGCCGGGCCGCAGTCTTCCGCCCCACACAGATTTCTGTCGATCGATGAGTCGACTGCCCCCTTAGTGGGCACTCGCAGAGTGCGGGTACCGGGCACCGTGTCCGGACCTCACTCGACGACTCGACAGAGAAGAGCAGAACATGCCCTACATCACCACCTCCGACGGAACCGAGATCTACTACACCGAGCACGGCACCGGCCGGCCGATCGTCCTGAGCCACGGGTGGCCGCTGAGTTCCGACGCGTGGCAGGTCGAGATGAAGCTGTTCGCCGACGCCGGATACCGGACTGTCGCGCACGATCGTCGAGGGCACGGTCGCTCGTCGAAGACGTACACCGGCAACGACATGGATACATATGCCAAGGACCTGGCTGAGCTGATCGACACACTCGACCTGAAAGACCTGATCCTGGTGGGCCATTCGACCGGTGGCGGGGAAGTGGTCCGTTATGCGGCGCAGCACGGCAAAGGGCGCGTGGCCAAGGTGATCACCGCCGGCGCCGTTCCGCCGATCATGGTCAAGTCGGACGGCAACCCCGAAGGCACACCGATCGAGGTGTTCGACGGCATTCGTGAGGGAGTTCTGCGAGACCGATCGCAGTTCTACAAGGATCTCAGCGAGAGCTTCTACGGTGCGAACCGCGAAGGAGCCGACGTCTCGCAAGGCGCGAAGGACGACTTCTGGAGGCAGGGGATGTTGGTCAACCTCGCCGCGGCCTACGACTGCGTCAAGGCATTCTCCGAGACAGACCAGACTTCCGATCTCGAAGCTATCGACGTTCCGTTCCTCATCGCTCAGGGAGACGACGATCAGATCGTGCCGATCGGCGCGGCGGCGGAGAAGGCGATCAAGCTGGTGAAGAAGGGCACGCTGAAGGTGTATCCCGGCGCACCGCACGGCATCTACGGCTCATATCAAGAGACACTCGACCAGGACATTCTCGCGTTCATCGAGGACTGACGTCAGCGAGGCGGAAGGACCAGAGTCGAAAGGACCCACAGCCATGTCTACACACGTTGCCACGTTGCGCGATGGTCCCAGCGTTTTCGAAAACGAACTCGGATCGATCTCGCAGCTCGACTCGAGTTCGTTGCCCATCCTGTCCGGTCTGTCGATCAAACGAATTGTTCTCGGCCCCGGCGCGATCCGCGAACCACAATGGAACGTCAACGCGAACCAGATCGCTTACGTCACCAGCGGAACCGTGCTCGTCTCGTTGCTGGGCAATGCCGACGAGTTCGCCAGTTTCGTGGTGCGAACGGGGCAGATGTATCACGTCGAATCGGGCGCGATTTATCACATCGAGAATATCGGAGAGGGGGAAGCGGAGATCATTGCTGCCTTGCGAACTTCTCTCCCGCAGCACTTTTCATTGCAGAGCAGCGTAAGCGCAATGTCGAACGCGGTGCTCGGCAATACCTACGACCTCGCCGCGTCGGCCTTTGACGTCTTCGGTAGGGCCGATGCGTCGCAGATAGTGCGGCGGGACGGCGCCGCCGTCGTTCCCGACACCGCCGGCTTTCCCAACGCGCATCTCTTCGACCTCGAAGGCCAGATCGCCCCTCTCGCTTATCCGTACGGACAGGCGAAGGTGGCGCGCAAGCAGTATTGGGCGGCGCTGGAGGATCTTTCGATGTACTCGTTGACTATTCGCGAGAGTGGGATGCGTGAGCCACACTGGCATCCCGTCACTGCTGAAATGGGATACGTGCATCGTGGTCACGGGCGGATGACGGTTCTCGATCCGGACGGGTCGCTCGACACCTATCTACTCGAGCCGGGTCAGGTGTATTTCGTTCCGCGTGCCTATCCCCATCACATCGAGGTTCTAGGTGACGAGGACATCAACTTCCTCATTTTCTTCGACCAGCCGACTCCAGGTGACATAGGCTACCGTGCAACGGCTTCCGCGTTCTCGCGCGGCGTTCTCTCGGCCTCGTTCGGTGTTCCGGAACGCGATCTGCCGGAATTTCCTTTCACCCCGATCGATCCGCTCATCGTCTCGCGGAACAATCCGATCGACCGCCAGCGCTGACCGGCAAGGACGCCCATGATGACCAGCACGCTCACCGTGACCGATCACGGGACGACGCTCGAATTCACGCACGAGGATGCTCTGCGCTATCACGGTCCGCAGGCTCCGGGAGGCGTGGCGCATGCCTACAAGGTTCTCGAGCGCGCACTCGATGTGCTCGGCGGGGAGGGTTCCGTCGAGCGTCGTGACCTGGTCGTGGCCACCGCACATCGCGGACCAGGCGTGCGCGACGCGTTCGAGTTGGTCACGCGCGCGGTGACCGAAGGGCGGTACACCGTCGACAGCTCCCTGGCCCGGCCGGAACGAGGAAATACGCTCGCACTGTACGTCTTTCGAGTCGACTATCGTGGTGCGAGCGTCACGCTGACTGTTCGTGAGGGATTTGTCGTCGACGAGTTCATTGCTCTTTCCCGTAAGAACTACCGGACGGCCGAAGACGAAGCGCGGCTGACAGTGCTCAAGCAGGAGATGGCGGACCGCGTGATGTCGAGCCCGGCCGAGAGTGTGTACGACGTCGAGATCGGCCCGCTCCCCGGCTGACTGACGGCGACGTAAGCGGCGGTGTGCAACTCTCGGCTGTCCGAAGTCAGCGGCTGGCGAACATCCTTATCCGCTGGTCGCGGCTGCGTTCGAGATGGTTGCGCATGTGGCCACGTGCGGACGATTCGTCCCTGGCGCGGATGGCGTTCAAGATCTCGTGATGTTCGGAATTGAGTAGGTCCGGTTCGCCGTAGTTCGACGGCGGGCCGCTGTCGTAGATTCGCAATTGGGTGGTGAGGCGGATCAGCAGTGAGGTGATCGTGGAATTGTGGGCGGCTTGCCACAGGGCCTCGTGAAACTTGAAGTTCCCGGAACGAACCTCGGTGCCTTCGGTTGCAGTGCAGCAGAACTCGTGTAATCCGTCCAGTCGGGCAAGGTCGAGATCACTGTGGCGGAGTGCGGCAGCCCCGGCAGCTTCCGATTCGAGGGCTACCCGCGCTGCGTAGATTTCGATGACGTCCTCGGGTGTGCCGGAGCGGACACGAAAACCGCGGGCCGCTCGCTCGAGTAGACCGTCGTGCGCGAGCCAGTTGAGTGCTTCCCGGATCGGGGTACGCGATGCGCCGTACGATTCGCACAATTGAGTCTCGTGCAGCGGAGCGCCCTGGGGGAACTTGCCGGCCAGGATGTCGGCCCGCAGGCGCAGGTACTGCCTCGAAGTCTGATCGGACCGGCCCAGCGCAGCCTCCGGCACCAGCAGATCGGTGGTGCTCGTATCGGCGTCGAGTTCCATGTGTCCCCATTCCTGTGCGTTCAAGTAGAACGCGTTCGATTATGCCATCGACTACGAGTCGAGTACTTGCGTATACGCTAGTACTCATTTAGGTTCGTGGTTGTTCGTTTCCGAGGGAGAGGGTCCGAAGTGGCTGGAGAGACCGCGTCGCCGCTGGTGAGTGCCGCTGAACTCGACGCGATGCTGCGTGAGGGAGGCGTCGCTGTGCTCGACGCGACGGTTCATTTTCCTCCTGCGCGATTCGACGGTGACTACCGCCCGGAATCCGGGTACGACGGCTGGGTCTCCTCGCACATCCCGGGTTCTCGGCACATCGACCTCATGGACGTCTTCTCCGAAAGGGAAGCGGCGCTGCATTTCACACACCCGTCAACGGAGCAGTTGGTTTCCGATCTCCAATCCAGTGGTATCGAGCCTAGCGCGACAATCGTGATCTACGACCAGGGTTCGACCACCTGGGCGTCACGGCTCTGGTGGGTGTTTCGCAATGCCGGCATCGAAGCGAGAGTCCTCGACGGTGGCCTCGCCGAATGGACTCGACGCGGCTTCGCTCTCGCGAGCGGCGACGACGTAACCCACACGTCGGCTTCGGCGCGTTGGAGCGTGACGGACCTCGGCCTATGGGTCGATCTACCGCGCGTTGCCTCACTGTCCTCGGGAGAAGTAGCCGGGACGCTGGTGTGCGCTCTCTCGTCTGAGCAGTACGAGGGAACGGAGAAGACGCGATATTCGCGACGCGGGCATATCCCGTCGAGTGTGAATCTGTCCGCGAAGAGTCTTCTCGACGCCGACGCCAGGATGCTTCCGGTGGACGATCTTCTGTCGAGATCTGCCGACGTTGTGCCTGCAGTCGCCGAACCTGTCGTGATCTATTGCGGCGGTGGCGTTTCGGCGTGCTTGACGGCGCTTGCGCTGATCCGAAGCGGCTACGGGGACGTCAAAGTGTACGACGGTTCGTTGGAGGAATGGACTGCAGTTCCGGCATTGCCGATGGTTGTCGGCGGTGAGTCCGAAGGTGCGATTCCGGACGATCGATGTCAGCGATCCTGAATCGTCGCAGTCCCGATAACACCATCCGCTTTGAAGGAAATCTCATGTCTGACAATGTCTCTGTCGAAACCGTCGCCTCTGCGATCGACGCACTCCGCGACCAGGTGCCGCTCGTCCAGTCGCTGACCAACATCGTTTCGGCGAATTTCTTGACCAATGTTCTGCTCGCTGCCGGCGCAAGCAACGCTCACATCGACAATGTTCACGAGGCGGGTGGGTTCGCTGCCATCGCCGGGGGAGTACTCGTCAACCTCGGAACGCCGGACGACGGAACGGCCGAAGCCTTCCTGGTAGCCGCTGAAGCGGCCCGAACTGCCGGTACGCCATGGGTTTTGGATCCGGTCGGTGTAGGCGGACTGCCCTGGAGGAGCGGTATCGCTGTGGACTTGCTGCGCTTTCACCCCAGCGCGATCCGAGGGAACGCGTCGGAGATCATCGCGCTGGCGGGACTCGGCGGTGACACCCGTGGCGTCGACAGTGCGTCCGACTCCGCCGACGCAGTGCCCGCCGCTCTGGCACTCCTGAAGCATGCGGACGCGGTGTCGGCATCAGGCCCGGTCGACTACATCGTGGGCCGCGATAGTGGCGGCGACGTTCGGGGTGTCCGAGTTTCCGGTGGCAGCGCACTGTTGCCGCGCGTGACCAGTACCGGTTGCTCTCTGGGCGGCCTTGTTGCGGCCTACCTCGCCGTGACGCCGACCGCGCTGGACGGATTGGTTGCCGCGCACACGCATGTTGCCGTGGCGTCGGAGATCGCCGAGGAAAATGCCTCGGGCCCCGGTTCTTTCGCGGTCGCGTACCTCGACGCGCTCTACAACGTGAATGCAGACACCATCCGCTCGCGTGCCCGAATCGAATCGTTCGACCTGCCGGCTGGAGTGCAGAACTGATGGGCGTCAAGACATTCTGGTATCTCACCCAGGCCGACGGGGACTACCCGTGGAGCCCCGGCGGACTGTTCCCCGTGGACGGGGCCAGGCAGATCGAGCTCGCGAAGACGATCGACGACGGCGGATTCGAAGGTGCTCTTGTTGCCACCTGGCCGAACGATCCGTTCATCTCGGCGACCTGGGCTGCAGCGCACACTACGCGCATGAAGTTCCTCGTCGCCGTCTACGCGAACATGACGCCGGCGAGACTGCTGGCAGAGAAGGCGTTGACCTTCGACGCCTTCAGTGGTGGCCGACTGTTGATCAACTCGGTCAACGGACGCGAGAACATCCTGACCAAGTACGACATGAACGTGCCTCACGACGAGCGTTACGAGTTGGGGGAGCAGTACTGGGCAGACTTCCGCCGCATCTACTCCGAAGGGACCGAGTCGAACTTTCCCAACACACCACTGCGTATCGATGCGCCCACGGGGCATCAGGTTCCGCTGTGGGGCACCGGTGATTCGCCTGCAGGCCTGGCGAATTCAGGCAAGGTTCTCGATACCTACTTGGCGATGCTGCGGGAGACGTCGTTCATCGAAGACAAATTCTCTGCCGCACGGGCGGCAGCGGAGGCAGCCGGACGTGAGTTCACCGATTTCGGTGCGCTGACCGGTGTGATCGTTCGCCCCACCAAAGCGCAGGCGCACGACCGTTTCCGTTCGTTGTTCGAGAAGACGGGCGTCGAGCAGATCGCTCATGTCCTGGACAATGCAGTGCGTCGTCGTACTCAGGGGAAGCAGGACCTCAAAACTTTCACCGCCCGCGACGCACAGCGGCAGGGTTGGGCGGACAAGATTGCCTCCGGCCGACTTCCTGAACCAGAGGAGTTGTACGTCGGTGACGGGTTGTACGCGGGTATCACAGCGTGGTCACCCCTCGACATCTTCGGCACCGGGTCATCGGCGGTGTACTACGTCGGCGATCCGGATTCGATCACGGACTCGGTGCGCACGCTTCGCAGCCGAACCGGTTTGACTGCACTGATCCTGGCAGGTTGGCCTCTGATCGAGGAAGCTAAGTGGGTTGCGGAGCATCTTGTTCCGCGATTCGACGAACTCAGCTGACTTCGCGCCGCAAGACAGTGGCGCCGAGGCCTAAAGTGTCGCGGAGAAATGCTGCAGCAGTGCCGATTTCATCGGCAGTGCAGTCGAGAAGGATCTTGACTTCCACGTCCTTCTTGTCGATGTCGGCAATAACGGCCATGGCAACAACGCCGTTGCCGACGGCAGAGCCTCGGAACAGATCGATCCCGTCGCCGTCCGCGCTGACGGTCCCGTCGAGATAGCCGTAATCGAGCGGGTAAATCGCAGCGGGGTAACGCGGGTGTGCCGACCCTCGGGGGCGATCGAACACGACAGTTGACGTGGCAGCCAGGTGATCGAGGGCGGAGAACAGGTCTTCGCTCATCGTTACCGGTGCTCGCGCAGTAGCTGAGTCGGTGTCAGGCCTGTCAGCGCTCGCGTATCGCGCGCGAGGTGGGCTTGGTCGGCGTAGCCGGCGCGACCGGCCAGCGACGACAGCGTGAGATCAGCATCGCGGCTGAGGGTCAACACGTCCTGGATACGTTGCACTTTCTGAATCATTTTGGGGGACAGCCCGATCGACGACGTGATCGAGCGTCGAAAATGACGTTCGGAAACACCGAGGTCTGCGGCGATCTCTCCTATCGGAGTCGAAGGGGAGGAGATGAGCGCGGAGTAACCGCGCTCGATTCCGTGGTCGGGTTCCAGTCCACGCCACAGCTCGCCCAGTAGGCGAGCGTCGACTGCTTCGTGACGGAGTGCGTCGGCAAGCACCCGCGCCTGTCTGGAAGTGAGGATGTCGTCGAAGGCGATCTTCGAATCCTGCACCGCGTCGGCCGCTGCGCCGAGCAGGTTCCGCAGAGCCGGTGGATTGATCCGGATGCCCCACATGGTTGTCCCGGCGGCGACCGAAACCAGATCGGCACCTGTGGCAGGTCCCACGAGCCAGGACTTTCCGGTGCTGTCGACGATGAAGTCTGCGCAGAGATCGGGAAGAATTCGTTTTGCTTCCGTTGGCGTATGGGCTTCGGTAGTGCTTTTCCACGTGCAACTGAAGAGGCCGGCCGAATCGGTGATCCGAGTTTCGACATAGGTGTGGCCGTTTTGTTCAAGACTCGACGCCATCGTCCGACTACCGTCGAGAGCGAGGGTGTCAGTGCCGGTCATCAGATCATCGTCACACACTCGCCGATCACTTCTCGACCCGAAACAGGAGAA
The DNA here is from genome assembly GCF_003852455.1 of Rhodococcus sp. KBW08. Classification (NCBI taxonomy): domain Bacteria; kingdom Bacillati; phylum Actinomycetota; class Actinomycetes; order Mycobacteriales; family Nocardiaceae; genus Rhodococcus; species Rhodococcus sp. KBW08. The sequence continues at coordinate 438,971 of NZ_QAJJ01000018.1, forward strand.
ATACCGTGTCCGTCTCTCCGAGACTCGATCTCGTCGGAATCGTCACCAACGATCTCGCTCGTTCCCTCGCGTTCTACCGAACGCTCGGGCTCGACATTCCGGAAACACCCGCTGACGCTCCGCATGTGGAGTTCACTTTCGACGGTGGGCTTCGGCTGGCCTGGGACGCGCTGTCCACCATTGCGAGCTTCGATCCTGACTTCGCGGTCGGGGAAGGTCGACACCCCGTTGCTTTGGCCTTCGATTTCGGGACACCCGCCGCCGTCGACGAGGCGTATCAGCGCATCACAGCCGACTTCCCCGGGCACAAGGCACCGTTCGATGCGGTGTGGGGCCAGCGTTACGCCGTTCTGCTCGATCCCGACGGCAACACCGTGGATCTCTTTGCCTCGCTCTGATTTCGAACGACGCAGGCCCCGACCGAAATTCGGTCGGGGCCTGCGATTGTCGGTGATCGAGTCGTTGTCAGTTCACCAAGCGTCGAGGGTGTCGAGGATCTGGCCTCGTGCCTTCCACAGTTCCGCGCCCCAGTACGGCCACGAGTGAGTGCCGTTGGCCGGGAAGCTGTACGTCGCCGGAATTCCCAGGGAGTTCATGCGCAACTGAAATGCGCGTGAGTTCATCAGGGCAAGGGCTTCGAGGCCGATGGCGCTACCGGTATTCACGAAGTCGACGGGTCGACGCGGTTGATCGAACTGTCCGGGTAGGCCGCTCGCCGCGGAAATGTACAGGGAGAGCCCAGCCAATTCGGGTGCGAACACGAAGGGGTCGTTGCGGAGCCAAGCGGGGTTCCACGGCGGTCCCCACATGGCATCGACATTGAAGGACCCGGCGCTGACCATGGCCACGCGGATCGCTTCACGCATGCCTGGAGCTGAGATGTTGAGGTACCCCGAGAGCGATCCGGCGAACTTGAACTGATCGCGGTGATAGGCGGCGAGCGTCAGGGCCGCGCTGCCACCCATGGACAATCCGAGCACACCGTTGTTGGTTCGGGAGACGCCACGCGATTCCAGATAGGCGGGAAGTTCCTGGGTGAGGAAGGTTTCCCATTTGTACGTGACCGGTTGGCGATTCAAATTGCTGTTCGCATACCAGTCCGAGTAGAAGCTGGACTGCCCGCCGACCGGCATGACCAGGGTGACGTTGTCGCCGCGGTACTGCTCGAGAGCGTTGGTCTCGAAACTCCATGCGTTTCGGTCGTCCCGTGCTCGTAGACCATCGAGAAGATAGAGCGCCGCGTTGCCGCCGCGCGAAGCCCACTGGATCTGGACCTTGATCGGCCCCATCGAGGAGTCGACGAACACATCCTCGTAGCCACCGGCCGGGGCGGTACGCGCGGGCGCTGCGGTCGCTACTGATCCGCTGATCAGGCCTGCGGTCAGGGGGAGTGCGAGTGCTGTCGCGGCGAGGCCGAGGATCCGACGCTTGATTCGTTTCGAAATCTGCATCTTCGAAGAATCTCGGTTGTTTGCAAGGCCTGTGTGTATCTCGTGCATGAATCACTCCCGCCCCAAAGGTGCTTGCACACCGAAATCCGACCGAGCCCCCCGAGGCGCGGAATTCCTTATGACACTAAGTGGTCTGTATTGACCTCGACGGCACCGTTACCGGTTCGTTATCAAACTGGTCCGATTTACGAAGTGCCGTCAGGCGTCGTCAACCGGAGGCTGCGCCTCGATTTTCCAACCTCCACGAATCAAGTGTTCACGTACCCGTGCGACGTCTGCTTCGTGCGGAATATCGTCGGTGACCTTGGTGATGAGGACGCCGATGTCGATCGGATCGACAGGGACCGGAAACTCGGCGACGAGATCGTCGGCAAGAACGGCGATCTCGTCGTCGGACAGTTGTCGCCGGAGCAAGGCCATCAAAGGGACGTAGTCCTGCTCCGGCACACCGTTCGGATACCCGGCACGCAGCCAGCCGAGTATCGAAGCCAGAAGTGGTGGAAGACTCAACGAATCGAGCTTCAGTCGTTGTCGAGATCAGCGAGGGGCCACCCGGCGGCGGCCAGGACGGAGGCAACGCGCGCAATATCCTCGTCCGAGGGAGTCTGGCTCGTCAGATCGGCGATCTGAGCGCTGATCTCGTCGCTCGAGATCACCTGGTCGCTGTTGACATCGCTCAGTTCTGCGAGCGCAGCGCCGATGGCAATGTCTCGAATTTGCGCGTCCGAGAGCTTGCGTCGAAGCAATGCGACCAGCGGAATGCGATCCTTGGGCGGTATGCCTTCGGGGTAGCCGGCGCGAAGCCATTCCAGAATGGATTGAGGAAGGGATGGAGTCGGTGCAGTCACGGTGATGTCTTTCCGCTCGTGAGGGCGCACGGGATCAGAAGATCTCGATGCCGAATGTGTGGCTGAGGAAGCCCTGCATGATGAAGAGGATTCCGGTGACGATCGCGATGAGCACTACTGCGAAGCACACCACTGCGCCTGCCACGGCCAAGGGACTGCGAGCCGCGACGGCAGTGCTCCCGCCGCCACTGCCACGTTGCCCGGCGTCGAGGGACTTCAGGCCGATTGCGAAGATCGCGGGAAGTCCGGCGCCCAGCAGGAGGCCGACCAGTACGACCTGCCAGAGCGAGTCGACGGTGTTTTTCAAGATATCCATGTCGATTCCCTCTTTCAGGCTTTGACGTCGGTGGTGACGCGGGCGTCCGGACCGGGGACCTCTGCAGGCACCAGGCCGCCGTCCCACTCGGCGTTGACGTTGCTCGGATCGATGGGCTCCTTGCGGGAGCGCAGGTACATCCAACCGGCCAAGGCGATGAGCACAGCGAAGACGACCAGGACACCGGGCAGGCCGCCGACGATGTTGGCCAGGCCCCAGCACAGAGCGCCGACGATCGCAGCGGACGGGAGAGTGATCAACCAGGCGACCGCCATACGTCCGGCGACGCCCCAACGAACCTCGGCGCCCTTGCGTCCCAGACCGGTTCCCATGATGGAACCCGTCGCCACATGGGTGGTCGAGAGGGGAAGGCCGAGGTGGCTGGAGGTGAGAATGATTGCAGCAGAAGATGCTTCGGCCGCCATGCCCTGGGGTGCGGCGATCTCGACAAGACCCTTGCCGAGCGTGCGGATGACTCGCCACCCGCCGAGGTAGGTTCCGGCAGCGATCGCGAGTGCGCACGTGAGCTTGACCCAGAACGGCATGTCCGCGTCGGCGGAGATGGTTCCGTGGGCGACCAGGGCGAGGAAGATGACGCCCATGGTCTTCTGAGCGTCGTTGGTGCCGTGGGCGAGGGAAACGAGTGAAGCCGAACCGATCTGGCCGAGTCGGAAACCCTTGTCCTTGGTTTCCTCACCGACGTTGGAGGTGATGCGGTAGATGAGCCACGTGCCGGCCGCTGCAACCAAGCCGGCTACGACGGGGGCGAGAACTGCGGGGATGACAACCTTGCTGAGGACGCCGCTCCAGGCGACACCGCTCATTCCGAGGGACGCGATGGCGGCGCCGATCAATCCGCCGAACAGCGCATGTGAGGAACTCGAGGGGATGCCGAGCAACCACGTTGCCAGGTTCCAGATGATGCCGCCGACAAGGCCGGCGAAGACGATGGTGAGCAGCGCTTGGCCACCCACATTTCCGAGGTTCACCACGCCCTTGGCCACGGTGGCAGCAACCTCTACCGAGAGGAAAGCTCCGACCAGGTTCAAGGAAGCAGACAGAGCGACTGCCACCTTGGGCTTGAGGGCGCCGGTTGCAATCGACGTGGCCATAGCGTTGCCAGTGTCATGAAAACCGTTGGTGAAGTCGAACCCCAGAGCGGTTACGACGACGACGAGGAGAACGATGAGTTCCGCATTCACGAGAAGTCATGTTCCAACACCGGCGGGCCACAAATCGACCTGAGGCGGGGTCGTTCCGCGACATTTCCACCATTCGGCACCTGTTGTTCATCTTCGTCCGGATAATTGTCCGTTTTGAAACGCCTGGGGCAGAGAAAGTTCATTCGCGTGCATGGTCGTCGAGTGTGTGGAGGCATACGCTCGTCTCATGTCCCTGGGCGAAGAGAAGACGATCTCGGTCACCACCTTCCGTAAGAGTGGTGATGGCGTGGCCACTCCGACGTGGGTCGTACCGCTCGCTGGCGGACGTATCGGCTTCTGGACATCCTCGAAATCGGGCAAGGCCAAGCGGCTGCGGAACAACCCACGCGTCACCGTCGTGCCGTGCAACAACCGCGGAAAGGTGACCGACGGTACGTCGCCGGTCGACGGGACAGCTCAGTTGGTGAGCGGTGGAGCTGAATTCGACGAGATTCGCAGCAAAGTGAAAGCGAAATACGGTGTGATGGTGCCTATTTCGAAATTCTTCAACACTCTCGGCCACATCGGCAAGGGGCCGTTCCCGTACGGCGATACCGGCGTGATCATTTCCGTTGACGCGTAGTCGGTATTGCGCGTCGGAGTAGCCTGAAGGTATGGAACCCACGACCGGGCGCCTCTGCCTGACGGTTCCACGAATCCTCCGTTAAGGAGCGTCGTCATGGCGCACATCAGCACTCTCGACTATGCAACGGAAGCGCCGCAGCGCCATGTCGGGCAACCTTTCCCGTCGCCGACGCGGACTCCGCGATTCCTGCTTCGCGGGCAAGGTGCCGTCAAGGCATCGGTGGACGGCGCGTGGTTCCCGTGGACCACGAACGTCACGGCGGAGCTTCACGATCTGATATCCGCACTTTCGCTGAGGTTGGGGCCGATCGCGCGGGTTGCGTTCGACTGGAACACGATCAGCAGCGCCCAGCGACGTATCGACGAGGTCGACGGTCTTGAAGTGCGGGGTCCGTACCCTGGCCAGCCTCACGATTTGATGTATCTCGACGACATCCACGGCCGTCAACTCGTTCTCATGATGATTCCGCCGTACACGGATCCGGACCGTGCGTACGAGATCATGCGGCGGTTGGTGGATCCTGGCCGCAGCGAAATCTATCGGGTGCAGTGAGATCTTTCTGACGGGTGGGATCGAATCTTTCGATTCCTGAACATGCGTCCAGTTTGTCTGGTTTGATGGTTCTCGTAACCACGATCTCAGGCGCATTCCTTCCGGTCAGCGCTTGGGCGCGGCAGCTTGACTCCCTGCCGTGTCGTCGGTCCGGCATGTCCACCACCCTCCCACTGTGCGTGAGCGCCGGATCGAAGGAAGCCCCACCCTCCCCACGGGGGTGGGGCTTCTACTTTGTTCGGACTGACCGGCGTTCGCATCGCCGAATCTGCCGGGTTGTTCGGCAGTTCGGGACGCCTTGCTCCGTAGCATCGCCACTGTGAAGATTTCCCTACTCGGTGCGGCGGGGCTTCAGGACTGCGCCGACAGTGGAATGGACTGTATGGACGGATTTGGGGCGTTCGTTCTTCTGTACGTCGGCGGATTCATTCTCGCCTTGACATGGATTTCCCTGTGCCTTGTCGGAACAGCCGATGTGGTTTCCGTGTCCCGGCGAATCGGTGTGTGGCGCGCTGTCGCCTTCTCTGTCGGGATTTGGCTTGTGCCCATCGCCGGGTTGGGTGCGTGGCTTGTTTTCCGACGCTCTCGTTAATTCTCGAAAGTGGAGCCGGGAGACAGCCGCGTTTGCGGAGCCCGGTAACTTGTTGTATCAGTAGCGATTTGGAATCTGGCGAGAGGCTCTTGTCGATGCTGCAGGCGACAACGTCTATCCAGGCCATGCTGGAACTGGTTGGGCCGGGGCCAACTGGCAGTGGGTGGTCGGGGCCGCGCGCTGTCGGCTGCGTTGTCCGCGGCGAGCGAGGTCTTGATCGGTATCTCCGCCGACACTCCCGGCAAGTCGAAGTCGCCGACGAGAAGCAACTCGCCCGCACGATCGCCCGCTACGGCCGTGTGGGCTTGCATCGACGAACTCGGTTACATGGAACTCGACAAACGAGGCGCCGAGCAGCTTTTCGAGGTGTTGCCCGAACGGGAGGAAAGAACGCCGTCGCTATCGCCTCCAACGAATTGTTCTCCGGCTGGACGACAATGTTCACCGACCCACGACTTTGCGCCGCCATCGTGGATCGGCTCACCTTCGGCGACAACATCATCGAAATCGGCACCGAACTCTTATCGGCTCGCCCATACCCGAGCTCAGCAATCCGCTTTGCACACACGAGGTGGGTCCGGATCAAGCTCCTTACTGGACCTGAATGAGACCGACATTTTCACCGAGACCGCACCCAGCCTTGAAACTATGTGGCATCCTGCCGTTCCAGCCAGTTCAAGATCGCTTGGTTGGTTTCATCGGGTCTTTCTTGCTGGATCCAATGACCGCAGTCGAGATTGACTACTTCCACATTGGGCACGAACTCTGTCAGGTTCTCAGCCCTCGCGATCGCGTCACGGTCGCCGTAGATCATGAGTGCGGGCTGTTGGATAATCGGGTCCACCTCCGCCAGCAAATGCCAGTTGCGGTCAAGGTTCCTATACCAGTTCACGCTGCCCGTGAATCCTGTCGATTCGAAGGCGGAGACGAAAACGGCCAATTCGCTATCGCTCATCAGAGGCTCACCGAGTGGCGTCTCTGCTCTGGCGAGATCGATCAGCGCCATACCCGGCTGAGGCTCCCTGGGGGGTTCGTTCTTCCGGTACAGGTTGCGAAGGAACCGGAAGGTGTTGTCTTCGAACACGGCGTCCGCGACGCCCGGCTGTCGATTGAAGTGGACGAAGTAGAAGTCACCGCCAAGCACGGCTTCCATGAACTCGATCCAGGGCTGCTCTCCGCGATCCTGGTAGGGCAGGCTCAGGTTGATCACTTTGTTTACCCGGTCCGGGTGCAACAGGGTCAGGCCCCACACGACAAAGGCGCCCCAATCGTGACCGACAAAGGTGGCATCGTCGTAGCCGTAGTGATCGAGAAGTGCGATGAGATCACCCGCCAAATGTTCAATGTCATAGTCCGTCACTTCGGTCGGACGTGATGAATTGCCGTAGCCGCGCTGGTTCGGGACGATGACGTGATAGCCCGCCTCGACAAGGGCAGGCACCTGGTATCGCCAAGAATAGGCGTGCTCTGGCCATCCGTGACACAGCACGAGAGGTCTGCCGGCATTGTGTCGCCCTGCTTCGAAGACTTCGAGTTCCACGCCGTTGACTGGGATAAGGACGGGCCTGGGGAAGTCGGATGAATTCACGGATGCTCCTTCGAGTTGAGTACCGATCTCGTGTCTGAATCGACCGGGTGCTCCGACGATATGGAGCATCGTGGACACATAAAGTCCTAGATCGCTGGCAATCTGAAGAAATGCGGAACGATCCCACAGGCCGAGCACTGCAACTGCTCTCGCTCCTTCAGACCCATCGCTTCTGGCACTGTGCCGAACTTGCCGCACGACTCGATGTCACGCAGCGGACGGTGCGCCGCGACATCGATCGCCTACGCGACCTTGGCTATCCGGTCGATTCCACGTCCGGAAAATACGGGGGCTACCGACTTGCAACGGGGGCGCACGTGCCACCCTTGATCCTCGACGATGACGAGTCCGTGGCGGTAGCCGTCGGACTGCGCTACGCCGCCGAGGCCGCCATCGGAGGAATCGAAGAAACGTCGCTACGCGCGCTGACGAAGATCGAAACACTCCTGCCCCATCGACTACGCCGACGTGTGTCGGCACTGCATTCGAGCGTCAGTTCCATGCGGCGGGCCGACGACGACATCGTCGACCCCGAAGCACTCAGTGTGCTCGCTGCGGCATGTCGTGACCACGAGCACGTTCGTTTCGACTACCGGCGAGGTGATGGCGAGAGCAGCAGACGGCTCGTCGAGCCGCACCGCCTTGTCACGGCGGGACGTCGTTGGTATCTCGTAGCATGGGACCACCATCGTGCGGATTGGCGAACATTTCGACTGGACCGGCTCTCTGAGCCTTGGCTGGCAGGCAGTCATTTCACGCCACGCGAGATCCCGGGCGGTGACGCGGCAGGCTTCGTCGCGAGATCAGTCGGCTCGCCGCCCCGTCGCCACGATGCAAAACTCGCCATCGAAGCCACTTTCGCCGACCTTGAGGGCGTACTCAGATGGATTGACCACACACCGATCGAGGTGGCAGCGGACCGCTGCCTTGTCCAGATCCGCAGCGAAGATCTCGGCAGGCTCGCCATGACTGTTGCGCGCATTGCGCTCACCGCCCCAGTGGTCGTCATCGAACCAACCGAGCTCGCCGACACCGTCAGTCGGCTCGCCCTCCATCTCAGGGTCTCGCCACCATGACAGTCAGAAGAGGATTGCGCGACAAGACCATTCATGTCCAGGTTGCCGCGGGGTGTGTTCCCTGCGCCGGCCCCTCGTCTATCGAGGCACGTATCCGTTTCCCTCTGAGCTTGGAGAGTAAGTGACCAATTCGAAATCATCGCCACCGGCTTCCGTCCACCCCCCGACGTGGAAGTTCGACTACCCGATCATCCACGCCGAGACTCGGGAACAGTGGCGAACGTGGCTGACGGACAATCACACGTCAGGCCGCGGTGTGTGGTTGTGCTCCTGGCGCACCACCACCAGCCGACCACGCTGCCCCTACCCTCAGGCCGTTGAGGAAGCCATCTGCTTTGGTTGGATCGATTCCACCAACACCATCTTCGACGAAGAGCGCAATTTGCATCCCGATCGGCGGTGATTGCAATGACCTGTGACTCATCGACTACTACCGCGGTGACTATTCGGATTGGTCGACATCGTTCAGCAGGTCGACGAGCCGCTGAGCTTGGGCGTTATCCATATGAAGGCGTACGAGAAGAGTGACGTGCACGTTTTCTCCTGCGACGAGGCGTTCCGGCAGGCCGCGAACGAGCGAAATGTATTCGGCAAAAAAGTCCTCCAACCCGGCGACGGGACTATCGACCAGCTTCGCACAGGCTTCAATAGCCGCCGCGTAAGCGGAGGGAGCGGCCACTCCTCGAACCCGTGCCGCTATTTGTAGGAAGCGTTCATATTGATCCATGAAGCGCTGACCCAGATGAAGAATTCGCTCCGCGTCCCCGGGGGTACCCGGCTCACCGAATGCGGCAGAGAATGCCTCAGGCGCCAGAAGCTTGTTGAATGTCTCTGCGGTCTGTTCGACCTCGTGTAGCGTACGAACTGCCAGCTCGCGGAGTTCGGCGGGATTGCCGACCGCCTCGCCGGACGCCGCGCCGTAGGCAATTTCGTAGTCTCGGCGTTCGGTCGCCAACGCGTCGCGGCGCTGCTTGAGGACTGATGCGTAAATCAAGAACTCCCATGCGGGTGGCCGCGTGTTGAACAACTCCTGGAGTGCCTCTGGAGTATCCGCGATGCGTGCAGTCTCAAGATTCGGCCCGTCCGAATCCGTCGCTCCGGCTTGGTCGCCCACTCCCGACGTTATGGCGTCGACAGCCGCCCTTGCCTTGGCGAGCTTTTTCTGAATGCAGGTGACGATGCCCGGGATGCCCTCTCGGATGGCTTCAAGATAGCCGATAGTGGAGAGAAGACCAGCCACTTCGTCTAATTGGGTGTTGTCAAGACGGATCGGCAAGATGTATGCACCTCGCTGCCGCATGGCTCGCGCCAGTGAGGTTCGACGCTCGACGCTTGTCCACTCCTTCTCCGCGTACTCCTTCGAAACGAACATCACGACGTATCGCGCCTTGTTCATGTAGACGTCGGTGAAGTACTCGATCAGGTCCTCGCCCCACATGTCGGCTTTGAAGTCCGCGTCGTAGAACACTCGCCCCGCGGGAAGTCCGACCTGTCGCACCACTTCCTCAACGAACGTGCGTTGTTCGCCAGCAAAGGACACTGCGATATCGAACTCGAAGTCTGCGGGGTTACCGCTTGGTGTTGTCGTCACCTGCGGAGTTTCTCATAGCGGACCGACAGGTCGGAATGGGAGGCGGAGCTACTGCCGAGGTAGTGGCTACAGTGGAGAAACGCTGGTCCAGGCCAGACATCGCTCTGACCAGGTCTTTCGCTCAAGCCGATGACAGCAATCGAACCCGCGTATTCAGCTTGGGAATGTGACTGAACTGCGTTGCCCCCGGTTGGTGCGATTGCGCAGGGGGGTGTTTCCAGGCGATTAGGGGTGCTCGTTGCATCTGCGTGTACCTGTGTGTGTACCCGTTGTTGGTCAGACACGGTTGTCGATCCGGCGCGGCTTGACATTGTCGTGGTGGCAGAAGAGCGTTCCAATTGCGCGTATCCAGCTTGGCAGATGGGTGTCTATCTTCCAGTTGGGCATCCGGGAACTCGGCTTCTTGGCAGCATGAGGGCGCTCATCTCGATAGCGAAGGCGGCGAGGGAAGGTGCCCCCGATGTTGAGTCCGCCTTCCACAAAATGCAGCTGCGGTTAGCCAAGAAGAATCCTGCATGGGCGACGCAGAATGAACTCAATCGCAGAGGCTGGATTGACTACGCCGTCAGACGTGTCGGGGTTGATCCCTTGACTGCGACCGCCGGTTCGATTCCCGGCTACCTGGTCGACGACCTAAATTGGTCGGTGCCAAGTAGGTACAGGTCCATCGTGGTCAACATCAAGAGGCAACTCCCGCCCGCGTCCGAGATTGGTAGCTGCCTCAACGTGGCAAGGGCACTCAAGCCAGCAGACGTTTTCGATCACCCGGAGCTGAGAAGGCTGATTGAGCAGATGCACACTAAATCGACCTCTGTGTGAATTCTGCTCACGGTACGCATTCGCGTGACCAAGCCGGCGTCGCTGTGTCATTCGGCTACTGATCCTCTTCGGCACTGTGTCGAGTGTTGGGAGGGAGAAATTCGGATGTTTCGACCGTTCGTGTCAACCGTGGTTTTCCTTCCTTCGGACTTAGTAGTCGTGTCTTTCGGTCAGACCCCTGAGCCCTTCGTTGTCCGGAAACTGTTGGAGAACTGTGCAGCCGTCGACGCTGGGAATGCTCGGGGACGTACCGCGTGCACCAAACAGGAAACGTGATGTCGGACACGTGGTGACAAAGGTCCCTTATGCAGGTCGGACTGCTTTAGTGATGTGTCTGTTATTGGAGTTTCGAGGTATTTTCGCTCCGGGGCCTTCGGAGTTGTGGCGGCCAAACGGGACGATTGGTACTGTCCGGTAACTTGTTCAGTTAGTTATCGGTTACCGGCGGGTTGCCGTTCGAGGCTTGGGGGCAGTCCATGGGAATCGGTCAATCGAATCGCGCAGCACGTCCCTGTGTGAAGCCTTTGGGTGGGGCTGTAAGTGTTTGTGCTGCAAGCATTGTCGTAGCAGGAATCGTCTTCGGTGGAACCGCTTCGGCGGCCCCGACGGCGTTGGCAGACAAGTATGCGAGCACGGTCACCGATGACGGCTGGTCGTTGGATCTTGCTGCTACCAAACTTTCGGCGAATCCGGTGCCGAATCTGGCGACGACGGCGTTCACCCGTGAGGGGTTCGTGTCGGCGAAGGTGACCGGCACGATCGGTGGTGCGGGCGATTCGGCAGTGAAGACCGGTTATGTCGAGCAGGGATTGCAGATCGGCTGCCAGATCGATGTCTCCTCCGGACTTGGCTTGGGGCTTGGCTTTTCGCTCGGCCCGTCTGTCGGTGTGAGTATTTCGGGTGTCCCGTCGGCGAACGTGGGTGTGAATGCGTCGGTGAATCCGAGTGTTCAGTCGACGATTGCGCCGGGCACGATCACGACGATTCCGTTGGGGAAGAAGGATCTCGAGTCGTCGAAGGCGTCGATCACGGCAGAAAACGTGCACGTGAAGGTTGATGCGTGCATGGGGCCGGTGACGATCCGCTCCTACGCACAACTCTCGGTGTCGACGGCGACGTCCGACAACACGTTGTTCGTGTACTCCGATCCCACCTGGCTCTGACCTACGATCCCGGGGCGATCGCGCGGGGATATCTGCTCGACGTCAGCGCCGCAACTGACTGTTGTGTGACGTCGTTGTGCGCCTCGTCATGGGCTTAGTGCGCCATTCGATCTTGCTGCATTGAGATCTTCTCTGAATTCATCTGTCCTGCTGCCGTTCTCGTTCATTGTCTGGAGTTCATGTGATGGCTGTCCGTAGTGCTGATCATTCTCGGCCTGATCCGATAGCTGATCAACGAGCTGCTGTCGGTCGCGACCGCAACGCTGGCGATGACGACTGGGACCCGAACAGTGAATTGAGCGAAACGTCGAAGGCGGTGATCGCCTCCGTTTTCGGGTTGGGGTTGTTGATTGCAGCGTTCGCGGTGATCGGACGCCTCGGGGGTTGGGCCGAGGATTACGGGACGATCCTGGTGTATCTGGCGTTCTTTCTGTGGATGTCGATCGCGGGGCGCCTGTTCTGGTGGGGCGCAGACAAATTGATTGCCACGGTGCGGAAGAAGTCGGGCACCAGTGGTGATCGACGTTGAAGTCCGCTCTGACACTCAAGCGGTCATTCGCGGGGTTACTTGCTGCCGGAGCACTGTTGACCGGGACCGCGGGCGTGATCGGTGCGGGCCTCGCGCTCACTGCCGGACCGGCGCATGCGACACCGGAAGAGGATTGCGCGGCGGTGCGAGCACGTGATCATCAGATCTACCTGAACCTGATCGCCTCACTGCCGCCCGGTTCGCCTATCCCGCCCGAAATCATCAACCCGTGCCTGAGCGCGCCGTCCACGACGGCGACGGCTGCCCCGACCACCGTTGGGCTCCCCGGTGCACAGGCTCCGGGCGGTGGCCCGAATGTCGGGGCGAATGCGCCGACGAACTTTCCCACCTACAACGGCACCCCCATCGTCCCCGTCCCCGGCGCCGCGCTGTCTGGACAGCCGAATACGCCGACATCATCTGGTATCGAGAACCCTGCGGGAGTCCCGGTTCCGACGACCACCAGCTGGCCCGCCCCGACTACGCCGCAGCCCGCCGGGTCGACCGCACCCACAGCAGTTCCCGATCGTGGTCCCGGACCGGTCCCCGCGGATTCGGATTCGAATATCGCACCGGCCCAAACGGTTCCGGACCCGGCAATAGATGTTTCTACAACCGGGGAGGATTCGGGCCGTGACCGGTATCTCGAACTCACCCTGATCGGCGCTGCGGCGTTCACCGCTGCGGGTATCGGAGTGCGCGGGCGGCCGGGACCTTTCAGTCCACGGACACCGGAATCCTTACTCTCCCAGGTGGTCGGGACTGTCGCGTCGCCGTTGACGGCGTACGCACCTGGCGGGCAGTCCTCGTTGCCGGTGTTCGATCCGATCGCCGGCGGAAGCCGGTTCTTCTTCCTGATCCACGACGAAACGTCGTCGCACGAATCGGTGATTCCGGTGACAGTGCCGCCCGGCGGTCACATGAGCGTCAACCAAGACGGCACGGTCACTGTTTTCGACGCCGACGGAAACCCGGTCTCGACAATCGATGCCCCGTGGGCGTACGACGCCAACGGCACACCCATTCCGACGCATTACGAGATCCGGGACGGACAACTCGTCCAGGTCGTCGACACCGCCGGTATCGAGAACGTGCTGTATCCGATTTTGGCGGACCCGGAAGACCACACACAGAGCGGCAAGAAATCCCCCACTCCGGCGCGCCCGACCAAGATCTCCGGTGAGGACGACGGCACCCGCCCGGAGGACGGTCAACATTGGAACGAGCCACCACCAGTCCAAGGCCACAAGGCCCCCAATCCGCCAGTCCAGAAACCGAAACCCACCCAACCACCAGTCCCACCTGCGGCGGAGCCAGAACCACAAGTCCCTGAGCAGGCTCCGGCGCAAGTGCCCGAGCAGATCCCGCAGCAGTCGCCGGCCGCGGACATCGGCGGGGACGGACCAGGTGCCGGGACATCCCCATCCATCGACCCAGCGCCCGCTACACCGAACGAAACCGACACCCCCCAAGCGGAATTGGCAGGCTTCTCGATTTCCTCTGTCGCGGAGGCTGTGGTGGGCGGTGTGTCGTTGGCGGTGGCGATTGCGAATTTCTTCGAGCAGGTCGCCCGCGGTGCCAGGTTGGACGATCCCGCTGTGCTCAAGGACCTGCTGAATCTGCGCGAGTTGGCGCTCAAGGCCGGGTTGAACTTCTACTCACTGCTCATCGAGGAGATCGCGAAGCTCTCCGAGGAGCAACGAGCAATCATCAATGCTGTTCTCAATCCGTTGGTGACGATACCTCCTGTGCGTACCGTGCCGTCCGGGCCGGCAACGAAACCATCACCGACGAAGCCGAAACCCCGTCCTGGGCCCCGTCTGCCTGGCGATCCTCAACCCGACGATCCGACAGGACCGCAAGATCCATCCGGCGCACCGGATTCAGCCGATCCGACCACACCGTCGGATCCGGGTTTCGAACCACCAGTAGACCCCGGCACCACCACACCTGGATTCGGTGACCCCGAACAACCTTCGGCTCCCGAACCGGGCGAGCAACCGGCCGTCGATCCGGTCAACCCGGGCCACATCCCGGTCGATCCCGAAACACCCGGTGCGCCCCAACAACCCGGTCCCCCGGAATTCGACCCCTTCGATCCCGACCCGAGCACGATCCCACAGCCAGGTGCCATAAAAGATCCGACCGAGCGGCCCTCTACCCCCAACCCTGGGACGACATCACCCGATGCACAGCTCCCCGGCGTACTGGTGCCACCATCAGCAGCTATCGAGCCAGGCCCAGCCCGGACACCGAACACTCCCGCGGTGATCCCCGCTGATTCAACGCGGCCTGCGGACGCGCAGGCCGCCAAAGACTTTGTTGCAGAGTGGGTTATGGATGCGGTGAACACACTTTGGCCTACCGCTCAGTCGAAGTATCCGAACATTCCTCCTATGAACCTCGGGATGGTCGCGCACATCTATTTTGAACGACTCACCAACCTCGATCTGGTCCACGCGTTAGCCGAAGCGCATCCTCAGTTCATGGTGAGGGCCGAGGAATCCTTCAGAGAGGGAATTCTGGGCGAAATCGCGCGCCGTGGAGAAGGTGGTTCGATCCGTCCTGATCTGATCTTATTTCGGATTGGCGGCGACATTGAGACCGCGATTGAGGAGGTCGTCGCCGTCTGGGATCTGAAGACGGGTGATGCGATGATAACGCAAGAGTGGGCCGAAAAGACTGCAGCGAGGTTGGGCATTCCGCTGGAGTGGATCTACACCATCCGTCCAGACTGAGTTTGCACGCCCGATCTTGAAAGTACTAGGAAAGGTGGAAAAATAGTGACTGACGATCCATCTCGTACTGACCGAAGAGCGAAGTTGGCTTCCATCCTCGAGGGAATCGATGGCTTGGCCATGGCGACCCCGAGGAAGGGGCGCGGTTCTGCATGGGAGCGGGTGTTGAAGGCTGCGGCGAGCAGTCTTGGTCCAGAATGGGTTGTGGCACGCTCTGGCACCCAGGCGGAGTTAATCCATCTACCAGTGCGATGGTGGTTCAATTCCATTGGGTTGGATCCCAAACCGAATCGGGAAGAGCTGACCTTCAGTCATGTCCCCCTGATGAGAGAATTCACGCCGGGCACTATCACCTTTCGGCAGAGTTCATATCAACCTGGTCCCACAGATTCTGCACCACCGAATGTTCAGATGGACATCTTCGATACCCGCGGTGCTGCGGAGATCGTGCGCTGGTGGGCGCTTGGTCCGTCCACCAAGTTCTTTGCTGCACCGCCGCTTCCTGACTTGGTCGCTGCAGCCGAGCAGGCTTATGCCGACCGCGAGGAAAAGCCACGCCGGGATTGGATGATTTCGGCTGGACTGCGGGTGATAGCTGACACCGGTTCGCCAATCGAGGTCATCGACAGCGTCCTCTGGGAGTTGGCTCGCCGTGATGTCGGTGGCCACGTCCAAAGTTTCTGGCGACAATTTCGCGCGGTTGCGGAAAGCAGAGACCGACTAGCGACTTTGCAGTGGCTGGACGAAGAACGACGTCGTTCTGTAAAGGATGCATACGGGCTTCGGGATTCTGCGTTTGCCGATGTGATCTCCCATACAGAGGACTCGTAGGCGTGAGGGAGAGGAGCCCGATGGATTGCGCGTCGCATCGGAGAACCTCTGTCGGTGTGCACAGTCGCTCCTTTTCGTCTACCAAACGATACGAATGGCCCTTTAGGGCAAGCATGCAGATGAGTGATGACAAGCCTAAGCCTCCGAAATCGGTCAGTGAGGTGCTCGAATCCCTGGGAATGGACCGGGATCAGTTGCGGGAGATGGCGAAAGATGCCGTCGCGGATCTGACTCCGAAGAAGGGGAGAGGTGCCGCCTGGGAGAAGGTACTGGACGCGGCGGCGGAGAGGCTCGGCCCGAACTGGACCATCATCGGAAACGGTTTGCGAGCGGAACTACTGCACACTCCGGTGCGATGGTTCTTCGACACAGTCGGGATCGACCCTATCCCGAACCGAGAACGGCTGATTGTCGGGCACACACCGCTCTTCGAGCCTCTTGTTCCACGTGCGATCACCCTCACGCAGGATAGTTCGGACAGTAGGCTTCGAGACAAAGAGTTTCGGCGACTGCAGATCGACATCTTCGACACCGATTCCGCTGCGGCACTGGTCACGCGGTGGGCTCAGGGACCCGCAACGGAACTGTTTGCTTTGAAGCCGATCGACGCCATTGCCGCGTGGTTCGAAGACGCCTACCTAGCTCGCGATGAACAGCACCGTACCAACTGGAAACTCTTGGCAGGCCTGCGTGTAATCGCCGATACAGGCTCACCGCTTGAGGTCATCGACAGCCAACTCGACTATCTCCGCAGCCGGGCTGCCGACCCGGCAGGTCTACTTGTCATGTTCTGGGAACAGTTTCGTGAGGTAGCCGCTGCCGGTGATCGAGAGACGACACTGCGGTGGCTCGACGAGCATCGACGTGCCACGGTGCGTGAGCACTACGCGCTACCGGATTCGGTGTTCGCCGACGTTCTCGACGACTTGGGCAACGGCTAGCCACGCGTCTGCAAAATCTCGAATTTGCTTCGACCGCAACACTTCAGGGAGATGGGAAATCAATGGATCACTGGGTCGTCGTCCCGGAACAGCCAGGGTTTGTCGGGGATCGCACAGTTGTCGATACCGCAACCTCGCCGCCGACGGTAGAGAGGGCGCACTTCGTGTTCACCCGGCAACCTACCGACGGACTGATCGGTGCGGGCCCGCTGGTGTTGGTGGACCGTGAGACCGCGGAAGCGCTCGAGGACAACGTCTTCGGTGAAGTGTCCCTTCATTCGGCGGACCTCGATACGGACCCGGCGTCGGGGTTGTTGCGGGTTCCCGACTTTGTGTGGTGTCAGGTGCATGGGCAAGCGGGGATGCTCGATATCGGCCTCACCGAGGACGGTCGCCTGGTGATGTCGGGGCAGGCGTTGCTGGTGTTCCACTCGTTCGGTGGCGGTATCGACAACGCCACCATCTCCGAATGGCTCGGCTGAACCACTCGCCTGACGAAAACACGAACGAAGCGCACCTTTGCGGTACTGGCGGGGGCTCCGGAGCAGAACGAATCCTGTGTGGTGGCAGTGCGTCGTGAATTCGATTTCGTTGCGCACGAACTCTTCGTGCGGGCTCGCGCAAGAGTACTGCGGTCACCGCTCGATGCAGGCACGATCTAGCACTCGTCGGCTGGACGGGAACTGTGAGAGGCGAAGGCCATCGTGAACGTCGAGAAGGAATTGAGTAGCTTGATGTCCGAATGTGATGTCGGCGCAACGTATTCTGCCACTTGCGATTCTGCTCAGGACCCGCGGCAGGACCGGCATGGCATGCAATTGCGAGGAGAACCGAAGCATGGATGACCAATACCTCGATTTCCACTTCCTTGCCGATGTGAGAGATTCACCGATCGTTGATTGGTTCATCGGCAAGTTCATCATTCTGCTGGCGATTGTGATGTTCTGGCTTTTCATCTGGTTGATTCAGAATGGATGGATCCGTCTTCGTGGGCAGAGGTCCAATCTGAAGACGAGGAAACTGCTGGTCGCGATCGGGGTTGTCGCTGCACTGTTCGCCATCACTGTGGTGGTGGACAAGTCGCGAGCGCGTATGGATCCAGAGGAAACCGAGAGACAGGCTCGGTCCGAACTGGTTGGAGAGGTCGAACAGAAGTGGGACGTGAGGTTACTTGATCCTTCTTCTGAATCAATCCCGGGTCGCCCTGACAGTTTTGGCAGAGTTTCTGTGAATGCGGCTGTGGGGTCGGACCAGTCTCCAAAGAAGTGCGAGATGACCAATCTGTATTGGCGCAGTGGAGCAAAACAGAGCCTTGGTGATTTCGACCTGAGGGTCACTTTAACCTGTGATGGATCGCCCGCACCGTTGCGAGATCCATCATGACGTGGCAGCGAAGTTGCACATGACGGATTGTCGTCGGGGGTGGAATGTTCAGGTACTTCCACCGACGAGCAGACATGACCAGGAACCCTCTCCTCGAGGAGGAAGAGAACAACCGTAACGGCGCAGGACCTTTGACGGATGCCGAGATCACCGAGTTTACCGAGGCGGTCGTTTACTCGCGTTCTGTCATCCCAGATGATCCGAGCGTGTGGCTCGAGGGATACAAGGTTGCGGCGACGTTCCCGCACGGTTTGGGTATGTCGATCTCCAGTTTCAAGGCCGTCATCATCGCGTACTACGGCGTGGCCGAAACCGGTACGACTTTGAATCGAATCCTAGTGCAATCTTCCGGCTGATCCACTGGAGTTCCGAGGGAGATAGGCTTTCGGTGATCGATCCTCATCTCTATAAGCGCGACGTAAAACGATCAGATCCACGCTCGCTGCAAAAGGGTCGCGTTTCGATACGTAGAGTCGAACGATCTCGAAAGCTTGCGCTGGGTCGAACTGAGGCGCCAGGACGGGGCGCAGAACTCCGGCTCGTCGTCCGGGTTTGGGGCAGGAACGATGTACGTGCTTCCACCTCAACTGTTTTCGTATCCAAGCCCTCTGGTGACGGCCACGTTCCTGCGCTGTGGTGAATGCCTTTCTTTTGTTGGTCAGGATGATTTTCCCCCGGATACGCTCGATCAGTGACTTCTATACAAGACTTCATCGATGCTCGCACGCATATAGGCTTCAGCCAGCGAGAGGTTTCAGCGATATCGGGCGTCTCCGAATCAACCATCCGCCGCGCCGAGCTGGGCGAATCGAATGTCTCGATCGTTGTGTTCAATCAGTTGATGTATGCGGTCGGTGCCGAACGGGCTGGCTTTCAGCCAATTTGCGACTACTCCGCGATGGTGGCGGCACGATTTGTTCTGGGGGATACAGCAGTGCGGCTCAGTGATGCTGCCAGCGAGTGGATTACGCGTTGGCGGAAGATGGGAACCGCAGCGGACGATGTCTCAGGGTTCAGGACGATCCTTCGAACAGCCGGATATGCGGCAAGGATTTTGGATCGACCGCGGAGAGAGATGTATCGAGGTCCTTTGCTTCCAACCCAGATCTTTTCCAGGCTCCGAGAGTTGCAACAGTCTGACAACCTTGATTGGGCGGTCACCGGTGCGGACGGATTGCCGATGATCTACGTATCGGATCCCCGGCTGGCGTTAGAACGACTCAATGACAGTGGGGGCGGTAGTAATCGACGATCACGCTTCTGGGAGGGAGTGACGTTACTGGATATGTCTCCGGTGGTGAATGCGCGTGTGCGTGGACGTGTTTTAGCTGGGGGAGACAAGGTGCGTTCGATGGGTGAGATACAGACGGTGATCGACATGTATTCGGCCGGTCAGATAGACGCAGCAGATAGGCGTGCGAACAGCATTCATGCGAGATCGTTCGCCGACTGGGAAGGGCTCGGGTCAGGACTGGTTCGTCGTGCCCGCGAGACAGGGGAGCGAGCGTGAGTCGCAGTCAAGCGCCGTGCAGCGATCGCCGGCCCGGATAAGGCCGATGGCAACATCGCGTAAGGGCTGGTCAGAGGAAGAACGTGCGTACCTCGCTGCGATCATCGAAAGTGAGGGAGGTGGTCTGGTGGACTATCGGGATCAGGTGCCTCCGTCAGGTTCGGTGATTCAATACCGGGAGATCGAACCGCAGGAGCGGACGTAGGATTTTGCAGATATCGTTGCGCAGCTTCGGATCCCGAGGGAGTTGCCAAGCCCTGGACGGCATCATCTGGTCTGATTTCGCCGATCACCCACTCATATACCTCTGGCCAGCTCATCGATCGGATCATTGCGACAACGTCTTCGTTCGAAATGTGGCCTCTCGCGGTTCGAAGTTCTGGTCGGGCCAACCATTCGTCCGCGTAGTCGATCACGGCGTGCGTCATGTCTGCGACGGATTCCGCGAGAGTCTGTTCACCCGATAAGAGGCCGAGATCTGGTGCGACGATCACAAACGCGCCGTTGTCGTCGAGGAAGGCCTCAAAGCCGGCGAACTGATAGGTGGAGGCTGCAGGTGCCGGGAGAAAAGTTCTGGACGGGTCCGGTTCGCGGTTGATCCATTCGACGATCTCCTCGTCGCTCAGTCCGTCTACCTGGGCCACAAGTGCCCCGCTCCGCTCCGGATGCTCCGAGGTGGGGTCGTCGGAGTGGTTCCACCAGTATGCGTACTGCCGCAACTGTCGGACTAACTTGTCGGTCGCTTTGTCGGAGTTGGAGTCAGTGGCCGAAATCCCAAGTCCGGGAACATAGACCGTGTAGAAGCCGCTGACGAAGATCATCCGGAAGTCTGCATCGAATTCCGGCATCGGTTCAATCGACATGATGAAACCCCTTGTCGCTCAGGTATCTTACTCTGAGACTAGAGCGACCGAACGACAGCTATTTCAAATGTGAAGGTCCTATCCATGGAGTGCTGTTAGGGCAGATTTCGTCGCAATCGAACGATGAAGCTTTCGTCTTTGATTGGACAGCGGTTGGTAATCCGGCCATGGTCGGGGACTACATTGCCTGTCGCCGCATCGCGGTCAGGTTGTCGACCAACCTGGTGGTCAGCTGCCCACGAGCCAAAAGTTCAAGCGGAGTCTGGGCGCCCGCGATGCGAATCGGGGTCTCCCACCAGGCGAGGGCTCCCCACGGATCCGTTTCCGCTTTGAGATCCACGTTTGCGTGGGCGGCGATTGGAATGACCGCCCCTGCTGCAAGGTCGAATTGAAATCTCGGATACTCCCAGTTCAGTCCACGGGGAAGACGGATTAGTGCGCCTTCTCCTCTGAGTGACTCCAGTCTGAGCTCTGCGTCGGAGTGATTGGGGTACAGCAGGTTCGCGGCTTCAGTGTCCGATACCCACGAAAACATTTGATGCAGTTCTTCTTTGAAGGACACGATATCGCTGTAGGAGTTTGCTGATTCAGTCATGTCTACCCTCGATTCTCGATTAGGCGTTCTCTCGTTGATGCTAGTTAGTTCGATGCCACAAGGCTGAGTCAAGAACTTCCGATGGGATTCGTGACTGGGTGCTTTCCAAGCAAACGTGTGGGAGCTACGGTCATCTCGTGACCGCAATATATGGAAAGCGCAACATAAGTGTGCCAATGGAACGGCCGGTGGCCAGGGACAGCTTCCTTACCGCGAGGTATCTCGGCGTTTCGAGGAGCAGCGTAATCAGATCGGCGCTCCAAGCATGGATTGATCAGACGGCTGGGCAGAGAGCGGATGTTTCGGAAGTTCCTCTGCCGAAACGGCCTCGCCAGAAACGATCCGACCCGAATTCGAAACAGCTCAGAGGCGCCAAGGTGCTGCCGCCGAGGCCGATGGTCACCAGCTTCACCGCTGACTTCGATTTCGTCCAGGATGTCAGGCGTGCCTCCAAGCTGACTGGTGTCCCCATATCAATCTATGTCGAAAAAGCCCCGTTCGATTGGATGGAGTCCGCATCGCTCGCAGATAGCGAGTCTGGACGAGAGTTGCGGGCGCTCAACCCGTTCACTGGAGTGCTGACCCAGGAAGTGTGGCTAGTGGCACTACAGGGTGTCGATCGCAAACCTGGAGAGTGCGGCTGATGCGTTTAGCGATGTTCGATGGTTTGACGTCGCTATCAAAGGGGCAGGGCAGGGGTCGAGACCGCGCGCGATTCTGAGCGTCGGGGAGAGCTTCTAGCTAGATCGACTCGATTTCGCTTCGTCGGGTCGTCAGAATCGACTGTGGGGGAAAGCAATTGACTACGAATGGACTCGTGCTCGTTCGAATCGTCACTGCCTGAACTGGTCAGACGGGGTCCCGATCCTACGAACGGTTGAGACCCCACCCGACAGTGCGGCGAGCGGACCACACCAGAGTTGCATCATTACTGGCAGCCACTTTCATTTCGCAGTGGTTTTCGGTTCGCGAAATTCCTCAAGGAGAGCGCGGTGAAGTTCGTCGACGTAGGGGCCGAAGGTGTGTGAAGCGTCCGACAGGGCCCCGATAACTGCTGAGAGAGCATCGGATTGACGTGCACGGAACAACGATGGCAGCGCACTGTAGGCGAGTGATCCTTGGTCGTTGTCGAACGGACTGCGAAGCTCACTCAGCGACCGGATCTCGCCCCGGTACAGATCAGACGAGGGATATCCCTCCGCAGCCCACCGCGCGTCCGCGTCCGTCAGATCGTGAAACGGCGCAGGCATGTCCGGATCGCCCCGATTGAATGCTGCAAGTGCCGGCGCAACCCATTCCAGATCTGCCAGTCCGGAACGTTCGTAGGCCTTGTTGACGCACCAACGCGCTACACGTCGCTGGTCGGGCTCACTCATGGCGATGATCATCGCCACCAACTCGGGATTGTGATGGACGAGCTGCGGAGCAGCAGCATTGTGGTTGAGGGCTTCGAACTCGCCGGTCAGTGGTTCGTTCTGACGCCAGGGATCATCGCCGACCACCGGTGATCTGTCCGCGCCCGTATTGAGTTCCTTTCGACTGATGAATTGTGGCACCGCGCTCGGCGGTTCCCCAAGCGGAACGAAATCTTGCTCGGACCAGGGCGGTTCGTCATCGAGGATGGCTGAGTCTTCGAGATCGAGTAGTTCGTAGTCTTCGTCGTCGAGGTCCAGCGTTTCGTCGATCGGGTAGAAGGAGTGCGCTCGGTAGTGGAAGCCTTCGATCAGCACCGGGCTGATGTCGACCCAGGCGAACCTGACCGGTGAGCCGGGGTGCAGATCGAGTGGTTGCTCCATCGGCATCACTTCGTTGGCGTCGGCCCAACATCCGCCGGGAGTCTTCGCGGAGTCGAATACACCCCAGCCTTGATCTGCGTGCCAAACCCTCACTGAACCGGTCACTTTGGTCATGCGGGTTGCTCCTTGGATATGTTCGTCATTGACAACGACAATACGATCCCCGAAAAGAGCAGTTGTTTCGTCGGATGTCGCACACAGCAGACGAGAGGTCACCATGCAGCCAGATGTTCAACTGTCCGAACCGATCACCCGATCCTCGACACCCGCTGGATCGGTAGCGGAGCAATGGGTACGGATCGCGGCGTGGCTGCACTCGCATCTCTCTCCTGTCACCATTGCCTGCGCAACCCCGGCCCAGATCGCAGATGGTGCCGAATCCACCGGTACTACGTGGCCGCCCGAACTGATCGAGTTCTACGAACAGATCAACGGGTTTCCGTCTGAGGAGTTCGTTCGGCTTCTCCCGGGCCGTGAACTGTTCGACCTCGAGCGGGTTGTCCAGGAGCGGGAGATGGAACTCGATGTCTATGCCGAAACGAATGAGATCGAGGAGTACGAGCCGCCGGAGGGAACAACAGCCGGCACGGCGGTATTCACCTATACGCCGGAGTTCATTCCATTCGCGGGGCTCGACGGTTACCTATTGTTCGTCGATACCCGTCCCGGTGACCTCTACGGGTGTGTGACCGAGTTTGACAAGGTCAATGCAGACGATGCCGGCCCTCGATGGGTCTCCCTCAGCGCGATGCTTACCGATCTCGCGGACAGCCTCGAGACCAGCTCGAAATTTGACAAATATTGGAAACCTACAGTGGTCGACGGCCAACTCGACTGGAAGTACGCCCCCTGACCTGGGAGTTCAACACGAGAAAATCACAGCGTGAACGGCAGTACGGCATACTCGGCGTCGCGAATCCTCTCATCGATTTTGACGAGGTTCCAGTTGCGGTCGAGATCGATTCGGATGACATCGGCAATGGCGCGGGTGCGCTAGGCCGGTCCGCGGACAATCCCGCTCAAAACGTTGCGGCGCCGGAGGTCGTATATGCCGCGTTTGCTGCGTTCGGTTCCCCTTTGCAGGTGAGCCGGATCAAACGACGGAAGTGGAACTGATGCAACGATATTCAAGTTCACCTAAAGAATGTTTTTAGGAGGGATATCCGTCGATCTCGGGACCAAACCGGATGTACGTGACCTCCGCGCCGCCAATGCGTGCGAGACTCGCACCGCCTCACTCGAACTTGTTCCGCTGGACGCACGAAAGCTCGGGCTCAGGCGAACGTCATTTCAACGAGGTTGACGGCTCCCAGGTCGGCGTGAGTGACCTTTGCGAAGGGAAAGTCGGGCGAGGTGATCGCGTTGCCCAATAGGGTTAGCTGGAGCGAATCACCGACAGGAAAGAGTGATACGCGTAGTTCGTCCCCTGGATTGAGCTTCCCCAAGATGCCCTGAATGTAAGTAGCTACGGATTGGGCGGTTTCCTCTTGCCTGATGTCAACATCGCCGAGCTGCAAGAAGAATGACACGCCGAGGTCGCGGGCACGTGCGAGTGTCGCAGGAAAGGCCCGACTGAGGTTTACAAGATGTGGGCTGATGTGAATTAGCTGCCGTAGGTACCGCTCTTCGGCCCCACACGCTCGACGCGTCGACTGCGAAGCTGGATCCCGAGCGATCCGCCCGATCTCGTCGAGCAAATTGATCGCCGACTCGAGCCCCGCGTCCATCCACCTCTGATTGCTCTTCTGCGCGGCTTCCTCGACTTCGGCCTGGAGCAACGCTTCGTGCGCTTCCCGTTCTGATCTCGCGGCTTCTCTGCCGAAAGTCGCAAGAAGGTGCTGCAGCAGCGCCCATAGTCCGCAGAAACCGATCCCAACCGCCCCGGCCATCACCACGATCTGCGCTGCCGCCACTGAATACGAAAAACCCACGACAGCAGTCGCGAGGACTGCCAATGTCCAGAACACTGCGGCGAAACCCCGCATCGACCGTCTAGTCGTTACCGACAGAAGGAGGACGAATGGCCCGGTGGGGGCAAGAGCTTGCCAGTGGAACGCACCGTCGCTACCGAACTCGACTGCTGCGGCAGACAATACGAAAACGGTGGCGGCGATAGGGGCCAGAACGAGGCCAGCGAGACGGTGGCCTCGGAAACCCGGGACAAAGCGGTAGACGAGACAGGCAGCGGCCATCAAAGCGATCATCGGGAAAAGCGCCAAGTGGTTGTTGGTACCTCCTGCGGCCGTAAGGATTGCACTGACCGCAGTAACGCCGATCGCCCACAGTTCGCTCGAACGCTCGTAAAGCTGGACGGTGGACGTCCACGCTGAGTCCTTCTCACCTTCGGTGACTTTCGGATAGCGCGATCCGGTGCCTGTCTGATCCAGTGGCACAATAACGGTGACGAGGGTCCCCACTCCGGGGCGCGAGTCGACGACGGCATGAAATCCGTTGTCGCGGGCGCGACCGACAATCGATTCAGCGATGCCACGGCCATCGCTGTGCGTCCGGGGATCAAAACCTTGACCACTGTCACTGATGTCGATAGTCAGTCGGGCCGCCGATGTTCGAACCTGGATCAGTGCATGATCGGCACCGGAGTGTTTGGCAGAATTTTTCACTGCTTCGCGGACGGCGTATACGACCGCGGAGACGGTAGATGCGGGAATAAGCTGATTACAGTGAGCGATTTCGTCATCTGTGATCCCGCTTCGACGAATAGTAAATCCAGGGTGATGAAAGACCTCCTCCAGCCCCTCAGGGATTGGCCGGGCCGTCCGAGTTCGTAGCGCACGGAGCATGGTCACGTCGCGGCGGCATTGTTCTTGTATGTATCGATGACCGGCCATGTCGGCGCTACCATCTGCGATGGCACCGAGAGTGTTTATCGCCGTGTCGTGAAGCATGCGAGACTCCTCGGCGAGTTCCATGCTCACACGTTCGACCAATCGGATCCGCCGCAGGGCGGCGTTTTTACGGGATTCGATCGCATCCGCTTCGGATGCGATACCGACAAGTCGTGATACTCCCCACCGGACACCGACAATGATTGATAGCTGAGTAGCCAGAATCGAGAAGAACGTTTCCATTCCCCACTCAGGAAGAGCGAGAGCCAGGATCGTGACTAGCATCACGGAGAAAGCGGCGGTGAGAGGAACTCCGTAGGGGCGGAGCACTAATATTATTCCCAGGCAGGTCGCGAAGTTGATCTGCCAGCATGCGGAAAAAACCAGAGCAGAATCCATATCTCCGCTCGCGAGGTAGGCCCAGAGTCCCGTGCCCACCATCGCAGCCGAAATCAGTGGGTCCAGATGTGGGGCGGAGCGCGCGAGAAGCGCGATCACTCCGACAAGTGCCACCGCGACGGCAAGTATGAGACCATCCCGGCCGAGGGTGCCGAAGGCGGCGAACACCATGACGCATTGCCAGAGTGCAGTGAAGGTAAGTGCACCTTGACGGAAGGCCCTGAGGATCGAACGAGTCTCCACCGCAGTGGAGAGGGTGCTCTCTGATTCAGATCCTCGATCACTGAGATCTGTGAAAAATATGGCAAATAGCGGTAACCGGAATGTCGTCGATAAGAGTTTTCTCAAGTTCGGAATTCCATTCGTGATGGACAACGAGTAATCAATTGTATAGCCCATTATCTTCTTTGTCGGAATCACGGTCGGACACGCCGGAAACTCGATCTCGACGGCATCCGCTGCGAAGCGTGGCGATTCTACAACCGCATGCCGCGCGGATCGGCAGCATTCTCAGCCGCGCCGCGATACCCCGAGGTTAAGGGATTAGCGCAGTTCACTCATCCCCACGGTAGTGGACCGCCCCCAGGTTTGGTGCCGCAGTCTAGCGAGTTGAAAGGATACAACTATCCACAAGGATATCTAGCTTGCGAGCCGCGAGCGGGTCGTGCGGATGATCGCTCAACAACACAGAGACCATCCATCCAGACCCGCGCAAGCGAAGATGAACGCAGAGCGTGAGCACATCGGCGGCAAGACCGTGCACTGGCTGATCGGGCAGACCGAGGTCGATTCCGGCGCACGAGCCGGCATCACCAGCGACCGCCAGGCCGAAATCAATTCGCTCGAACCAATATCCGCGGACTGGATCAAGTCCGGCGAAGCATGGGGGAGGAGCAGGTCGGACAGTAAGATGTCTGAATCGGCCTTGTGCCTTCCGGAGTTGCTTCGAACTAGCTTATAGGCTAGATGGATTCCAGAAGCGTCTCATATCCGACTACAACCGCAGAGGATCAAGGGCCCATATGAACACAGCGAGAACGCCAAGGTTCCGCGTGGCGGTTGTCGAAGACCACAGACTCCAACGAGTAAGGACTGAGGAACTTCTGAACAGTTCGGGGCTGGAATTGGTCTTCAGCGGAGAGACGGCACCGGAGTTCTTGGCATGGTCCAGATCAGTCCCGCGAAACGAACGCCCCCATCTTCTCGTCCTAGACCTGATGGTGGAGCGACAGCCCAATGTGGACGTCGAACTGGTCTGCAAGCTTCTGGAGGCGGGCTTACGTATAGTGGTGCTCTCCGCGCTCGCTTCTCCATCCTTAGTGCAAAGCATGATAAAGGCAGGAGTTTCGGCAATCGTGGGCAAGCGTGATTCCGAGGAGGCCATTCTGGCAGCGATCCACGCAGCACTCCGCGGGGAAGAGTGGATGGGTCCCGAACTCGCTTCAATTATCGCTGGGGACTCCAACCGACCGAAGCTGAGCGTCCAGGAAGAACGTGCACTCCTGCTGTACGCCTCCGGGCTCACGCTACAACAAGTCGGTGAAGCTATGAACATCAGCAAAGAAACAGCGAAACAATACCTCGACCGGACACGAAAGAAATATTCAGCCTCCGGCGTTACATTGAAGACGCAGCTGGACTTCGGCAAGATCGCATGGAAGGAAGGGCTCATCGAGCCCTGACGCAGGAATTGTTCGCTGCATACCGCAAGGTATCATTCCACTAACGTAACAAGCCCTTTGTAACTAACGTCGTGTATGGCTGTTCAAAGCAGGTTTATTGTCTTGCATTGAGAGTGGGACGCCGAATGCTAAATGATCAGCCGTCACAATAGGACTGCTAACTATTAAGTGTCAATAGTATGACCCCTGGCGAGGGGACATTTGCATCAATGGCGGCCGTTATGGGTGAGGTCCGCTTGACATGAATCGTGATTGCGGATTTAAATTCTGGCAATCGCACAGCAACCCGATCATTCTTCCGCTGAGGCGAGCATTTTCTTGAACCCGCTCTGTATCCAGAAGGAGAATCTTGCATGCGTAATTCGCATTACGGGACCAGACCCCGCCGACCTGGTTGGCTCACAGTGAGTTCGGTGCTGTCGATGATCGTTTTGATGTTCGGAATCACTGCAGCCCTGGCCGCGCCGGCTGGCGCGGCGCCTGTCGTGCCACCTCGTGAGGCCTTCACCGCGTCGGAGTGCGAAAACACGAACGGTAGTGGTGTGGGCGATCTCGACATCGATCGTGCTCGTCTCGCCGATTACAACGACGGTCAAATAGTGCCGATGTACTACAACCGACACCCGGACGTCATGGAGGCGATCGCACCGGGAACGGTGTGCGGCGTCTTCGAAGTTCCAGGAGTTGGGCCGACGTCGGAGTGGATGTACTGCACCGACAAGCATTTGGATGTTTGCGGTCAGACAACCCCGGACGGAGAATCGGGCTATTGGACCGGGACCGAGTGGGTGGTGACCGGTTCAGCGAAGCAACTCTCGGGGAATCCGCGGCTGAGCGAGGACCAGCAACTGCTCGTCAGCTACCTTCTGCAGAACCCACATACCTACATCGATGAAAACGGTGTGGCCGGGATCGCAGACAACGGCAATTCCTGGAACCGTTCGAATCGCCAGGAGTTGGTGTGGTGCGCGTCGGGGAACGGTGCCGGCAAAGTCTGCCAGGAGAACCTCGGGCAGGAAGAGCGGGAGCGGATTCTTGCGATCATGAAGTCGACCCCGGCGCTGACGGTCTCCGCACCGGAGCGCTCAGAGATCGGGGCCGGTGAAACGGCGACGTTCTCGGTGTCGACCAACCTGTACGGCATTCCGTTGACCGTAACCGCTCCTGCGACGGCAGCGGTGACCTTGTGCGAACCGGGCGCCGGCGCGACTTTGACGGGCAACACCCTCACAGTCGCCGGTACCGGCACCGCCGGCACGGAGGTTCGCCTGTGCGTCACCGCCGAAACTCCTGGCGATGTCACAATTTCCGTTGCTGGGCAGCCGAACTCGCATGAGAAAATTCGCTGGAACCAAGCCGATCCAGTGTGCCAGGTGTTCGCGTCCTTC
The DNA here is from genome assembly GCF_003852455.1 of Rhodococcus sp. KBW08. NCBI lineage: Bacteria > Bacillati > Actinomycetota > Actinomycetes > Mycobacteriales > Nocardiaceae > Rhodococcus > Rhodococcus sp. KBW08. The sequence goes on from NZ_QAJJ01000018.1 coordinate 468,256, forward strand.
GAATCGGAACTCCCAGCCCGGCTTTCCGACGATGCTTCGGTGACCTTCCTCGACGGGCCGGTCACTACTACGCCGGTCACTACTACGCCGGTCACTACTACGCCGGTCACTACTACGCCGGTCACCACTACCAAGACGAATACGGCGATCATCCCGATCCCGATTCCGATCCCCATTCCAGGTGGTACGGGGAGTTCCGGCGGCCCGACACAAGGAGGCGCCCCCTCCTACGTCAATCCCGCACCGAACAATGGTGGAGGGCAGACGAATAACGGTGGCCATCCCGGTGGGTATTCGACACCTACCGGCACCATCGGTGGGCGTCCGACAGCGATCGACGGCGGAACGGCAGATCAGAGCTCGGGACCTCACATAGGAATCGCAGTCGCCGGGCTTGGCGTGATCGCCGTGGCCGGCTGTGGAGTCATCGCAATCAGGCGCAGCAGGACCTAGAGGCCGCGCTCGTTCCGAAGCAAACAGTGACCCGTGCTCGGCATCGATCGGTGAAGAATATCGATGCCGAGCACGGGCGCACCACCAGGTGAGGAGAATACCGGTGAATCCCGACAACAACGACAACTCTTCCGGCAGGCGTTATTTCGCCGAATCCGGCACCGAAAACCCAGCTCGACGCGGGAACCGCATGCGCATTCTGCTCGCCGTAGTTGCCGTGTTGGCCCTCATCGTCGGATCGGTCGACGTCTACTTCGGAACCCGCGACACCAGCGATCCGACAACTGCTACCGCGACGACGTCCTCGGCAGCATCACACGACGCAATCCCGGCGGCAACCACCACCCACGGCACATTGTCACTGGATCCGATCAACATCGACACACCCATCGTCGACGCCACTGTCATCAACGGTGTCCTCACCCCGCCCGGAGATGTCAAAGAAGTCGGGATCTGGCTCGACGGTGCACCTTTGGAGGCCACCACCGGTACCACACTGATTGCCGGACACGTCAACCTCGCAAGACAAGGAAATGGCGCGCTCTTCGACCTCGGAACCCTGACCCCCGGGCAAGAAATCCACACCACCAGTACCTCAGGCAGCACCACAACATGGCGAGTGACCGCCGTCGTCTCCCGACCCAAAGCCGACGGGATCGAAGAAGGCGTCCTCGACGGCTTAGAGGGGCCCCGCAAACTTGCAGTGGTGACCTGCGGGGGAGAATTGGAGTACGAAGACGGCATCGGAAACTACCTGGACAACGTCTACCTCTACGCGGACGCCGCCTAATCGGGCGCACATCCACCATCGATAGACACAACTCGTCCACAGATGCGTCGTCCGCCCCGTACTCGGATGGACCTGGTCCGCGACCGTCGGCGATACCGCGGCATCGTCGATGCTGGCACCGGCGCACCACCACACGAACAACGAACACTCCAACTACGTCTACGCTTCCCGAATTTAATAGACCTTCCGGCGGGAAATCACCCCCACGCGGACGGCTACTGGAGCGAATTAATGAGCACGAAACGGGTGTCGCTCTCCTGCAGTGACGAGGGAACATAGTGATCGGACAACTAATATGATCAGGCACAGGTCAATCGGGACGCCCCTTCGGTCGGAGTTGGTTGCGAGACTCGATCGCCGCGGAGCGCTGACCATTATTCGAGCGCCGAGCGGTCACGGGAAATCCGCATTGATCGCGTCTTGGTTGCGTAGTTCCCCCGATACCGAGCGGACTGTTGTGTGGGTTGATGCGCCAGCGCAGAGCGTGGTCACCCCCGCTGCGTACTGGTCCGGTGTACTCGCCCGGCTTCGCAATGCCGGCGTCACCGGTTCGTCTGCCGCTTCCGGCGACGTCCGCGAGATCTTCACCACTGTCGTCCATTTACTCGAAAATACCTCGCGGCCAGTTCTTCTCGTCCTGATCAGACCCGACCTGATCAATGCCGGAGGATTGGCCGATCAACTGACCAGTCTTCTCTCTCTATGCCCCGAGGTGGACATCATCGTGACTCTGTCCGGGCCCGGTATGTTTTCCGGGCCACGCCAGATCGGCGTGGATCATGACGTCATCACGGCGAAGGCGCTGCGGTACAGGGAAACCGATACCGCACAGCTGTTGGCTCTTACCGACACGCCAGCCGCTGCTGGTGATACGGAACGTGTTGCTGCCCTCACCGGAGGGATACCCGCGCTGGTGCGAGTGGCTGTCGCTGCGATCAAGAACCTCGACAACTGCAGCGATCGCGAAAAGGTCGTTGAGCGTCTGGTCAACCGAGCGGTCGACAAGTACACAGCTGATCATGTGCTGGCTCTCGCCGAAGAGCTGGGCGAACTCGAATTCGTACTCGCGACCGCGTACGCAAGCACCCTCACTTCGGAACTCGCGCGGCTGGTGTCATCGTCCGAAGATACGGTTGCGCAGGTGCGTACGCGGCTGATTGTCCTCGAAGCGGCCGGGCTTTACGACCGAGTCGAATCCGAACCAGAAGAGACCTGGGAGCTACCGTCGGCAATTCGGCGCTCCATTCTCCGGCTCCGCACCACAGCCGGCATCGATAGCTCAGCGCACCTGTCTTACCTGGCGGACGCTCTGATCGAGTGCGGCCGACAGACTCTCGCACTCGACTGCGCTCTCGACGCACAGAACTGGACTCTGGCGATCGACATTGCCGAACAGTACTGGGTGGAGATGCTCGTCGACGATGTCGACAGACTCAGTTCGGCGCTGCGAAGAATTCCACCGGAGATGGCAGCTAAACACCCCGTCGCATACGCAATTCGCGCATTGTTCGACGGGCACCCCGTCGTCACGCTCGGCGCTTTAGCGGATCCACCGACCATGTTATCCGACCAAGACGCAATCGATACGGCGAAAGATGCGCTCAGCGTCGGGTGTATCGAGTCGATCATGCTCCGATTGAGCGGCCGCTACGAACAATCCGCGGCTGTGGCGCATCGTCTGTCTCATCTCAGCCGTCGCGCCCTCGAAGACAACTCGAACGTCGTCAGCCGACAGTTGCCGTTCATGCGAGCCCAATGGGCCATCACCTATCAGCTCAACGGGCTCCTCGCCGAATCCACCATCGAAGCGCATCTGGCCTACCAGGATGGTCTTTCGCTGCAGATCGGTTTTGTCGCCCGCGCTGCCGCAAGCACTATCGCATTGAACTGGGCGATGGTGGGCGAACCTCTCCACTCACTGCACTGGTCAGAATGCGAACAACGACATACCGATCACGGCGGCCGGCTCGAACCGATCCTGCGCACAGCAGGACTAGTCGCACGAACATTGACGTCGCTCGACTCCCTCTCGATCGACGAGGCAATCAGCACGCTGGATGAATTGGGGCATCCGTCCGAAGCCGAAGAACTGTGGGCCTTCGTCATTTACGCGCATAGTCAATACGCCCTGACCCGGGGCGACCCATTCGCAGCCTTGGCGTTGATGCGCAGAACCGTCTCAGCGCATAGCCATCAACACACCGACACTTCACTATCCCTGCCTCTGTTGCAGGCTACCGAGATCGATCTGCTGCTTGCGCTCGGAGAAGGAAACGCGGCACTCGCACTGGCCGGGAGCATCAACGATCCTGCGGCGTACCCGTGGACCCTGACGTCGGTGGCACGGCTTCGTCAGCGAATCGGCGACAACAAGGCGGCATTGGCTCTTTGTCACCAATACGGCTGGACTCTCGAGTCGTATCCACGCGCCCAGATGGAACTGCTTCTCGTTCAAGCAGTTGCCCACTGGGAACTGGGAGAACCGCAATCGGCTACGCAGGCGTGGTTCAAAGTCTGCAAAATCGCAGACCAGACTGGACTGCTGCGTCCGTTCTCGACCATCGCCGCCTCCGACATCGCTCTGTTGGAAAACGCCGCGACAACTGGCTCGCAGACCCTCGCAGTGTTCCGTAAGGATCCCGGAGGGGAGTCCTTTCCGAAAGCCCTCCACATCGTTACCCTCACCGATCGCGAACAAGCGGTCCTCTCACTTCTCAAGCAAGACATGACCCAAGTCGCGATAGCGAAAACCCTCTACGTCTCCGTCAATACTGTCAGATCTCAGTTGCGAACTCTGTACCGAAAACTGAACGCGCACAACCGGGATGATGCAATCATGCGGGCGCACGCTTTGAAGTTAACCTCCAGAGTGTGAAGGTGACTTACCGTCATCTTTCGAACCCAGCGCCCCAGGTCGCAACCGCCCGACAACGGAGAATTCAGTGAGGCCTTCGAGCATCCCTCGAACTGCCATCACGAGTCAGTCGTCGGCATCGCGGAGTTCCGCGCTGATTCATTCATCAATTCACCCTGACGGGAAATGAATCACTCGTGAAATCACCCTCTGTCGATGGGTGTTGGTCTCATCGGACAGTTCTAATTGAAATTAGCTTGCGATTCGCCGAAATGTGATTCACGTGTGTCCGTCGGGGACCCTGAAGTCAGACAGTGAAGGAGAACGTCGTGAGAACGATTTTGTCAGAGCTGTGGTCCAAAGCGATTGCCGTCGGAGTCCGCCCGCGCACGTGTGGCAGGCGTATGAGAGTCATCGGAGTGGGTGCCATCGCCGGGGCGCTGATAGTGGGGGCAGCCTCATTCGGTGCGCCGGCGTCGCCCTTGGGTGTCCGGCTGTCGACGGAGGAGATCACTGGCCCACCCTTCACTGTCGGACTGACTGTTTTCGACGGCGGTCCGCCGTTCGACGCCGGTGACGGGCCCGGTTTGGATTCAGGTCCCTCCAACGGGATTGTCCGAGAGGGCGATCCGGTTACATACGTGGTCGACATCGGCGCTCGGGACTCGCCATTGTCGGATGTGGTCATCGAGATGCCGATTCCTCGGGGATTCACGTTGATGTCCGTGCCGGATTACTGCGGCGCCGGGTCGGGTCTCGACGAGATCGGATTGACCTGCCGCATAGGAAGTATGGAGCAGGAGAGTCATTTCATTCGGACCGTGACCATGACAGCGGGTCCCGGGTTATCGACGGATGGGCTACCGATCGCGGTAGTTGTGGCCGCCGACGGGGGAGCAGTTCGTGTCCGTTCGGAAGGGGTCACCGTGCGGATCTCGACCACCGCGGGCGTCTGTGATCCGCACGGAGTCCCCGTCTCCGACCGTGCAGCAACTCCGGATGGTTCGGTGGTGGCGGACGGCCGCATCGCCGGTCTGGTTACCTCCGGTCCGGCAGAGTTCGTGACGATCGAGGGAACTGATCAGTGTGCTCACGCGATTGTTCGGTCAGTGACGCCGGTCGCTGGGCGCTTCGCGTTCGTCGGGCTCCTTCCCGGGTCGTATCGCCTCACAGTCGACGGCCGGGCACCGGTGGAGGTCGTGTTGTCCCACGGTGCGATGACTGTGAACGGGTTGACGTTCTGACCATCGACACGCGCATTCCGAAACCTGACATGATCCCCCGCACTCTTTTCTTTGTTCCCGACTCTCGTGACGTTCTCGGAGGTAGTTGTGCGTGAAAGCTTGGGTATTGCACTCGACAGCAGTTCCATCTCCACCGCTCTCGTGGACGCCGATACACCTCTCCTCGGATCGATCGACGAGTTCCGCCACCCGTGGGGCGAAGGTGGGAGTGTCCCCTCCGCGCCTTCATCGGCTCGCGCGCTCGCCTCGGCTGCAGACGTCGCGATCGAGCGAGCATCGCGTTCCCACCTGCACCCGACCTCGGTCGGGGTGACGTGTGAGCGGGCGGACGTACGGGATCTGCTTCCGGAATCGTTCTCCTCCTCGGCCATCGGGAACGTCGAGCTGGTCAACAGCCTCGACGCACGCCTGGCCTACCTCCGGTCGGTGGACGCCCTGGCCGGAGTGTCCCCGATCCTGGCGTTCTGGCCGGACGGCAGCGAGACCGTGATCGCCGCGATCGACCCGATCGCCGGCACGATCGACTCCGCGCATCGCTACACTTCCGCTGAACTTCTTTCGAACAGCGCAACCTTCACTGCCACACTGGATACGATTGTCGCGGAACGAGACCCGGTTCCGAAGATGCTCGTAGCCATGGGAGCCCCCGAGCAGACCCGGCAGATGTCCGCGGTCGCAGCAGAGCGATCCGGTCTCGGATTCACCTTCCTCGGCGAACGTACCCAACTCGCAATAGGTGCCGCGCTGGTCGCTGCAGCACGCAGCACCCCCACCAGTGCGGCGCCGCTGGCCGTCGGCAGCGGTGGGGCCGCAGGAGGTGCGGCGGGCTTGATCGCCGGACCGCGTCGATGGACACCACTGATGTTGATTTCGACGTTGCTCGTACTCGGCGGGTTGCTGATCGGCATGTTGTTCACTCTCGCTCCAGACAACGCGAGCACCGCGACCACAGATCCATCGATCACCGAGAACACGCCGTCCACCACGGTCGACGAACACCAACCCGAGAACGAAAGTGGCGACCACCGGACCGAAAGCGAAAACGCCGACGCCCCCGGTTTATCCGGGTCCGAGTGGGGTGAGATCGGTGGGAGTGCCAATCCACCACCTCTGTTCTCACCGCCTCCGCCCGAGAGTTTCCTCCCACCCTGTGATCCGAACTTTCCGGCAGCCCCGGCGGGCTTACGACGATCGGACCCCGACATTCCGCCTACATCGCCCAGTCCGACACCCGACGCCGAGGACTGCACACCGATCCGTCAAGGATGACACCCACGACGCATCAGAACAGGGCAGCCCTGATCACGATCACTGTGGGGCCGGGTGTCGCTGGATCTCCCGTCGGGCTCTGGCCACCACGTGCCGGTCGGTGTCAGCGGGATGCGGTGATGTTTGGCGTCCGTCCACCCGGCCTGGTGCATCAACCTCGCTGGACTCGGGTCTGTTCAATCATCGCCAGATCCTGAGAGGATTTAGAGGAAAGCATGTACTACAACGATTTTGCGGGTTGGGTGCGGGAGCAACTCGATGCAGGTCCGTACAGCGACGACACCGATGCTGCCCGGAAATTAGGAGTACCGCCTTCGACCGTTGTGCGATGGCTCGGCATGCGTTATCCGACACGGGCAACGACCAGACAAGTCGCAACACTCTTCGACGTACCGATTCACGAGGTGCTCGTTGCCGGCGGCTACATGACACCCGACGAAGCCACCAGCGTCACCTTCAGGCGCGGCGACCTCGGCACCGAACGTTCACCTGCGACTGTGGCACCCCGTGTTCGCGGGCGTCGCAGGTGAGATCAGTGCCCCCGAAGAGCCGCGACAAGCGAGGGAAGCGATTTCGCGGAACGGTTCATTTCATGGACTACGGAGAGTGCCAATTTCAACTGTGCGGCCTCCCAACCTGGAGTTGAATTATCCATCGGCAGAGGACAAGTGAGTCCCCAGTTGAAACCTCCACCGTTTCTATTCGGAGTGTGAACTCGAACCCTATATATCCGGCAATTCGTGGCATGTTGAAGTGCAACTGCCATACTGCTCGATAGTTGCACCAATCCGATCGCGGATTGTGTACCGAATCAGGGGGCATAGTGAGAACCAAACTGGCGATTTCTATCTGCTTGTCCGCCGCATTGTTGTTGGCTGGGTGTGGGTCCGATTCAGTCGAAGGCGCTGCGCAAGCGGGGGACAGCGCAGTGGCCTCATCGCCGACCACGACGATTGCATCCGCGCCGGATGTCTGTTCGGGCAAACAGGACTGTGTGTCTTTGGCTGTGGTGGATGTCGACGGTGACAGCAAAGATGATTCGATCGGCCGTGCAGGTGGTCAGATTGTGGTGCTGACAGCTACCGGCATCGAAGCTGCGGTAGCCGGTACGGACTCCAAGTTACTGACCGAACCGAAGGTGCAGGACGCGGCAGGGTTTGTCGGAGCGTGGGACGTTGACGGTGTGCCGGGTGCGGAGGTTGTTGTCGCCACGAAGGAGCTCGGCGGCTCTGCCTCATACAAGGTCTGGTCGTGGGAGGACGCGAATTTGGCCGTCATGTCACCACCCGCGTCGTTGTACGAAGGCAATCCCGTCGAGTGGAAACTGCATCGAGGTGAAGGGGCCGAGACCGCGGTTCGTTGTACCGGCGACCCGTCCAGGCCGATCGAGGTCTGGAATTTCACTGCGCCGTACGGCGGAAGTTCCTCGCAACCGGCGATGAAGGTGACTTCGTACAGCTACGACACTGCGAACGGTGGTCAGTTCGGTGACGGTTCCCTGTTCGGGGACGAGCAGAGTTTCTCCGCGGAACCCCAAGATCTCGGACAGATGACCGGATGGCCGTGGCTGTGTGGGGCAAACGCTGTCGATCCCGCAACGGTTGCGACAGTCAAATGCGGAACGACCCCGAAAGTCGCGGCGATATCGGCCGGCCTCGACCGGGTGCCAGCCGCAACTCAGATTCCCGGTATCGAGTGGACTTTCCTGGGGGAGACGAACTTCGATCCTTGCGCCGATCTGAGCTACGCGATCGCCGAAACCAATGGCGGGACCGGTAGTTCGCCGCAGCACGTGATGTTCTTCCACCGTGGGGAGTATCAAGGGACAGCTACGGCGTGTTCTTTCGGCTTTACATCGGTGATTGATTCCACCAGCGACAGCGTGACGGTTCAGTACAAGTGGCCGCGAGGGATGGACTCGAATGCGAACCCGACAGGTCTGGCTACCGCGACTTTCGCATGGGACGGCGACGGGGTCGTGATGCAGAATGACCTTCCTGCAGAGTTGCTCGAGGTCAGTGGTTGCAAGTAGCGGTTTGACGACGGATGGTCACATCCTGGTGTGAGCCGCGGGCGCGCTAACCACGCAGCCGAGGTCGGAAGGCCGAAAGCTCATGCGCGACTTGGCTCTCGCCGTTGAGAACGCGGCGGCAGGCGGCTTCGGTATCGGCGTCGAAACTGCCACCGGACAGAAGGACGGCCGCCTTGGCGACACTGATGGCTTCCTCGTCACCGCAGGTATGCGCGCTATCGGGGCTATCCACCTTCCTCCGGCTTCCTGCAAAGTGTCTGTTACTCAGTGTGATTCAGAAAGTCTCGGGAGCAAATCGAGATACGTCGAGTCGATTAGACCCGGAACGGGCGTCAGAATCGCTTCTGAGGATCAACGCGAGTTATTCGGGTCGTAGTCTCGAGCTTCCACAACGACGTTTCAGGGCTGGAACAGTCTGTGCCGGGCCTCGGTTACTCGCCGATTCACGCCGGCGCACTATCGAGTGGCGATCCTTCTTGGCGCGTTTGCGGGCCTTCGAATCTCCGAAGCGGCCGCGACGCTTGTCGACGATGTCGACTTCACCAGGGGAGTAGTTCACCCGAAGCGGCAGTGGCCAGACAAGCCGTTGAAGACACAGAGGATTGACGTGCCGATTCCATTGCCGCAGTCTCTGGCGCCTCATGTTGTCGGCGTCGGTGCAGCAGTGGCCCCATGAGCACATGGTGACGAACGGATTGGGGAATGCCGCGGGACCGTGGTTGATCGAACGTGCGTTGCGCGCTGTGAAGGACTCGGGGGGACGTCGACCTTCCCGACGAGTTCACATTCCACGACTTGCGCCACTATCTTGCCTCGCTGCTCATTGCGGCGGGCGCAGACGAGTCCACCCGCTCGGCGATCGATGCTGTGATCACCAAGCGGGTGGACTCGTCTAAAGATGCTGCGGATGCTGTGCGGACGGAAGGCTAGGTCAGCCGGTCCCGTCGCAGATCAGCGACCGATGCGGATCACACGTCGTAGTAGAGCTCGAACTCGTACGGGTGCGGACGCAGGTTGACCGGAGCGATTTCCTGCTCACGCTTGAGCGAGATCCAGGTCTCGATCAGGTCGGTGGTGAAGACGCCACCCTCGGTCAGGTACTCGTGATCGGCTTCGAGGCGGTTGATGACCGTCTCGAGGCTGGTCGGAGCCTGCGGGATGTTGCGAGCCTCCTCCGGGGGAAGCTCGTAGAGGTCCTTGTCGACCGGAGCCATCGGCTCGATCTTGTTCTTGATGCCGTCCAGGCCGGCCATCATCTGTGCAGCGAAGTTGAGGTACGGGTTACCCGAGGAGTCGGGTGCGCGGAACTCGAGACGCTTTGCCTTCGGGTTGTTGCCCGTGATCGGGATACGGACAGCTGCCGAGCGGTTGCGCTGGCTGTACACGAGGTTGATGGGAGCTTCGTAGCCCGGCACCAGGCGGTGGTACGAGTTGATCGTCGGGTTGGTGAAGGCCAACAGCGACGGAGCGTGGTGCAGGATGCCGCCGATGTAGTGGCGAGCCATGTCCGAGAGGCCTGCGTAGCCCGACTCGTCGTGGAAGAGAGGCTTGCCGTCCTTCCACAGGGACTGGTGGACGTGCATGCCCGAGCCGTTGTCACCGAAGAGCGGCTTCGGCATGAAGGTTGCGGACTTGCCGTGCTGCCAGCAGGTGTTCTTGACGATGTACTTGAACAGCTGCAGGTCGTCAGCAGCTGCGAGCAGCGTGTTGAACTTGTAGTTGATCTCCTGCTGTCCGCCGGTGCCGACCTCGTGGTGGCCGCGCTCGAGCTCGAAGCCTGCGTTGGTCAGGTTGGTGGAGATCTCGTCGCGCAGGTCGACGTAGTGGTCGTACGGAGCGACGGGGAAGTAGCCGCCCTTGGCGCGAACCTTGTAACCGAGGTTCGGGGAGCCGTCGGCGTTGGTCTCTGCGCCGGTGTTCCAGGAACCGGAGATGGAATCCAGCTCGTAGAAAGCGGAGTTCATGCCGGAGTCGTAGCGAACCGAGTCGAAGATGTAGAACTCGGCCTCGGCGCCGAAGAATGCGGTGTCCGCGATGCCGGTGCTGACCAAGTACTCCTCGGCCTTGCGGGCAACGTTGCGCGGGTCGCGGCTGTAGGACTCACGGGTGAACGGGTCGTGCACGAAGAAGTTGATGTTGAGGGTCTTCGCCTTGCGGAAGGGGTCGATCTGCGCCGTGGTGACGTCGGGAAGCAACATCATGTCGGACTCGTGGATCGACTGGAATCCGCGGACCGAAGATCCGTCGAATGCGAGGCCGTCCTCGAACACGTCCTGGTTGAAAGCAGACGCCGGGATCGAGAAGTGCTGCTGGACGCCGGGCAGGTCGCTGAACCGAATGTCGACGTACTCGATGTTCTCGTCCGCGATGTACTTGATGACCTCTTCGGCCGTGGTGAACGCCACGCTTGTGCTCCTTAAGTCGCTTCAGCCAAGTGATGTCGGTTGAATCCGTCGAGGCAGACGGTAGGGAGCTGGTGTTGCCCGCTCGTCAACCCTTTGTTTCGGCAGTGTTACGCGTCGCAGCATCCTGGGGATTTCCGAAGTCCATGTGACCGGCCACACAGTTAAAACCCGGCAAATCTGGACTACGGTGCTGCGACGCCTATCCTGGACAGCATGGCACGTATCACCGGAACTTGGCTCTCTGGGCCACAAGCAGCTTTGCCGAAGAGCGCGGACGGCCGTGAGCAGTCGTACCGCGGCGAGCTCCTCGGTTTCCCTCAGGAGGGTCCGGGTTCGCTGGTCGGTTCGGGCCGTCGTATCGCGGCACTGTTGGTGGACTGGGTGATGGCCGTGGGAGTGGCCTCGCTCATCACCGGTGACTTCTTCGACGGCATGACCTCGACGGTCACGCTGATGGTGTGGTTCGCCGTCGGTGTCGTCACCGTGGCGCTGTTCAACTTCACCCCGGGGCAGTTCGTCCTCGGACTTCAGGTCGCGCGAATCGAAGGCCCGATCCGAGTGGGCTTCCTGCGCGCGTTGGGACGTCAGGCGCTGCTGGTGTTCGTCATTCCCGCGACCATCACCGACATCGACGGTCGCGGTATGCAGGACCGCGCGACCGGCACTTTGCTCGTGAAGTCGCGCTGACACAAACTTCTCGAACGAAGAAAGACCCGGGTCCGTATGGGCCCGGGTCTTTCGTTTTGCTGTGGGGGAGTGTCAGCGACGACGAATGGTTCGCTGCATTCCCTTCATCTTCGCGCCTCCGGGCATCGGGCCCTTGGGAAGCGCTGCTCCGCCGCCGCGTGCGCTCAGCGCAGCGAGGCGACCTTCGATGTTGTCCATACGCTTTGTGTCGATGTTGCGAGGCAGCTTGTTCAGGTAACGCTGAAGCTGCGAGAGCGGAACTTGGCCCTCGTCGTTGCCGATGATGATGTCGTAGATCGGGGTGTCGCCGATGAGGCGAGCGGTCTTCTTCTTCTCCTGAGCGAGGAGGCCCTTGACGCGTTGCGGCGAACCCTCGGCGACGAGGATGACACCCGGCCGTCCGACGACGCGGTGAACGGCGTCGAGCTGGGTGGTGCCGGCGACGGCGTTCGTGACGCGCCACGCGCCCTGCATGTTGTCGAGGGCCCACGCAGCGGCACCGGCCTGACCTTCAGCTTTCTTGTACACCGATTTCTGGACGCGGCGACCGAAGATGATGAAGGCACCGAGGAGACCGAGAACGATGCCGATCGGCAGCAGGAACCACTGAAGGCCCCAGATGAGACCGACCAGGAAGAAGACCAGAGCCGCACCGACGAGGGTGCCGATCATCAGCGGCAGGAGGAGCTTGTCGTCCTTGCGCTGCATCTGGAATGCCTGCCAGAGCTGAGTTCTACGTTCCTTGGAAGCCTGCTTGCGGGCAGCCTTCGCTGCAGCCTTTGCCTCTTTGGTGGGTTTGCCCTTACCGGATTTGCTGCCGTTCGCCATGTACCCAGGATACGTCCATTGCTGTGCGCCTTTACTAACCGCCCGCGGTTAATAAAGGCGCACAGCAAAAAAGTGGATCAGCGATTCAGGCGCGCCATGAGCGAGCTGGCTTCCTGGGAAGCGTCTCCGCCCTCGGTGAGATGACGCTGCGCCTCGGGAAGTTCACGGCCGTGATGTGCCATGGCCTGCGCATACAGGCGCCCGGCGCGGTACGACGAGCGAACCAACGGGCCGGCCATGACGCCGGCGAAGCCCATCTCTTCTGCAGCCTTGGAGTGTGCGACGAACTCCTCGGGCTTGACCCACCGCTCGACGGGGTGGTGCCGGGGCGAGGGGCGCAGGTACTGGGTGATGGTGAGGATGTCGCAACCGGCGGCGTGGAGATCTGCCATCGCCTCGGTGACCTCTTCCGGGGTTTCGCCCATACCGAGGATCAGGTTGGACTTGGTGACCAGTCCGTAGTCGCGTGCTGCGGTGATGACGTCGAGGCTGCGCTGGTACCGGAAGGCCGGACGGATCCGCTTGAAGATGCGGGGGACGGTCTCGAGGTTGTGTGCGAGGACCTCGGGGCGTGAGGCGAAGACCTCGTCGAGCAGTTCGGGCTTGCCGTTGAAGTCCGGAACCAGGTTCTCGACGCCGGTGCCCGGGTTGAGTTCGTGAATCTTGCGGACGGTCTCGGCGTAGAGCCAGGCGCCGCCGTCGGGGAGGTCGTCGCGGGCGACGCCGGTGATCGTGGAGTACCGAAGTCCCATGGCCTGAACGCTTTCGGCGACGCGACGGGGCTCGTCGCGGTCGAGGGCTTCGGGCTTGCCGGTGTCGATCTGGCAGAAGTCGCAGCGGCGTGTGCACTGCTCGCCGCCGATCAGGAAGGTGGCTTCGCGGTCTTCCCAGCATTCGTAGATGTTGGGGCAGCCTGCTTCCTCGCAGACGGTGTGCAAACCTTCACGCTTGACCAGGCCCTTGAGCTCCGTGTACTCGGGGCCCATCTTTGCGCGGGTCTTGATCCAGTTGGGTTTGCGTTCGATGGGCGTCTCCGCGTTTCGGATCTCGAGACGGAGCAGCTTACGTCCTTCTGGGGCGATAGTCACGACAGTGATCCTACGCCCGGTGATTACTGCAACGGGGTTCGGGCGAGCCCGTCAGCTGTACTGAACGGTAGTAAAAGTCGGAGTAGGCGAGGCGCTTTCGAAGGTGACGCGCTCGACGTTCCGTTCGGTGACGGGCATGGTTCCGTCGAGAGCAGCGATCACTGCCTCGGTCACGGCGGGAGTGACTTCGTCCACGGTGACGTCGCGACCGAGTTCCTGCGACAGCGTTGTCACCCCGGCGTCACGGATGCCGCAAGGAATGATGTTGTCGAATCCGGTCAGGACCGAGTTGCAGTTCAGGGCGAAGCCGTGCAGTGCCACGCCCCGTTGGACGCGCACGCCGATGGCGGACACCTTGCGCTCGGGCTTCCATTGTCGGTTCGCAGTGTCGGCAGGCAGCCAGACTCCGGAGCGGCCGTCGATGCGCCCGCAGTTCAGGCCGAGGTTCGTGCATACGGTGATCAGTGCTTCTTCGATGCGTCGGACGTATCGCACCACGTCGATGGGCTCGGCCAGTTTCACGATCGGATATCCGACCAGCTGGCCGGGGCCGTGCCAGGTGATCTTCCCGCCGCGGTCGACATCGATGACAGGTGTGCCGTCGACGGGACGATCTTCGGGTTCCGTGCGTCGTCCTGCCGTGTACACCGGCGGGTGTTCGAGGAGCAGTAGCGTGTCCGGTCCGATGTCGTCTGCCCGCGCTGCCGCGAGCTCACGCTGGCGGTCCCACGCGGCGTTGTAGTCGATCAAACCGAGTTGCTCGACGGCGATCGGCAGTTTCGAGAACCGGGCGGAAACGGCAGCGCTGCTCATGGACGTAGAGATTACGCCCGACTTCGGAATCATCCGAGTGCGGCCGCCAGCGCTTCGCCGATCGTGTTGTGGCGGAAGGAGAATCCCGCCTTTTCCAAAGCCGCGGGAATGGCTCGCTGGCCACCGAGGATGCCGCTCTTGGCGAATTCTCCGATCAACGCTTCGAGAGCGAACCCGGGAACGATCCAGGGAGCCGGTCGGTGGACCGCACGGGACATGGCGTCATTGAACTGGGCGTTGGTGACAGGGGCCGGACCAGTCAGGTTGACGGGACCGGAGAGTTCGGAATTCGTGAGCGCGAACTTGATCGCGTCGCACTCGTCCTCGAGTGAGATCCACGGAAAGTACTGGCGACCGTTGCCCAGTCGTCCGCCGAGACCGAACGAATAGATGCGTCGAAGCCGACCGAGCATGCCGCCGTGGGGTGAAATCACGACGCCCGAGCGCAGATTGACCACGCGGGCTCCCGCCTTGCGCGCGGGCTCGGTGGCAAGTTCCCAATCGCGACACGTCGTGGCGAGGAAGTCGGTACCTGCCGGCGAATCCTCGTCGACGATCTTGTCGCCGGTGTCGCCGTAATAGCCGACGGCGCTTGCGTTGGCGAGTACAGGAACCTTCTGACTTGCGACAGCTTCGGCCAGGACATCGGTCGCGACGATGCGGCTGTCACGAATCGCTTGCTTGTAGGAACCCGACCACCGTTTGTCGCCGATGCCGACGCCGCAGAGGTTCACGACGGCGTCAGCGCCTTGCAAGACGGAGAGGTCCAGACGATCGTGGTCCGGGTCCCAACGCGATTCGTCGGGGCCGGCGGTCGACCGTCGCACCAGACGTACGACGTCGTGGTTGTCGGAGCGCAACGATGACACCAAGGCCGTTCCGATCAAACCGGACGAGCCGGCGATGACTACTCGCATTCGGAAAGCCTCCTTCGATTCAGCCTGCTTCGATATCCGAACGTATATATCCGACCGTACTGAAAAAGCCGGGGCGCCACCTCCTGATGGAGATGACGCCCCGGCCGGCCGAGCAGATGCTTACAAGCCCAGATCAGCTTCGAACGAGGCTTCTTCCAACCGCTGCTTCACAGTGGTGAGGAATCGGCCCGCGTCGGCACCGTCGACGAGACGGTGATCGTAGGTAAGCGGCAAGTAGATCATCGAGCGAACGCCGATGGACTCGTTGCCGTTCTCGTCGGTGACCACCATCGGACGCTTGACAATAGCGCCGGTTCCGAGCATGGCCGCCTGCGGCGGTACCAGGATCGGGGTGTCGAACAGCGCGCCCTGGCTGCCGATGTTGGTGATGGTGAACGTTCCACCCGAGAGCTCGTCCGGCTTTAGGCCACCCGAGCGTGCACGCTTCGCGATGTCGGCGATGGCGCGGGCCAAGCCGGCAAGGCCGAGATCGCCGGCGTTGTGGATGACGGGGGAGAGCAAGCCCTGATCGGTGTCCACTGCGATGCCGAGGTGCTCAGCGTCGTAGTAGGTGATCTGCTTGGCAGCCTCGTCGTAGCTGGCGTTGATGTTCGGGTGCGACTTCAGCGCCTCGACGACTGCCTTGGCGAAGAACGGAAGGAACGTCAGGTTGACGCCTTCGCGCTCGATGAAGCCGGCCTTGGCGCGGGCCCGCAGGGCGACGATCTTGGTGACGTCCACCTCGAAGGTCTGCGTGAGCTGAGCGGTGTTCTGCAGCGACTCACGTGTCTTGGTGGCCGTGATCTGCCGAATGCGGTTGGCCTTCTGCGTGGTTCCGCGCAGGTGTGCCAGTTCCGGTCGGACGCCTGCGGCTGCGGTGGCGGCCGGTGCGGCCGCAGGTGCTGCAGCAGCAGGAGCAGCGGCGGCGGGAGCCTTCTTGGCCTCGGCAGCGGCGAGCACGTCCTGCTTGCGGATGCGGCCGCCGACGCCGGTGCCGGTGACGGTCGCGAGGTCGACGCCGTTATCCGTCGCGAGCTTGCGCACGAGCGGGGTGACGTACGGGCTGCTGTCGCCGGAAGCTGCGGGGGCAGCCGCCGGTGCGGGAGCTGCAGCAGGCTTCGGAGCGGGCGCAGCCGGTGCGGCAGCAGGCTTGGGCGCTTCGGCCTTGGGTGCTTCAGCCTTGGGCGCCGGCGGTGCGGCCGGTGCTGCGGGAGCAGCCTTGGGTGCCGGAGCCGCGGCGGGTGCGCCGGATCCGACGACGGCCAGCTGGCCACCGATTTCGACGGTGTCGTCTTCCTGCGCATTGATCTCGAGCAGGATTCCGGCGACGGGAGACGGAATCTCGGTGTCGACCTTGTCGGTCGAGACTTCGAGCAGCGCCTCGTCGACGGCAACTTCGTCGCCGACGGCCTTGAGCCAGCGGGTGACGGTGCCTTCGGTGACGGACTCGCCGAGGGCGGGCATCGTCACGGCGGTGCCTTCAGCGGAACCACCGGAAGCAGCGGGTGCCTCGGCAGCGGGAGCTTCTTCGGCGGGTGCCTCGGCAGCCGGGGCTTCCTCGGCGGGAGCTTCTTCTGCGGCGGGAGCGGGTGCTTCTGCCTCGGGTGCTGCGGCTTCGCCGGCTTCACCGATCTGGGCGAGCTCGCCACCGATTTCCACGGTGTCGTCTTCCTGCGCGACGATCTTGGTCAGGACGCCGGCGACGGGAGACGGAATCTCGGTGTCGACCTTGTCCGTGGAGACTTCGAGCAAGGGTTCGTCGACTTCGACCGTGTCTCCTTCCTGCTTGAGCCACCGTGTGACAGTTCCCTCGGTGACGCTCTCACCTAGGGCTGGCATCTGGACGGAGAAGGCCATGTCTTTTGACTCCTCGACAGTTGTGTTCGGGTTGTTGAATTTTGTCGACTTGTGGTCGTAATGCATTGTGCTCGAGTGGCGCGCGACGTGCGGCTACTTGTAGCTATTTTGCCGATGTCGACGCGCGGGCGCGGCGTCACCGTCGTTCATCTTTCCATTGATACGCCGGGCGTGTCCGATGAGGGGGATGCCGTCCGTTTCGGGTGTGTCGGCTACTGGCGAGTAGGTATGCGTCGGGGGTCCGACTGTAACGTCGTAAGCGGACCAAACGGTATGTCGTGCGCAGGCACAA
The DNA here is from genome assembly GCF_003852455.1 of Rhodococcus sp. KBW08. Taxonomy (NCBI): domain Bacteria; kingdom Bacillati; phylum Actinomycetota; class Actinomycetes; order Mycobacteriales; family Nocardiaceae; genus Rhodococcus; species Rhodococcus sp. KBW08. The sequence continues at coordinate 485,785 of NZ_QAJJ01000018.1, forward strand.
CGGACATCGCCTGGCAAACTTGACATATCGCCGGGGTGCATCCGCGGCGTCGGTACCGAGGAGGGTACGACCGTGGGACTGTTCGATCGTTTCAAGCGTCCGCCGAGTGCGGCCCAGGCCGCAGCGCAGAGTGATGCGGATCATCTGGCCAATTGGGCGCACTCGCACGAAGGCGTAGAGGCGTACGTGGAACCTCAGACGACGGTGACCGAGGTGACCGTCGTGCTCGTAGCGAAGGACGGGGAGTGGACTCGTCGCCGAGTCGGCGGCGAGCGCGGTGCCCGCAAATTGGGACAGGACTTGAAGATCCCGGTCTACGACGTCCGCAAAACGGGATATCCGCAGCGTATGCGCGATCACGACGAGCGTAAGCGCATCGAGCGCAAGCGGGCCCGGGAGCAGGAATTGCGCGACGGCGCGTGAACTGCTGTGCGCCTTTATTAACCGCGGGGGGTTGATAAAGGCGCACAGCAGGTGGTCAGCCGTTGACCGCGATGTCCTCCAGGACCGAGATCATCGTGCGAACGGGAACGCCGGTGCCGCCCTTGCCGGTGTAACCCCACGGCCCTGACGTGTTGTACGCCGGACCTGCGACGTCGATGTGCGCCCACTGGACACCCTCGGGAACGAATTCCTTGAGGTAGTGAGCTGCGACCAGCATGCCGCCCCAGCGGTGCGGGGTGACGTTGGCCATGTCGGCGACCTTGGAGTCGAGATCTCCGCGCAGTTCTTCGGGCAGGGGCATGGCCCAGCCGTTCTCGCCGACGCTCTGCGAGATGGAGGCGACACGGTCACGGAACTCGTCCGTGCCCATGACGCCGGGGGTGCGGTTGCCGAGCGCGACCATCTGCGCACCGGTCAGGGTGGCGGTGTCGATCATGTAGTCGGGGTTGTCCTCACCCGCGCGAACCATCGCGTCGGCAAGAATCAAACGGCCCTCGGCGTCGGTGTTGACGACCTCGATGGTGATTCCGCCGTACTGGGTCAACACGTCGCCGGGACGCTGCGCGGTCGCGGACGGCATGTTCTCGGCCATCGGAACGTATGCGACGACGTTGACGGGCAGGCCGAGCTTTGCGGCAAGCACGACGGTGGAGATGACGGCTGCGGCGCCGCCCATGTCCGAAGTCATGTTCTCCATACCGGCGGCAGGCTTGATGGAGATTCCGCCGGTGTCGAAGGTGATGCCCTTACCCACCAGCGCGACCTTGCGGGCGCCACGCTTCTTCGACGCGTATTCGAGCCGGACGAGACGAGGCTGGCGTGACGAGCCCTTGCCGACGCCGATGATTCCGCCGTAGCCACCCTTCTCGAGTGCCTTCTCGTCGAGAACCTGGACGGTGAGCCCGGCCTCGACGCCCAGTGCCTTCGCGCGCGCGGCGAACTCGGCGGGGTAGAGGTGGCTGGGGGGAGTGTTGACGAACTCGCGTGCGGTGGCGACGGCTTCGGCGATGGCAGCCGACCGTGCCAGCGTTGCCTTGGTCTCCTTCGTGCGCGGCGATGGCACCAGAAGTTCGACGCGGGCGAGTGGCTGCGAATCAGGGCCGGGAGCCGTCATCGAGGACTTGAATTCGGTGAAGCTGTACGCGCCCAACGCAAATCCCTCAGCAGCGGCACCGAGGTCGAGGATCGAGAGCGTGGTTGCGACGGTGTCGATGCCGGACAGCGAGCGAGCCGCAGCGCCGGCGGACTTGCGGATCTGCTCACTGCCGAGCCTGTCGGCGGAGCCGAGTCCGACGGCGAGGACGCTGGTGACCGACAGCGCGCTCGGTGCCGGGACGCGAGTGAGCTGCTCGGGCTTGCCGGTGGCGCCGACGGCGATGAGGCTGTCGAGGATCTCGGCAAGCACGTCCTCGTCGACGATGCCTTCGCTGAGTGCGATTTCGGGGCCGTCCGGACCCGACGTCAGGCCGACGACCAATATCTCTGCGCGCTTGGCGACTGTGCCGGCGAGAACGAGGTCGGGTCCCAACGATCGGGCTGTGCGAGTGCTCAAGGTGTCTCCTGTGAGGTGAGTGTGCGATGCGTCCGGTTCTGGCGGATGCCTGAGTCGATGTTAGGCCCTTTGCAGTTTGCGGACGGGCGATCGTCTCGGCCGGGTGAGCTCTCGCTGCGGACATGTTTCGATCGGGGAAGTCCGATAGGTTGTGGGCCATGACCGACGAACAACTGTTGCAGGGCCCGATCCACCCCGTCCACGTCGAACTCGGTGCGACGTTCGCGCCGTTCGGGGGGTGGCAGATGCCGGTTTCCTACGCCGGCGTCGTGGCCGAACACACCTCTGTGCGTGAGAATGTCGGACTCTTCGACGTCAGTCACCTCGGCAAGGCCGTCGTGCGTGGCGCGGGCGCCGCAGAATTCGTGAACTCCGCACTGACCAACGATCTGAACAAGATCGGGCCGGGCAAGGCTCAGTACACGTTGTGCTGCAACGAGTCCGGTGGCGTCATTGACGACCTCATCGCGTACTACGTCAGCGACGACGAGATCTTCCTCGTCCCGAATGCTGCCAATACCGCGGACGTCGTTGCGGCGCTGGTCGCTGTGGCACCGGACGGAATCACCGTCGAGGATCAGCATCGTGCCTACGGTGTGCTTGCTGTTCAGGGTCCGAAATCGGTGGCTGTTCTGACGGCGCTGGGACTTCCCACCGAGATCGAGTACATGGCGTACGAAGATGCGGAATGGAACGGCGTGCCCGTTCGTGTGTGCCGCAGTGGTTACACCGGTGAGGTCGGCTACGAACTCCTGCCGCGGTGGGAGGACAGCGAGCCGTTGTTCCGCGCGCTTCTCGAGGCAGTGCGCGCCGAGGGTGGGCAGGCCGCCGGGCTCGGCGCCCGCGACACTCTTCGTACCGAGATGGGTTATCCGCTGCACGGGCATGAGCTTTCGCTCGAGATTTCTCCGCTCGAAGCGCGCTGCGGATGGGCGATCGGTTGGAAGAAGCCGACATTCTGGGGCAAAGAGACCTTGACCGACGAGAAGGCTGCCGGCCCGGCTCGCAAACTCTGGGGGATCAAGGCTCTCGATCGCGGTGTGCTGCGGGCCGGCCTCGGTGTTCTGCGTGACGGCGAGGCAATCGGCGAGACCACCTCGGGAACGTTTTCACCGTCCCTCAAAGTGGGAATTGCGTTGGCGCTCCTGGATTCCGGAGCCAATGTCGCGGCCGGTGACGAGATCGAAGTCGACGTCCGTGGTCGCGCTCTTCGGTGCGTCGTGGTCTCTCCTCCGTTCGTGGAGACCAACACCAAGTAGAGAGCTTTTTCACGTTCGATAGGATTGCGCCCATGACAGGTGCCGCCGATTTCGTTCGTGTTCAGAGCTCGTCCCCGAAGTCCGACGCCGAGCGCCGTGACATTTTGGCGGCGCCCGGCTTCGGGCGGCACTTCACCGACCACATGGTCTCGATCGACTACACCGCAGGCAAGGGCTGGCACGACGCCCAGGTGTTGCCGTACGGAAACATCGAGCTCGATCCGGCCGCAATGGTTTTGCACTACGGACAGGCCATCTTCGAGGGCCTCAAGGCATACCGCCAGCCGGGTGGCGAGATCAGCTCGTTCCGCGTCGAGGCCAACGCCGAGCGTTTCGCAGCATCTGCGCGCCGTCTCGCCATGCCCGAACTGCCGGCGCAGATGTTCATCGATTCCATCACCGAACTGATCGACGTCGATCTCGACTGGGTTCCCGCTGCCGGCGGCGAGGACGCGCTCTACCTCCGTCCGTTCATGTTCTCCACCGAAGCCGGACTCGGCGTCCGTCCCGCCGACGAGTACCGCTACCTGCTGATCGCCTCGCCCGCCGGGGCGTACTTCCCGCGTGGGGTGAAGCCGGTCAGTGTGTGGCTGTCCACCGAATACGTTCGCGCAGCCCCCGGCGGGACCGGCGCAGCCAAGTTCGCAGGCAACTACGCCGCTTCGCTCCTCGCCCAGGCGCAAGCTGCCGACGAGGGTTGCGACCAGGTGGTCTGGCTCGACGCCATCGAGCGCACGTACGTCGAGGAAATGGGTGGAATGAACCTGTTCTTCGTCTTCGGTTCCGGTCCCGACGCTCGCCTCGTGACGCCGTCGCTGTCCGGTTCGTTGCTGCCCGGCATCACGCGCAACTCGCTGCTCGCCCTCGCTGCCGATTCCGGCTTTGCCGTCGAAGAGCGCAAGATCAGCACCGACGAATGGCGGACCAAGTGCAAGAGCGGAGAAATCACCGAGGTCTTCGCTTGTGGCACAGCAGCAGTCATCACCCCCGTCGGACGCGTGAAGTCCGCCGAGGGTGAGTTCACCATCGCCGACGGCGAGCCGGGTGAAGTGACGATGGCACTGCGCGACACCCTCACGGGTATTCAGCGCGGCACCTTCGCCGACACTCACGGCTGGATGACCAAGCTTCACTGATCGCTGGTTCGTTCCGCGAGCAATCGCTCGCGGAAGAACAGCAGAATCTCGTCTCGAGCGACAGTGGTGGGCGACCCTGCCTCGTCGACGAGATGAGCCGTCACCACGCTGTGTGGATTGGCGATGACGTGTTCGAAGAACGGTGACGTTGTCGCGTTGGCCGCTTCGTTGGGGAGTACCGTCCCGACGAAGCGCTCGCCCAAGGCCTTCGAGTAGGCCGCGAATCGTTGTGCGCGGCAGAACGGGTCACCTTGAAAGCGGTATGCCAGCACCGTGAGGTCTTCGGCCTCGAGTCTGGAGCGCACGGCTTCGAGTTCTTCTGGCCCGCTGTCGGTTTCGTCCGGTCGATCGAGCGGTAACGACGGTTGGGCGAGAACCGGTGCAACGACCGAAGGTTCTAGCATCATCGACAACGCGAAGTTACCGGTGAAGCACATCCCGATCACTCCGACGCCAGGGCCTCCGCATTCCACATGGGCCGAAGCGGCGAGTGAACGCAGCCAACGGACCGCCGGGCTCGGTTCGTCGGCAGCGAGGGCGCGAAACTCCGCACTGACGCAGGCCCTCTTGAATACCGTCAGACCCTCGTCCACTGTGGGGACTGCTCCGTCGCGGCCGAACAGTGACGGAACAAAGACAGTGAAGCCGGCGTCGCGCACCCAGCGGGCGAATCGTGCAACATGCGGGCTGATGCCCGGCATTTCCGGCATGACAATTACCGCGGGACCGGTGCCCGCCACGTACACGGACTTCGTCACTGCGTCGATGGTGATCGTTCGACGGTCGAAGTCGTCGAGCGGATCGTCTCTGGTCATGCTCCGGTTCGGCACGGTGAGCCCTCTCGGTAGTCGAAACAATTCCTCTGCACAGTCTTTCGGCGAGGGATCAACTACAGAAGAGGGCGGTTCGCCACGTTTTCGGGCGGGCTCGCCACGTAGGGCCTATCCGGCGCCGCCGTTGCGGAATCGCTTTCGGTAGTCGGCCGGGCTCATGCCGACGCGGTCGGTGAACAGGCGACGGAAGGTTCCAGGATCCTGATAGCCGATGTGCCCCAGGATCTTTCCGAGAGACCAGTCGGTCGATTCCAACAACCGTTTCGCTTTTCGGATCCGTGCACGCTGCAGATAACTGCGCGGCGATTCCCCGGTCTCGTCCTTGAACTTCCGAAGCATGGTTCGGGTGCTGAGGTGAAAAGCATCCGACAGCAGATCCAAGTCGTATGGCTCCGCGATCCGTTCGACCAACCAACTTCCGACGTCGTCGGCGAACTGTGTGTGATTGACGGGCAGCATCGAGTCGACGATGTACGGAGATTGACTGGTTCGATTTTCCGGCGCCAGAGTGATTCTTGCAGTCGTTCGCGCAATCTTGTCGCCGAGATGCTCGCGCACGAGTGCTGTTGCGAGGTCGAGCGCGGCAGTGAACGCCGCAGTGGTGGTGACGCCGTCGTCATGGACGATCAGAGACTCGGTTCGAACCGTCGCACCGGGGTACCGACTCGCGAGGTCGGTACCGTACAGCCACGACGTCGTACATCGGCGTCCGTCGAGCAGTCCGGCCTCACCCAGGAGATACGCGCCGACGCAGACCGACGACACCCGAACGCCGCGAGCCTCGCTGGCACGGATGAACTCGATTTCTCTGTCCCACAGGGACAAACGCGTCGCGGGGTCTTCGGACGGTACGAGCTCGAACCCTGGCACCACCAGGTGATCGAAGTCGTGATGCCACTCCTGTGCGCCGATCGAAAATCCGCCTGCCGCAACGACGGACGTGCCGGACGCCGAGATGACCGATACCGCGAAGGGGTCGGTGGACGCTCCGTCAGCGACGCGATTGGCGATCAGGAGAAGGTCGGTGAGAACGAAGATCTCGGCCGCCAGGCAACCTTCGTACGCAAGGACTCCGACTCGCACGACGTCGGATCACAGTCCGAGAGTGAGGCCGACGGCCGTCAGCGTCACCGTGAGTTCGAGCGCGAATCCGAGAACATCTCCGTTGAGTCCGCCGAATCTGCGGACGCAGTGACGCACGCACAGCACACTGACCAGCAGCGCCGACGCGGTCACGAGAGGGCCGAGCCACCACCGGTCGGTGGCAAAGGCAGAAGCGGCGATCAGCGGAACCGACCATACGATTGCGGCCCACAGCGGTTGCGAATCGGCGACGAGCGCACCGAATCCGCTCGGGCTCGATGCGAGAATGCCTCGGCGGCAGGCGAACACGACGGCCACACGACCCGCGGCGACAGATACGAGCACCGCGATCCACTGCGTGGGGGAGTCGGCAACAGCGAGGACGCCGAAGGAGACCGATTGCAGCCCGAGGAAGATGAAGAGTGCCGCGACCCCGAACGGTCCGGCACCGCCGCTGTGCATGACTTCGCGGGCGCGCTCCGGGGGACCGTAACAACCCAGTCCGTCGACGGAGTCTGCCAGTCCGTCCACGTGCATCCCGCGGGTGCCGAGAGCGAGCGCACCTACTGTCAGCAAGCCTGCGAGATAGGGATTCAGGCCGATACTGGTTGTGCCCCAGAGGACGAACGCCGCGGCAATGCCGAGAGCGATTCCGGTGAGCGGAGCTGCCGCGATGGCGCGACGACCGGCCGTGCGATCGATGTCGGAGGGGCCGCGAACCGGAAGAACCGTCAGCCACGAGAATGCGAGCGGCACTCCGGACAGCGGGCCCGCCACGCTCACTCCGCCGTATCGGTCTTGGTCAGGTCGATCGACTCGGATTCGTCGGCAGGTGCGCTGCCCTGAGTGCTGACACCGGCTTCGGAGAATGTCGCCATCTTGCTCAGGATTGCCACGGCGCCCTGAAGAATCGGGAGCGCAGTCACTGCACCTGAACCCTCGCCGAGTCGCATGTCGAACTCGACGATCGGGTCGAGACCCATTCGCGTCAATGCGATGGAGTGTGCGGGTTCGGTGGAGCGATGCCCGGCGACCCACCATTCACGTGCGCCGAAAGCCAACTCGTCGGCGACCATGGCGGCTGCGGTGACGACAACACCGTCGAGGATCACCGGTGTACGACGCGAAGCTGCCTGGGCCAGGAAGCCGGCCATTGCAGCGAGGTCGGCACCCGAAGACGTGCGCAGCAGCGCGACTGTGTCGCGAACGTGCGGACGGGCGCGCCGGAGAGCGTCGCGAATTGCGGCGGTCTTGCGGATCCATCCGGCGTCGTCGATACCGGTACCTCGACCCACGACCGCGACAGGTTCGCTGTCCGTGAGGGCGGCGATGAGTACGGTGGCGGGCGTCGTGTTGCCGATGCCCATGTCGCCGGCGATGAGAAGATCTGCGCCCCCGTCGATTTCCTCGTCCGCGATCGCTCGGCCGGCGGCGATGGCCTGGAGTGTTTCCTCGTTCGACATGGCGTCTTCGCGGTCGATGGACCCGGAAGATCTGCGTACCTTGTGGCTCGAGACGGACGGATCGGTATCGCCGTCCACTGCGATGTCGACGACGCGAACAGTGGCGCCGGCAACCTCGGCGAGGACGTTGACTGCCGCGCCGCCCCCGAGGAAGTTCGCGACCATCTGTGCGGTCACTTCCGGGGGATAGGCGGAGACACCGTTGCGGGCGATTCCGTGATCACCGGCGAAGACGACGACGCGAGGCCGGGTGAAAGCATGTGGGGGACAAACACCTTGGCAGGCTGATGCCCAACCGGCGAGAGCCTCCAATCGGCCCAATGAGCCGGCCGGCTTGGTCAGATCACGCTGTCGTGCGTCGGCCTGCGCGCGCACGTCACGGTCGGGTGGGGTGACGGGTTCGAAGTCGGCGCTACTGACGGGAGCGACGTCAGGGTTGGCATCTGGACTGGCCTCGGTACTCACATCGCGCCTTCCGGTTGTGCAGCAGTATCTTTCAAGATGAGCGGTAACCCCGCAACCACTAGTACGACACGATCGCACACCGCGGCGATACGAGCGTTGAGGGTGCCGATCTCGTCGCGGAACAATCGTCCCGACCGAGTCTCGGGGATGACGGCCAAACCCACTTCGGGGCTGACCAGCACCAGGGGACCGCGGTAGTTCTCGACGCTGGCGACAAGGCTGTCCGCCGCGGGAGTGATGGTGCCGCGCGGTGCGTCCCAGGCGCTCTGACGATCAAGTTCCGTGGTCAGCCACGTTCCCAGATCGTCGACCAACGTCGCTGTGTGTGAATCGCTTTCGAGTTGCGCCGCGAGGTCACCCGCGTCTGCGGTTTCGACCGTCGACCAATGAGAAGGCCGTCTGTTGCGGTGCTGGTCGATCCGGCTTTCCCAGTCTGCGTCGGAGACATCGCGTCTGGCTGTCGCCAGGTACCGGATCGGCACCGAACGCTCGGGTAATTGGCCTGCACAAACCAAATCCTCGGCGTGCGCGGACTTACCAGACCGCGCGCCGCCGAGGACCAAAGTTCTATACGTGTTCGTCACGCTCAGATTGCGTCGCCCGGCCCCACACGAGGCTTCGGTGCGCGCAGCTTACGGATCTGCGACGCGCGAACGAACGCGTACCAGCCGAGCTTGAATCCGCCGTCGGTGCTGTCGGGGAAGCGCTCGGCGACGCGGTTGTTGATCATGCGACCGAGCCAGATGCCTTCACCGACCATGAAGAGCATCATCACGAGCATTGCCAGCGTGACGATCTGCTGGAGCGCGGGCGTGACGAACATCGTCATGATGAGGATCAATGCGAGCGGCATGAACAGCCCGACGAGGTTGCGGCGAGCGTCGATGAAATCACGGACGTAGGCGCGAACCGGTCCCTTGTCGCGGGGGAGCAGGTACTTGTCCTCGCCGGCGAGCATGCGGGCGCGGCGGTCTGCCGACGAAGCGCGACGCTCGGCGGCTTCGGCCTTGCGGTCCTCCTTGGAGCCGCGGGTCGCCTTGCGGCGGGCGCGGGCTTCCTTCGCGGTCAGCGGGGCAGGAGCAACGGGGCCACGCCTCTTCGCCTCGGCGTCGCGACGCTTGGGTGTAGGGCGGCCCTTGCCCACCTGCTCGATGGGCGCCTCTTCGGAGGCCGAGGATGCCTCAGTGCCCTCGACGTCACGTTTGTCGGAGTTGTCTGAGTCACCGCGGCGTAGCAATTTCACACCTCCAGGCTATTGGATAAGTGCATGGTCTGGGAAACCGACCTCGGTCTTTCTGAAAAACTCGATCGCCCGAGACGTTGAAACGCGCGAGATCGTGAAACATCGGGGTCATTCGGGACTCTTAGACTTCGGTTATGCGGGTAATAGTTGCTCCGGATTCATTCGGCGAAACCCTGACTGCCGTCGCGGCGGCCGAGTCCATTTCTGCCGGTTGGCGGCGCGGTCGACCCGGCGACGACGTCGTCACCGCGCCACAATCCGACGGCGGACCGGGATTCGTCGACGTGTTGGCAACAGCCGGAGGTGCCGTCCGGTCCGCGCGGGTGTCCGGACCGTTGACCTCGAGCGTCGACGCGCAGTGGCTGTTCGATTCGGGCACGGCGTACATCGAGTCCGCTCAGGCCGTCGGGCTCGGTCTACTCGAAGGACCGCCGACGCGCGAGAGTGCGCTCGCAGCGCACAGTCGCGGTGTCGGAGAACTGATCGCGCTCGCCCTCGATGCCGGCGCGAGGACGATTGTGGTCGGACTCGGCGGGAGTTGCTGCACGGACGGGGGACGTGGGCTGGTGGAGGCGCTGGGCGGCTTGGAGGCGGCGACGGCGGCCACGGAGGGCGTTCGGTTGGTCGCAGCCACCGACGTAGAGCACGTTCTTCTCGGCGAGCATGGTGCGGCAGCGGTGTTCGGCCCGCAAAAAGGTGCCGACGCCGAGGCCGTTGCCGTTCTCGAAGCGCGGAATGCGACGTGGGCCGAGCAATTGGAGTCCGTCACCGGACAGCGAGTGTCGGAATTTCCGGGAGCCGGCGCCGCGGGTGGTATCGGTGCTGCGTTGTTCGCGCTCGGTGCACAGCGGCGATCCGGGGCCGACGTCGTCGCCGAGCGCACCGGGCAGGCAGCGCTATTGGCATCGGCTGACCTGGTGATCACTGGTGAAGGTAAGTTCGACCACCAATCTCTGCGAGGCAAACTCGTCACTGCGCTCGCGTCGGCCGGGGCGGCCCATAGCGTTCCGACGCTCGTCTTTGCCGGTCAGGTGACGCTCGCCGAGACGGACTATGGGTCGACCTCGATAGCCGCGGCGAAATCGGTGACGGAGTTCGCCGGGTCGGTGGACCGTGCGATGAAGGAAGCGTCGGCGTGTCTCGAGGGACTCGCCGAACACACGGCACGCGAGTGGAACATCTGGCGCGGCGGCCCGAGCTGAGGATCCACGAGCGTCGACGCGCCGTTGCCGTGTCGGGAAGACCGGATAGGATGAAGACGAATCGCACCCGGTAAGGACTGGCGGGAATAAGTCGGCAGCGGCGTACCGTTGAAGCGTTCACGGGTTGGTACGAACATTAGGGAGAGCCCATGACTGTGCAGAACGAGACCGCCACCCACGGCGTCAAGATGACCGAGGCCGCATCCGCCAAGGCGAAGGCCCTCTTCGATCAGGAGGGGCGCGACGACCTCGCGCTGCGTATTGCAGTGCAGCCCGGCGGCTGTGCCGGCCTGAAGTACCAGCTGTTCTTCGACGACCGCACACTCGACGGTGACCTCACCGTCGACTTCAACGGCGTCAACCTGGTTGTCGACCGGATGAGCGCGCCGTACGTCGAAGGTGCGTCCATCGACTTCCTCGACACCATCGAGCAGCAGGGCTTCTCGATCGACAACCCCAATGCAACAGGCTCTTGTGCCTGCGGTGACTCGTTCAACTGAGTCCGTCGATCACAACTAAATTCACGAACAACTGACGCGGAACCGACATTCGGTTTCGCGTCAGTTGTTTGTGGTGACTCGTACGTAGACCGTTCCGAACTGACGGCTCGGACGCCGAAGACGGCGCTACGGGCGGTAACGTGAACTTTTGCTCCTCTTTCATTCTTGTACTCACTTCGCTGAAAGGCCACGATCCGTGACTATTGCGGTAACCGGTTCCATCGCCACCGACCACTTGATGCGCTTTCCCGGCCGCTTCGCCGATCAGCTCCTCGCCGATCAGCTCGCCCACATTTCTCTGAGTTTCCTGGTGGACGACCTCGTGATTCGCCGCGGTGGCGTCGGCGGCAACATCGCCTACGCCATGGGCGTGCTCGGTGGATCGCCGCTGCTCGTCGGCGCGGTCGGTGCGGATTTCGCCGAATACCGCACGTGGCTCGAGGACAACGGCGTCGACTGCAGTGCCGTCCGCATTTCGGACAAGGCGCACACCGCGCGTTTCGTGTGCACCACCGACGAGGACATGGCGCAGATCGCGTCGTTCTACCCCGGTGCGATGAGCGAGGCCCGCGAGATCGAACTCGCTGCGGTGTCCAAGACCGCGGGTGCGCTCGATCTGGTACTGATCGGCGCCAACGACCCCGAGGCCATGGTTCGCCATACCGACGAATGCCGCGCGCTCGGGATTCCGTTCGCTGCGGATCCGTCGCAGCAGCTTGCCCGCTTGTCCGGTGACGAGGCCAAGGCGCTCATCCACGGCGCGAAGTACCTGTTCACCAACGAGTACGAGTGGGGTCTGCTTCAGCAGAAGACGGGTCTGAGCGAAGAAGAGATCCGCGCGCAGGTCGGTATCCGAGTCACCACCCTCGGCTCCAAGGGTGTGGAAATTGTTGATGCCGAAGGCAACTGGGTGCGCGTCGACGTAGTGCCCGAGACCGGCAAGGTTGATCCGACGGGCGTCGGCGACGGCTTCCGTGCCGGCTTCCTGCTCGCCCACGGTGCCGGCCTGAGCTTCGAGCGAGCCGCACAACTGGGATCTCTGGTTGCTGTATTGGTCCTCGAGACCGTCGGAACCCAGGAGTGGGTGTTCAACCGCGACGAGGCGCTCAAGCGTCTCACGGAGGCGTACGGCAGCGCGGCAGCGGACGAGATCGCGACGATCCTGCCGAAGTAGCGCTCCGCCCCGTGAGTGGTTGAGGAGTCCGGAGACTCCCTAACCGCTCACGGGGCCGAAGGCCTAGATGTTGACCGGGTACACCGGTTCCTGGATCTGCGGCACGATGCGCTTCTCCACGAAGATTCCGTGCCAGACCATGAAAGTCAGGACGGTCCACAGGCGTCGGCTGTGGTCGGACACGCCCTCTCGGTGATCGTTGAGCATCTTCACCACGGCCTGCTTGTCGAAGATGTGGTCGGTTCCCGACTCCTCGATCTGCAGATGTGCCCAGTCGAAGAGCTCGGTTCCGCGCAGCCAGTGGCGAAGCGGAACCGGGAATCCGAGCTTGGCGCGGTGCAGAACATGGTGCGGCACAATGCCTTCCAAGGCCTGACGCAGCGCGTACTTGGTCGTGTCCTTCGTGATCTTCTGATCGAGCGGTACGCGTGACGCGACGTCGAAGACCTCGGGATCGAGGAACGGCACACGCAGCTCCAGCGAGTTGGCCATCGTCATCTTGTCGGCCTTGACGAGGATGTCGCCTCGCAGCCACGTGAACAGGTCGAGATGCTGCATCCGGGCAACCGGATCCCAGTCCCGGGACTGCGCGTAGATCGGCGCGGTGACGTCCTGGTGAGTCCACTCCGGACGGAAATCGCGCAGGACGGCGCGGAGCTGAGCGTCGTTGAAGCTACGAGCGTTGCCGTAGTAGCGCTCCTCGAGGGTCAACGAACCGCGGTTGAGCAGACTCTTGCCGCGGGTGCCGTCCGGGATGCGTTCGGACAACTTGCCCGCAGCGCGACGCAATCCCTTGGGAAGGTACTCGAACGGCTTGAGCGACAACGGCTCACGGTAGATCGTGTAACCGCCGAACAGCTCGTCGGCGCCCTCGCCGGACAGCACGACCTTGACGTGCTTGCGTGCTTCCTTCGCGATGAACCACAGCGGAATCAATGCCGGATCGGCCACCGGGTCGTCGAGGTACCAGACGATCTCGGGAATGGCAGCGGCGAACTCGGCGGGGGAGACCACCTTGACGACGTGCTTCGCGCCGATCGCTGCGGCGGATTCTGCCGCGACGTCGACCTCGGAATAGCCCTCACGTTCGAAACCGGTCGTGAAGGTGATCAGGTTTGGGTTGTGGCGCATCGCCAATGCCGCGATCGCGGTGGAGTCGATACCGCCGGAGAGGAACGAGCCGACGGTGACGTCGGCGCGCATGTGCTTGGCGACCGAATCCTCGAGTGCTTCGGCGATTTCCTGGTAGCGCGCCTTCTCGGTGCCCGGTGCAAAAGGCTTGGCCGGGAACTTCGGTGTGAAGTACCGCGTGAACGTGGGCTCCTCGCCCGGACGCACCCGAGCGAAGCTGCCCGACTCCAGGCGTCGGATCTCCTTGTGCAGTGTTTCCGGCTCCGGTACGTACTGCAGAACGGTGTAGTGCTCGATGGCGCGCGGATCCAGCTCGGTGCCGATGCCGATCAGATCGGTGAGTTCGAGCAGACTCTTCTTCTCACTGCCGAACGCGGTGCCGCCGGCTCCGGTCGCAATGAAGAGTGGCTTGATACCGAACGGATCGCGTGCGATGAACAGCTCGCGTGTGTCGGTGTCCCAGATCGCGAACGCGAACATTCCGCGCAGGCGCCGGACCGCATCCTCACCCCAGTAGTGGAATGCAGCGACGATGGCCTCGGAGTCGCCCTCGGTGAAGAACTTGGCGTCGTGGTCCTTGACCAGTTCGGCACGGATCTCCAAGTAGTTGTAGATCTCGCCGTTGAACGTGAGCGCATAACGCTCCGGGTTCTCCGGCGGGCCCCAACGCAGCGGCTGGTGGGAATGAGCGATGTCGATGATCGCCAGGCGGTTGAACCCGAAGACGAGATGGTCGTCATTCCACGTCCCGTGTTCGTCCGGCCCGCGGTGACGAAGGCAATGCATCGCCTGGTCGACCCGCGAGACGGCGTCCTCGCTGGTTCCGCCAGATGTCAGTAGCCCGAGCAGTCCACACACAGCGTCCGGTTCCTCGATTCAGAATTTTTGTACAGAAGGCTCCCGGACACGAGTGTCGGGGAGAGGTCAACGAACTCTTGTCGAAAGTATGCCGCAGATCGACGTCCCTGCCGATCGCGGCGGAACGAATCGACGTGATGTGCGTCGCCGAAACGACCTGAGCCGTTCCTGAGCAGCACCTGAGAGAGCTGTGTGACGTCCGCCGCGACACGGGCGAGGACCCGAGGATGGATAGCGCCCGGCTTTGGTCTACGCTGCGTAGTAATTGGGCCTTCCCTCCGGGCGTGCCCTAGTTGAATTTTGTGGCGATCAGGAAGGCGTGAACGTGGCGCAAGGTCGGATCCTTCGGCGAGCGGGGCTGGCAGTATCTCTGGGCATTGCTGCCTTGCTGCTGTCGGGTTGCTCCATCGACAACGAAGTGCTTCGTTTCGGGTGGCCTTCGGGCATCACCCCGGAGGCGACGCGCATGCGTGAGCTGTGGACGTGGTCGGTTGTAGCCGCCCTCGTCATGGGTGTGCTGGTGTGGGGGCTGGTCTTCTGGGCCGTCATCTTCCACCGTAAGAAGAAGGACTCGCCGGAATTCCCGCGCCAGACGGCATACAACGTGCCGCTCGAACTCGGTTACACGGCAGTTCCCTTCGTCATCATCGCGGTTCTCTTCTACTTCACCGTCATCGTTCAGAACCATGTTCTGGACAAGACGGACAATCCCGACGTCGTCGTAGACGTCACGGCCTTCCAGTGGAACTGGAAGTTCGGCTACCGCTCCATCGAGTTCGGTGACGGCTCCGCCAAGTACAACGGAATCGACGTCGAGGCCGAAGAGGCTGCCAAGACCAAGGGCTCCACTGTCAACGATCACGGCGAAGAAGTTCCCGGCCCGATCCACGGCAACAGCACCGAGGACCTGAGCTACCTGCACTACGACAAGATCGAGACCGTCGGCTCCAGCCAGGAGATCCCGATCCTCGTTCTGCCCACCGGCAAGCGGATCCAGTTCGAACTCGCTTCCTCGGACGTCATCCACGCTTTCTGGGTGCCTGAGTTCCTGTTCAAGCGCGACGTTCTCCCGAACCCCAAGGAGAACCACTCGGACAACATCTTCCAGATCAGTGAGATCGAGAAGGAAGGCGCGTTCGTCGGGCGTTGTGCAGAAATGTGTGGCACGTTCCACGCGATGATGAACTTCGAGGTTCGTGCGGTTTCGCCCGAGGACTTCGCCAAGTACATCGAACTGCGCAAGGGTGACGCGGAGGGCAAGGGTGGTCTGACGACCGCTGAGGCTCTGCAGGCAATCGGTCAGTCGCCGGTGGCTACGTCGACCACGCCGTTCAACACCGACCGCGAGTACCGTCAGGCAACCGTCGCCACTGCAGGCAACTGAGCCGGCCAGCCTCTTCACTGAACAAGGACAAGTGCTGATATGAAGATCGAAGCCAAGCTCTTCGAGATCCTGACGATGTTCTTCATTCTCGTCGCGATCATCTACGGAGTGTTCACCGCTCTGTCACGCACAGGTATCGAGTGGGCCGGACTGACGGCCATCGTCCTGTCTGCAGGTCTGACGCTCATCGTGGGTACCTACTTCCGCTTCGTCGCTCGTCGTCTGGACACCCGTCCCGAGGACTACGACGACGCTGAAATCTCGGATGGTGCAGGAGAACTGGGCTTCTTCAGCCCCGGTAGCTTCTGGCCGATCCTGCTTGCTGCCGCCGCTGCACTCGCAGCAGTGTCGCTGGCCTACTTCCAGCCGTGGCTCATCGCAGTCGCAGTTGTCTGTGTGCTGGCCGCCGCTGCAGGCCTGGTGTTCGAGTACTACACCGGACCCGAGAAGCACTAGTTTCACCCGCACTCGAACAGAGGCGCCGCACCCACCCGGGTACGGCGCCTCTGTTGTCGTATATGAGAGTTTCGGTGGTACGAGGGTGCGATCGACAACCGCTCAATGGTGGAGCACGTATTCGAGGTCGTAGCGATGCAGCCCGTCGACGATCTCGAGCTCGAGAGTGCCCGAGATACCCTTCAGCTCACCGGTTCCGGACCCCGGCACGATCTCGTACAGAAGCTTCTGCGTTCCGTCGATCATCTGACCGAACTGCTGTAGTGCGAACGATCCCACAGCTTCGTCGACCTGCCCGGTGACTACCTCCAGGGCGACGTAGCCGGCTTCACCGCTGCTCGGATCGCCGGCGGACAGCATGAGGCCGGTCGATGTACCTTCGATGCCGCCGATGAACGTCTTGTCGAACTCGAAGCGCCCGACGCGCCCGGAGAGCTCAGGATCGGCAGGTCGAAGATCGATCTCGAAGGTGCCGCGTGCATGAGATGTCATGGTCCGAGTATCTCACCAGCCGGCAAGGCTTCGAGGGGACTCGAGAGAACGTGCAACACTCCGTAGATGATCCTCGAACATGCCGTCCTGCAGGTCGATCCGTCGCAGTCAGCGCAATTCGAGGCCGCGTTCGACGTGGCCCGAACCATCATCTCCGAGGTTCCCGGATTCATCAGGCTGCGGCTCTCGCACTGTCTGGAAGCGCCGGAGCGGTATCTCCTGCTCGTCGAGTGGAGCGACCTGGAATCGCACACTGTCGGGTTCCGTCAGTCCGCGGGCTACCAGCGGTGGCGAGAACTCCTCCATCACTTCTACGAGCCGTTCCCGACAGTGGAGCACTATTCGCCGGTGCTCGAAGCCTAGAAGGGTGTAAATCCCGCTGCTGCCGGGACTCAGACGTCGCGGCGGGGGAGTGGTGACCCAATGGGGGGGCGTCCATACCGAATTGCTCAGAGAACGAGTGAGGCCCCGAACCNNGGTTCGGGGCCTCACTCGTCAGCTGTCGTTCCTAGTGGAGTTCTCCACTGGAACCATCGGACTTGCCGTTGGTTCGGTTCTGGTAGTCCAGAAGGATCTGAAGCTGCTCGTGCTCAGCTTCGTGATGAGCGGCTTCGAGAGCCTCGCTCTCCTCGACTGGGTCAGCGGTGATCAGGCTACCGCTGCCGGGCTTGCCGGCGAGGCCGAGCTTGTTCATCTTCTTCGGGACGGCAGCACCCTGGTACTCGAGCGGGATCGGGTGTCCGTGCTCGTCGACGGGGCCGAGCGGCTGGTGGATCTCGATGTACTGGCCGTTCGGCATCCGCTTGATGATGCCGGTCTCGATGCCGTGCTCGAGGACTGCACGGTCACTGCGCTGCAGGCCGATGCAGAACCGGTACGTCACGAAGTACGCGATGGGCGGAAGGATGACCATGCCGATACGGCCGATCCACGTCATTGCGTTCAGCGAGATGTGCAGGTGGTACGCGATGATGTCGTTGATGCAGGAGATCGTGAGCACCAGGTAGAACGCGATGGACATCGCACCGATAGCGGTACGGACCGGCACGTCGCGCGGGCGCTGCAGGATGTTGTGGTGAGCGTCGTCTCCGGTGAGACGCTTCTCGATCCACGGGTACGCGATCAACAGTGCGAAGACGAGACCCATGATCAGGGCGACGGCGAACACTGCGGGGATCGTGTAGCGGTTGAACAGGTAGATCTCCCACGCCGGCCACAGTCGAGCGAGGCCGTCCGTCCACATCATGTAGATATCGGGCTGGGAACCAGCCGAGACCTGAGACGGGTTGTACGGACCGATGTTCCACACGGGGTTGATCTGGAACAGACCACCGAGCAGTGCGAGCACGCCGAAGGTCATGGCGAAGAACGCGCCACCCTTCATTGCGAAGACCGGGAGGATGCGGACGCCTACGACGTTCTGTTCCGTACGGCCGGGGCCGGGGAACTGCGTGTGCTTCTGGTACCAGACCAACGCGAGGTGGCCGGCGATCAGGGCCAGGATGATGCCCGGGAACAGCAGCACGTGAGCGACGTAGAGGCGCGGAATGATGAGGTCGCCGGGGAAGTCGCCGTCGAAGATCAGCCAGTGCATCCAGGTACCGACGATCGGGATACTCATCGTGATACCACCGAAGGCGGCGCGAAGGCCGGTGCCCGAGAGCAGGTCGTCGGGGATGGTGTAGCCGAAGAAGCCTTCGAACATCGCCAGGATGAGCAGCAGGCAGCCGATGACCCAGTTCGCTTCACGCGGGCGACGGAATGCGCCGGTGAAGAAGATGCGAGCGAGGTGAACGATGATCGACGCCGCGAACATCAGTGCAGCCCAGTGGTGAATCTGGCGAACGAAGAGACCGCCGCGCACCTCGAAGGAGATGTTCAGGGTCGTCTCGTAGGCGCGAGACATCGTGACACCGCGAAGCGGCTGGTACGCGCCCTGGTAGACGACGTGTGCCATCGACGGATCGAAGAACAGCGTCAAGAACACACCGGAGATCAGCAGGATCACGAAGCTGTAGAGCGCGATCTCGCCGAGCATGAAGGACCAGTGCGTCGGGAAGACCTTGTTGATCTGCCGGCGCATGCCTGCAGCGAGGTGGTAGCGGGAGTCCATAGCCTCCGCTTGTCCAGCCGCTGCCGCGCTGATCTTGGACGGTTTGGTTGTTGTTGTGGTCACGGTCGACGCTCCCAAAATGCCGGGCCGAGTGCTTCGATGAAGTCACCGTCGGCGACCAGGAAGCCCTCTTCGTTCACTGTAATAGGCAACTGCGGAAGTGCGCGAGCAGCGGGACCGAAGATCGGCTTGCCGTAGGTCAGTGCGTCGAACTGCGACTGGTGGCAGGGGCACAGAATACGGTTGCTCTGCTGTTCGTAGAGCGAGGTGGGGCAACCCAGGTGGGTGCAGATCTTCGAGTACGCGAAGTAGTCGCCGTAGTTGAAGCTTTCCTGGCCCTTGCGCTTGGTGACACGTGCGGTGTCTTCCGTGCGGAGGCGGATGAGCATCACCGAGTTACGAATGCCGCGCAGTGCTGCGAGCAGAGCATGCTCGTCGCCACGGTCGGACTCGCGGAACGGGAAGACCGTTTCCATCGAACCGGCATCGAGATCTTCCGGGCGAACGAGGACGATGTCCTCGGGACGGCCGGTGTCACGACGCAGGTAGATGGTCTCGCCCGGGTAGTTCGGGGTCCAGCCGGACACCCACAGTGGTGAGTCGTCGCCCTTGGCCCACGGGTTCTTGATGAGTCCGCCGAGAGGCATGACCATCATGACGCCGAGTGCGCCACCACCGAACATCAAGCTGCGCTTGATGGCCTTGCGGCGGGGGAGGGTGGACGTCTCGAGGGTGTCGCCGAGTTCGGCGACGATCGTGCGACGATCGACCTCGGTGGAACCACCGTCGTGGCGGTCCTGGATCGAGACCTCTTCGGGGATGAACTTCTTGGTGAACTGAACGGCACCGATGCCGACGCCGAGGATCGCCAGACCCATGGTCAAGCCGATCAGCGGGGTGTAGAGGCTGTACTTGCCGTAGTTCTCGTCACCGGCGCCTGCGTACTCCCAGGGCCAGAACAGGTAGATCGCGATGAACGCGATCGCCGAAACGCCGGCGAGGCCGAACCAGAAGGCGACGTTGCGCTCGGCGCGCTTTTCCGCCCTGGTGCCCTTTACCGACCAACGATCACGGCGGTAGACGACGTCGACGCCATCGAGATTGGTACCCAGCTTGACCAGGTCGTCGCGTGACATCGCGTCGAGCTCTTCATCTGTGTACTTCTTAGGCGTATCGCCGCCATGCTGGCCAGCGTCGCTCATGACCTTGCTCCGATCCACAATGCTGCACCGACGACAGCGATGATTCCGACGGCCCACATGGCGAGACCCTCAGAGGCCGGACCGAGGCCACCGAGCCCGTACCCACCGGGGTCCTTCGACTCGCCCGACGACTTGACGTAGGCGATGATGTCCTTCTTCTCCTCGATCGTCAGCTGACGATCCGAGAACTTCGGCATGTTCTGGGGGCCGGTAACCATGGCAGCGTAGATCTGCTGCTCGCTGGCCGGATCCAGGACCGGGGCGTACTTGCCCGAGGACAGTGCGCCACCGCGGCCGGTGAAGTTGTGGCACGACGCGCAGTTGAGCCGGAAGAGCTCACTGCCGCGTCCGACGTCGCCACCGCGCAGCGAGGACTGGGCGATTTCGCCGTTCTCGTCGCGGATGAGCGTCGGGCCGCCGCCGTTGGCCTGGATGAAAGCGCCGAGGGCGTCGGTCTGCGCAGCATCGAACTTGGGGTCCTTGCGTGCAGCCTGGGCCTCGTTGCGAGCTGCGGGCATACGACCAGAGGAGACCTGGAAGTACACGGCTGCTTCGCCGACGCCGATGAGGCTGGGACCGCGGTCCTGCACGCCCTGCAAGTTCGCGCCGTGGCACGTGATGCATGACGTGTCGTACAGCTGCTTGCCTTCACGAATCAGGGCTGCTGAATCGTCACTGGCGGTCGCAACCTGCGGAGCTGGTGTCAACGCCGAAGCGAGGAAACCTGCGCTGATCAATCCCATCATCAATACGAGCGCGCCAGTGACGCGCCGGCGGATTTTCCGCTGGCGACGCGACTTCGCGGCATTCGCTGAGTTATCGGATGCGGGAGGGGGGGATGAACTCATCTGTATCCCTTTGGTATGTCGGGACGGAACTGGACGTCAGGGGCTGCCTGGGGCGTACAGCTGATTAACGGATGAAATAAATCGTGGCAAACAGCGCGATCCACACGATGTCGACAAAGTGCCAGTAGTACGAAACAACGATCGCGGCGGTGGCCTGGGCGGGCGTGAACTTGCTGACCCGGGTACGTGCGATCAAGAAGACGAAGGCGATGAGACCGCCGATGACGTGCAGACCGTGGAAGCCGGTGGTCATGTAGAACACCGAGCCGTACACGCTGCTCGAAATCGTGGTGCCCTCGTGCACGAGGTGGTAGTACTCGTAACCCTGGCCGGTGACGAAGAACGCCCCCATGACCAAGGTGATGGTGTACCAGCGACGAAGTCCGAAGACGTCGCCACGCTCAGCCGCGAAGACACCCATCTGGCAGGTGAACGACGATGCGATAAGCACCAAAGTCACCGGCACGGCCAGATACAGGTTCAATTCGGTTGGCTCCGGCGGCCAATTTCCGTTCGCCTGAGCTCGTGCCACGAAGTACATGGCAAAGAGCCCTGCGAAGAACATGAGCTCACTTGACAACCACACGATGGTGCCAACGCTGACCATATTCGGCCGGTTCAGCGAGTGCACGCGTTGGGTGATTGCCGATCCTGAAGTCCCTACTGCGCTCGTCACAGACAGAAGTATGACGCTTCGTCGTAAGAGACGACCACTCGGGTCCACCATCGGCGCGTCGCTCGGCTCGAGTTCGCGGGATCGGGCGGCGAACGCGCTGGTGGCGTGGTCGGAATATGCTGGCGCGATGGCAGCTACACACAAGAGTAGACCGTGGTTCCTGAGAATTTTCGGCACGAAGATTCCGACACCGCTCGATGCAGGGCGGTCGGATCTGGTCGTCGTCGCCGAAGGCTTCGACGACGCCGAGGCGAGCTCGACGGCTCTCGAACGTGCCGCCTCCACCGAGCCGGAGTTCATGGCGGAGTCCGAAGTGGTTCTGCGGCACCATCTCGACCTTCCGGAGGACTCGGTTGCCGATGCCGAGAGCATCGTCGCCCAGGACGGATACGTGCGAGGCGCGAGTCGGCCCGAGGACGTGGCTCAGGCGGTCGAGAATTCGGTTCGCGTCATCTTCGAGCGGGTCCAGGTGCTCGACGCGCTGCATTGCTCCCAGGAGCGTTCACGAATGGCCGGTCTGGCGCAGCGGCTCGGTGGTTCGGTCGCCGGGTGGGACGCGCTCCAGCCCCCGGTTCTCGCGGAGGCGCCGCCCAAACGCGGTCGCCGAAAGTCCTGAGCGGCCCTATTCGGTTTCCTCGCTACCTCACTGACTAGGCTGCGAGGGTCATCGACAGCTCGAAATGACAGCACGAACACAGCCCACATGGACGACAGGGGACCAAGGCACTATGGCCGGCACCGACGCAACCAACGCCGTGAACGTCGATTCGAGTGCAGTGGTGCGGTCATGGCCGATGATTCTCGGATTGCTCACGGACGGCAGTGACTTGTCGGAAGCCGACAGTCGCTGGGCGATGGGCGAAATCATGTCGGACAATGCCACCTCCGCTCAGATCGCTGCTTTCGGCGTCGGCTTGAAGATGAAGGGCGAAACCCCCGCGGAGTTGGAAGGGCTCGCCGCCGCGATGCTCGAACACTCCAGACGCGTGCCGGTCGATTCCGACGTCGTCGACATCGTCGGCACGGGTGGTGACCGCTCGAACACGGTGAACATCTCGACGATGGCCTCGATCGTGGTCGCCTCGTCCGGTGTGCGAGTCGTCAAGCACGGCAACCGCGCTGCTTCGTCCAAGAGTGGTGGCGCTGACGTGCTCGAGGCGCTCGGAGTTCGCATCAACCTCGGGCCGGAGCAGGTTGCGAGGTGCGTCGAAGAGGTCGGCATCGGCTTCTGTTTCGCGCCGGTCTTCCATCCCGCACTGCGCTTTGCGGCGGTACCTCGCAAGGAAATCGGCATCCCGACGGCATTCAACGTTCTCGGTCCGCTGACCAATCCGGCTCGTCCGCGTGCCGGGCTTATCGGGTGCGCATTTCCGAAGCTGATCTCGGTCGTCGCGGGAGTCCTTGCTCAGCGCGGTAATTCGGCGTTGGTGGTGCGTGGCGACGACGGACTCGACGAACTGACCACATCGACGACTTCGACGGTTCACATCGTCGGAGGTGGAAGTGTGCGAACTGTCACGCTGGATCCGCGTGACCTCGGAATCGACCGCGTTCCTCTCGAAGAGTTACGCGGAGGAGACGCCGACATCAACGCCACCGTCGCCCGAACGCTGCTGTCCGGGCAGAAGGGGCCGGTCCGAGACGCGGTCTTGCTGAACGCGGGAGCGGCTATCGCGGCGTTCAACGGTGTCGGTGACGATCTCGAGGGTGCGATCTCGGCCGGGATGACTGCAGCCGCTGCCGCGATCGACAGCGGCGCGGGCGCTGAACTGCTTCACAAGTGGGCGGCGCTCACCGCCCAGCTGGCCGACCAAGCCTGATCGACGGACTATTCACCCAGAGAGAATCCGGCCTCGACGTCTGCGCTGGAAAATGACTGGAAGGCGATGTGTGTGGCGGTTCGGAGAACGCCGGGCACCTTGTTGATTCCTCCGGTGACGACGTCGGCGATCTGGGCGTGGTCACGTACCTTCACGATGGCGATCAAGTCGACGTCACCTGCGCACGAGTAGACCTCCGTCACCCCGGACAGGTCGGCGACGGCCTGCGCGGTTTCCGGGATCCGAGCGGACTCGGCGTGAATCATGACGATGGCGTTGATCATTTCTCTCCTCGATTTCCCGGTGGGTTGTGATGACCCGGTGGTTTCGATCGAGCTTAGGGGTGCCGTCCCCTCGTTACGTCATCGATGTTCGGATTCGGTACCGGCCCGCGCGAGTCGGCACCAGGCTTCCCACTTGCCAGCGCCGCCTACAGGTTCGACGTAGCCGGACGTCGCCGACACGATTCGGACACCGTCCGACGCGAGCCACCGTGCGATCAGTCCCAGTTCTTCGGGTGACGCGCCGCGAAACGGTGCGTCGTCCGGTAGGACGGTTTCGGCCGCCGCGGTGATGGCGTCGACGACGGGCATCGGGTGAGTCCCACGTCTGGCGAGCCCGGCCGACGCGAGACGCCCGGAACGGATCACCGACAGCTCCCAGCCGCCGTCCCCGGTGGGTCGGGCGAGTACGAGTTGTTCGATCGCAGCGACTGCGGCGAGTCGCTGAGTGCGCCGCACCGCGGTAGCGACTGCGACCGTTCGGTCACGCAGACGAGCAGCATTCTCGAACAACGCGTGTGCGGACAGCTCGTCTATCCGGGCCTGCATCTGTCGAAGGGGAGCGTCGTTGGTTCCTCGGAAGAAACCACGCACGGCCTCAGGGGCGGCCGCGTAGTCCTCTGCGTTGATTTCCGGGGTCCAGGAGGCCGGACACGCCCCCAGCTCACGAGCGGGGCAGTCAGGGCCGTGAACGGCGCCGCGCCCGAGACGCTTGGTACACGTGCGCAGACGACTGAACTCTGCGACGGTGTCCGCGACCTCGACTGCGTCGGCGCGAGAGGTGAACGGGCCGATCGAATCGGTCGTGGGCGTGCGAACCACGGACAGTCTCGGAAACGCCTCGTCGGTGAGGGTGATCCACCAACCTCGCTTGGGAAACTTGGAGCGACGGTTGTACGGCGGCGCATGCGCGCTCAGCAGTCGTAGTTCACGCACCCCGGCTTCGAGAGCGTGCGCGCACTCGACATGGTCCACACGGGTGGCCAGCGCGACCATTTCCTTCATTCGGCCGCGGGTCTCCGAACCGGTGAAGTAGTTGCGGACGCGGCGTCGAAGGTCGGTAGCAGTTCCTATATAGAGGGCTTCGTCGGAGGGACCTCGGAAAAGGTAGACGCCGGGGCTTCGCGGCAGATTTGCGGCGAAGGACCGTTTGGCCCGCTGATGTGAGGAAATGTTGGGCAGGTAGTCGACGAGTTCGCTGTAACTGTGGACGCCTTGGTTCCCGACTCTGTCGATCAACCCGTGGAGGACATCGACTGTCGCACGCGCGTCGTCGAGCGCGCGGTGCGTCGGTTGGGTGGTTACCTGGAAGAGATGGGCGAGGGCGGAGAGTTTGACCGAAGGCGCCTCGTCGCGTGTGAGCACGCGCCTGGCGAGCTTGACAGTGCACAGCACACGGAACGCAGGCCACGGGCGTGCACTGCGTGACGCCGCTGCTTTGAGAAAGCCGATGTCGAAGGGCGCGTTGTGTGCCACCAGCACCGCGCCCTCGGCGAATTCGAGAAAAGCCGGTAGGACACGTTCGATGGGAGGTGCGCCGATCAGCATGGCCGTGGTGATTCCGGTCAGTTCGACGATGTACGGCGGAATGGACCGGCCTGGATCGACGAGGGTTGCCATTTCACCGAGTACCTCGCCACCGCGGATCTTGACGGCGCCGATCTCGGTGATGGAGTCCTGGTCGGCGCTTCCACCTGTGGTCTCGAGGTCGACGACGACGAACGTCGTCTCGCTCAGCGGTGTGTCCAGCTCGTCGAAGCTCAGTTGCCGCCCGACGTCGACTTTCTCCCCGTCGGAGAACGGGGGCGGAGACGGAAATTCTCGGGCCGAGGCGGGACTCACATCGCAGACAGTAGAAGGACCCCCCGACAGGAATTGGAGAATACCGACGCGGAATCCGGCTCACTCCGACTTCCATTGCGAAAGCAGCGGATTGACCCCCGACAAAAGTATGAGAGACGAGGATCACACTTGCGGTGGGAACTCGCGAATGCGGACTCCTGCCTACTTGCCGGTAGGGCGATTCGGAGGGCCTTTGCTGCGTTGATCGGTGGCTGACTTCGCGCCCGTGAACGGAACAGGTTCTAGTTTCAAGTAATTGTCGTTGAACTGCGCGGAAGATCGGATTGTCGGGTTTGGTGAGCCTTGGCAGTGGGTAGCGGGTGCACGTTTGCGGGCGGAGGGTGGGGTGCCGAACCGACCTGTTGTTATCTCCTCGTGACCCACCGGGCGTATCGCGGGCGCGGCACCACGTTTTCCGGCGAATCGGGCGCGATTGTCACGAAGCGGTCGACATCGTCGCGATCATTTCGTAACCTTCCTGAGACCTAACGAAGTCTTGCCGGACCAAACAGGACCGGCATCGTCAGGAACCGCCTAATCGGGATCTCCGCGAGGAACCCGAACCGGGAACCCAAGTTTCCACTGGGGTGAATCCCGCCTGGGGTGCAGCACGCAGGATCGCTGCAGACCACGCGGGTAGGGCTGATCTTCCCAGCCCGAACCCGTCAGCTAACTCGGTCGGCGGATGAATGGAAGAAATGGAGCACCCCTTAAGTGGCGTCACAGAGTTTCAAGCGTTCAGCGCAGTTGGCAGTAGCCGGCGCGCTCGCAGTCGGAGCATTCGCTGCAACCGCTGCACCTGCCTCGGCAGACCCCATCACCATCCCCGGCGTCGGCACGTTCGAGGTTCCGGGCGTTTCTATTCCTCAGTTGCCGGTCATTCCGGGCATCACCGACATCGCACCGGCTGCACCGGCCGCTCCCATCTCCAGTGTTGGTGAGCAGGCAGTTCGCGCCGCAGAGAGCAAGCTGGGCTCCCCGTACGTGTACGGCGCAGCCGGCCCGGACGCATTCGACTGCTCCGGTCTGGTTCAGTGGGCATACAAGCAGGCCGGCCTGAACCTGCCTCGCACGAGCTACGACCAGGCTGCAGCCGGCGTTGCCGTCGCACAGTCCGATCTTCAGGTCGGCGACGTGATCTCCTTCTACGGCGGGTCGCACTCGGGCATCTACGCCGGCAACGGCAATGTCATCCACGCGTCGACCGCTGGTCAGCCCGTGAAGCTCGCTCCGGTGTCCTCGATGCCGTACGACGGTGCTCGCCGTTACTGATTTCTGATCACGCTCGACGGCTGTCGCCGGTAGGCAGTCGGAACGATCCGCCGCTGCAAGGCGGCGGAGCTCGGGGGAGCTCCGGATCTTCGAATGTGGGCCTCGAATCTTCGATTCGAGGCCCACATTTCTGTTTCTCGACAATTCGCCCGGTACTTCACCCCGACACGCCTACCGGCGAGTAGACACAAACGTATGCCGTTCCGTAACCTTATCGAGACATTACGCGGGCGAGACAGGTACTGTAGATAGTTGACAGCCAGCTAACAGATCGTCGACCGGTCCCGGTCGACGTCGCTTCACCGAGACGGAGAGTTGCATTCCGTGGTTTCATCGAAAAACAACAGTCGAGTACGCGCCGCAGTGACCGTGGGAGTGCTGGCGTTCGGACTCGTCGCAGGGCCTTCGATGCAGGCCGGTGCCGACCCCGTCATCACCAACCCGACCGAGGCACTCGACAAGCTCGGTGAACTCTCCCGGGTATCCGAGCAGACCAACGAAGCGCTGCACAACGCGCAGATCGATCTCGACGCGAAGCTGGGCGTCGCCAACGATGCGGACGCGCGATCGGCAGCCGATCAGGGTGTTCTCGACGCGGCTTCGGCACGTGTCGCCGAATTCGCTCCGGCGGTAAACCGCATTGCCACAGCGAATTACCAGGGTGCACGAACCAATCGCCTCTTTGCGTTGATGGTCAGCGATTCGCCGCAGCAGTTGCTCGACCAGATGTCTGCGCTCGACGTGATTTCCAACGACGCGGCAGTGCAGGTCTCCCAGTTCAACGAAGCCACTGCCGCTGCCCGTGCGGCCTCGGAAGCATCGAAACGCTCGGCCGAAGAAGCGCGGACCGCCGCCGATCAAGCCCGCGCACTCAGTGACGACTTGCAGCGCAAGCAGAGTGAACTGCAGACGCAGATCGCCGACGTGACCAAAGCGTTCCAGAACCTCACCGACGACGAGCGTAACCAACTGAGCGGTACGCCGTTCCCTCCTGACGTCGATCTCAGCAAAATTCTAGCTAACCTTACGCCCGGCTCCGGTGCTGCAGCGCTTCAGGCAGGCCTCACGCGGATCGGTGACCCGTACGTCTGGGGCGCGACCGGCCCGAACGAGTTCGACTGCTCAGGTCTGGTCGTGTGGGCCTACAAGCAGATCGGAAAGACTCTGCCGCGTTCGAGCCAAGCGCAGGCGCAGGGCGGTGTACCGGTGTCGCGGGATCAACTACAGCCCGGTGACGTCGTGACTTTCTACAGCGACAACTCGCATGTCGGTATCTATGCCGGCGACGGAAACATTCTGCATGCGTCGACGTTCGGCGTGCCGGTGAAGGTTCAGTCGATGGCAGGCATGGAGTTCTCCACTGCGCGTCGTTACTGACGGCTTGCTGCGCCCGAGCGGCGTGTGGCCAGCCGCCGTGAAGCGTCGAGTCGAGTTCTCCTACACTCGGCACCGTGCCGACTGAACCGATGACGACGCCCGACGTCGGCGCAGATCGACCACGCCGTTGGGAGTATCCGGCCCTCGTGGCGCTCGGCGTAGCCGTGGTGCTCGTTCTCGGTTTGACGATCTTCCTGACGAACAGGTCCGATTCCGACGAAAGTGCGGCCAGCGAGCAGGACGCCGAACGAACCGCGCAGGTACAGGCATTTCTCGACGCATGGGCTGCATCGCAGATGTCCGACGATCCGTCGGGGCTGGCGAAGTTCGTCGACAATGCTGCCGCACCCGGTGTGCTCGAGGCGGAAATTCGACGAGCCACTGCAGCGGGAGCGCTCGATTTCTCCGACTCGGGATACGAGATCCCCAGCGGCGGTCTGACTCCGGCGCCTCGAACCGGTGCACCGGACGGAGACGTCGAAGTCTGGAATGCGCAAGTTCTGTTTCGGTACGCCCTCGACGGCGTCGACGCATTGCCCACTCGCAAGGCAGTGTCCATGACGCTCGCGAAACGCGGCGATCAGTGGTCGGTTCTTGCGGACGGGTCGATCGTCGGACTGGACGGCGCCCGAACGGCAGGCGAATCCTGGAACGGCCCCTGGGACTTCGGCCCGCTGGCCGTCGCCGAAAACGCCGCGCGCAATGCACTCGTGATCGGTCACCCGGGTCAGCAGGCGTTCGTCGACGCTTTGGCTGCAGATGTGGACTCAGCCATCGAGAACACAACGCAGTTGTGGGGGCCGTGGTGGTCCGAGCGCGCGGTGCTCATGGTGGCGGGGTCCTCGGAGGAATTCACCGCACTGGTCGGCTCTCATCACGACGGCGCTTCGATTGCCGCAGTGTCGGTCGCGGATGCAACGACGGACGGGTCTTCCGACGTGAGCGGCCAGCGGGTGGTCTTCTCACCCGCCGCGGCTTCGAGGTTGACCGACATCACCAGGCGAACGGTATTGCGCCACGAACTCATGCACATAGCCGCCCGATCGAAAACCCGTGACGGGTCGCCGATGTGGGTGTTGGAAGGGTTCGCCGAGTACGCGGGAAATCGTGGATCCTCGCGGGCCTGGGGTGAGATCGCGCCGACTCTGGCAGCAGCGGTCCGTGCCGGCGACACACCGACGGAGTTTCCGGACGACACACAGTTCGGCGGTGTCCCGGTTGTGAGTTCGCTGGCGTACGAATCGGCGTGGTCTGTCAACGCGTATATCGCCGATCGATTCGGCGAGGCCAAGCTGACCGACCTCTTTCGCGCCCTCGCTTCCGGAAAGATGACGGCCGAAGATCTCGACTCGCGAATCCGAGCGGTCCTGGGCGTCGGAACCGAGGAACTGCGACTCGGATGGGTCGACTGGACCGACAGCCATCTGGGCTGAGTAGTTCGCGGCTGGTCGACAGCAGCGCGGGGTGACCTTGTCACGTCTCGATGCGCAGCGTGCCCTACGGTGGACGAATGCGCCGGACCCTCTTGGTGACCAACGACTTTCCTCCTCGCCCCGGAGGTATCCAGTCTTATCTCCACACGTTCGCCGGGCATCTGCCGCCGGACAAGTTGGTGGTGTACGCACCGCGGTGGCGGGGCGACTCGCACAAGAAGTTCGATGCGGCACAGCCTTTCGAGGTCGTTCGGCACCCGACGACACTGATGTTGCCGTCGCCCTTCGTCGCTCGTCGGGCTGCGAAGCTGGTCAAGAAGCACGACTGCGAGTCGGTCTGGTTCGGTGCGGCAGCGCCGTTGGCGTTGTTGGCGCCGGTTGTTCGGCGCGCCGGTGCGAGCCGAGTGATCGCGAGTACTCACGGCCACGAGGTCGGATGGTCGATGATTCCCGGTGCGCGGCAGTCGTTGCGTGTGATCGGTGATCACACGGATGCGGTGACGTTTGTCAGCAAGTACACCCGTGGGCGGTTCTCGGCGGCTTTCGGTCCGCAAGCGGCGCTCGAGCACCTTCCTTCCGGAGTGGACACGTCGGTGTTCCACCCGGACTCGGTTGCCCGCGCAGAACTGCGTAAGCGATACGGGCTGGGAGAGCGGCCCACGATCTTGTGCCTGTCGCGGCTCGTGCCACGCAAGGGGCAGGACATGCTCATCAAGGCGCTGCCGACGATTCGGAAGAGCATCGACGGAGCAGTGCTGGTGATCGTCGGCGGTGGACCGTACGAGGACCATCTCCGTCAATTGGCGCGCAAGACCGGGATGGACGATCACGTCGTCTTCACCGGCACGGTGCCTGCCGCAGAGTTGGCGGCTCACCACACTGTTGCCGACGTCTTCGCCATGCCGTGCCGCACCCGAGGCGCCGGATTGGACGTCGAAGGACTGGGAATCGTCTACCTCGAGGCCTCGGCTACCGGCGTGCCGGTCATCGCCGGGCGCAGTGGTGGCGCTCCGGAAACCGTGCAGCAGAACAAGACCGGGCTCGTGGTCGACGGTACCTCTGTTCGTGACGTCGCCGAATCCGTGATCGAGGTGCTGTCCGATCGTGATCGAGCGGCAGCGATGGGAGCAGCCGGCCGGGCGTGGGTTGCCGAAGAATGGAAGTGGGACACGCTCGCTTCGAAGTTGCGTAATCTCCTCGGCTGAGCTACCGGGACTCGAACGCGAACGGCCCGCACCGAATTCGGTGCGGGCCGTTCCTGTCGGCAGAGGACTGATCGACGAAAGGCTACTTGGCGTAGATCTTTTCGATGTCGGCGGCAAAGCTCTCGTGCACGACGTTGCGCTTGAGCTTCATCGTGGGCGTGAGTTCGCCTGTGTCCTCGGAGAAGTCGACCGGAAGAATGCGGAACTTCTTGATCGCCTCGGCGTGTGAGACGAGCTTGTTGGCCTCGTCGATGGCGTCCTGGATTTCGCCGACCAGTTCGCCGTCCGAAACCAGGTCGGCAGCTGTGGTTCCTGCGGCCTTGTTGTTGCGCTCGTTCCAAGCGGGAAGAGCTTCGGCGTCGATGGTGATGAGGGCGCCGATGAAAGGCTTCTGGTCGCCGACCACGATGGCCTGGCTGATCAGTGGGTGGGCGCGAAGGGAATCTTCGAGCTGAGCGGGGGAGACGTTCTTGCCGCCCGCCGTGACGATGATTTCCTTCTTGCGGCCGGTGATGGTGATGTAGCCGTCCTTGTCGACGGTGCCGAGGTCGCCGGTGTGGAACCAGCCGTTCTCGATCGACTCGGCAGTCGCCTTCTCGTTGCGCCAGTAGCCGGTGAAGACCACCGGTCCCGAGAGGAGGATTTCGCCGTCTTCGGCGATGCGAACGGAGTTGCCGGCCAACGGCTTTCCGACCGAGCCGACCTTCTGTGCACCGATGGTGTTGACGGCGAACGCTGCGGTGGTCTCGGTCAGTCCGTAGCCCTCGTAGATCGTGACGCCGATACCGCGGAAGAAGTGGCCGAGTCGAGCGCCCAGGGGTGCACCACCGGAAATGGCCAGCTGGCATTGCCCGCCGAGTGCAGTGCGAAGCTTCGAGTACACGAGCTTGTCGAAGAGAGCGTGCTTGGCCTTGAGAACGATGCCGGCGCCGCCCTTGTCCTGCGCCTCGCTCCAGGCAACAGCGGTGTCTGCGGCCGCGTCGAAGATCTTTCCCTTGCCGTCGCCGTGCGCCTTGGCACGTGCGCTGTTGTAGACCTTCTCGAAAACGCGCGGCACCGAGAGGATGAAGTCGGGCTTGAACTCGCCGAACGTCGGAACGAGGTTCGGGATGTCGCTCGTGTGCCCCAGCGTTGCACCGGCGTCGAACGACGCGATGCTGACTGCGCGAGCGAGAACGTGCGCGAGCGGCAAGAACATCAGGGTGCTGACGCCGGGAGTCTTGAGCAGCGTGCCGAGGTTGGAGTCGAGGATGCCCTTCGACTCGGCAATGAGGTTGGAGTGCGTCAGCTGGCAGCCCTTGGGTCGGCCTGTGGTGCCCGACGTGTAGATCAGGGTCGCGGGATCGGATGCCTTCAGTGCAGCGACGCGGGCGTGGACGTCCTCGTCGGAGATGTCGGCGCCCAGTGCGGTCAATTCCTCGACAACACCTTTACCGCCTGCCGCGGCATCGATCTGGTAGACCGTGCGCAGCGCGGGTGCCGCTGCAGCGACGTCCTTCACGGTCGCGGCATGCGCGTCGTTCTCGACGATGAGGTCGATTGCTTCGGAGTCCTCGAGAATCCAGCGAACCTGCTCGGCTGCGGAGGTTTCGTAGATCGGAACCGTCACGCCGCCGGCCGCCCAGATGGCGTAGTCGACGAGCGGCCATTCGAAGCGAGTCGCCGACATGAGGCCGACGCGATCGCCCTGCTTGACTCCGATCGCGATCAGGCCCTTGGCGACGGCAGTCACCTGAGCGGCGAAATCGCCTGCAGTGACATCGACCCATGCATTTCCGACTTTGCGCTTGTAGACAACCGCCGCCGGCTTCGTCTTCGCGAAGGCGAAGACCGAGTCGACCGCGGAGGCATCCTCGGGAATGGTGAACGTCTGGGGTGCGCTGAACTCAGGCACGAAATACCTCCGACACTGCGAAATACTGACGAGTAGGGTTTTCGTCTCCTACTGTAGTCGCATGTCCGACGCAGTTGTGGCCAGGCTTACAGTCTGTCCGGTATGTAGTGTTGCGACACCCCTCGACGCTTCGCCGACGCGATATGTGAAGCTACTTCGGTGAGCAGCATTCAGGTCGCAGACCAGACTTTCATCGCCGCCCCGCCCGAGCGGGTCGCCGAACTGTTGTCCTCGCGCGCGCAGTGGCGTCGCTGGTTCAGTGATCTTGCGCTCGAAGTCCGGGAAGATCGCGGTCCCGCGGGATTCCGGTGGGGAGTGTCCGGTCAGTTGGTCGGCACCATGGAGGTGTGGCTCGAACCGGTGATGGACGGGACGATCGCGCACTACTTCCTGCACTGTGAACCGGTCGGCGTATCACCGTCCGATCTGGCGAACCTCGACCTCGCCGGGATGAACCGCAAGCGTCGGGTCGACGGCAAGGTCATGTCGTTCCAGCTCAAGCGCGAACTCGAAGCGGGACGCGCCGCCGGCGTAGCACCGGACTGATAATCGAAGCAGTGCACGTTGTGCAGGTTCTGGACTCTTGACGAAGGAAGGTAGCGCAGTCGTATGGCCGAGAAGACCAAGGGGTTGATCAGCATCGACGCTCCTGCCGACGCCGTGATGGACGTCATCGCCGATTTCGAGCGATACCCCGAATGGGTGGCCGCGGCGAAGTCCGTCGAGGTGACGGCGCCGGGGCAGGGCGGCCGCGCGGACCGAGTACGTTTCGTCCTCGACGCGGGGATGGTGAAGGACACCTACGAACTGCAGTATTCGTGGGCACCGGACGGTATGGCGGTGAGTTGGGAGCTGATATCGGGTGAGATTCAGAAGTCCCAATTCGGTTCGTACACACTCGAGCCCGGCCCGAACGGCACCACGTCGGTCACCTACGAGTTGACGGTCGACCTGACGATTCCGATGATCGGTCTCTTCAAGCGGAAGGCCGAGAAGATCATCACCGACACAGCTCTGAAAGAACTGAAGAAGCGAGTCGAGGGCTGAGTGCCGGAGCAACGATCGCGCGTCCAACTGTTCGTCGGTAAAGGCGGAGTAGGCACGACGACGCTTGCCGCGGCGACGGCTGTGTCGGCGGCGACCTCCGGGGCCCGAGTGCTGCTGGTGTCGATCGATCAGGCAGGTTCTCTCGCGGACGTCCTGGGCGTGCCGAATCCGCGAACGACTACACCTCTCACCGAGCGCCTCGACGTCCGGCAACTCGACACGTCAGCGCTCCTCGAGGACAAGTTCCGAGGATTGTCGGGCTTGATCGATGCTGCAGGAACTTTCGGAGCGGGAGATCACGAACACGGTTCGTCGTTCGAGGGGTTGGAACCGGAAGAGTTGACGGGATCCCTGGGAATCCAGGACATGCTCGGGCTCGCCGAAATCGTCGACTTCTCGGACAGCGGTGACTACGACCTCGTGGTCGTGGACTGTCCGGCTGCAGCCGAAGCGCTTCGGATACTGGGTTCGCCGTCGATGGTGTCGGAGTATCTCGAGCGATTGTGGCCGCGGCACAGGCGGATGGTCGCTGTGACGGGTACGGACATGCGGTTGCTCTTACTCGTGTCCGTCGTCGAACGTGTGCTCGCGTCGGTGGATCGAATCGCGACTCACCTCTCGGATCGCGCGAACACCAGCGTGAGTGTGGTGACGTCGGCCGATGGCGTGTCGGTCGCGGCGACTCGTCGGACGTTGTCCGGGCTGGCTCTGGCCGGTCTGCGAGTAGGCGGGATTGTGGTCAACAACCTTGTCCCGCAGTTCAACTCGCCGGCTGGGAAGGCGGTCGACGATTCGCCGGCGGCGCGGTGGCTCGCTTCGATCCAGGCGTCACAGGCGCTCGTCGTCGACGAATTGCGTAAATCAACCGATGGAATGTCCGTCACAACGGTCGAACGCGTCTGCGCCGAACCGGTAGGGTTGGCCGCTCTGGGCGAGATCGCGGCCACGTTCGAGGGTGGAACGGGCACGGATTCGGGCACCGTCGGCACCGCGGACAACATCGTGGTGTCCTTGGAGTCGGGGACCGGAGTCGATTCGGTGTACGTGATGCGGATGTACCTTCCGCTCGTGGATCCGTCGTCGTTGTCGTTGGGCCGGGTGGAGGACGATGTGCTGGTGGGAGCAGACGGCGTACGACGCAGAGTTCGTTTGGCGTCGGTGCTGCGTCGTTGTGTCGTGAACGGGGCGGAGTTGGACGGCAGTTACCTGATCATTCGGTTCAGCCCGGATCCCGCGGTGTGGCCGGTATGAGCGAAGAGCACGAGCGCCTCGTCGCGGAATTTCGCGCGCTGGCGGAAACCGTTCTGACGCGCCTGGAACCGGTGTTGCTCAAGGCCGCAGCAGCGACGGCCGATGTTGCGAGTGACTCGGCGTCAGCGGACACGCAGCCGGTGTTCACCGGCTGCAGTTGGTGCCCGGTGTGCGCCCTCGCTGCACTGGTTCGCGGTGAGCACCACGAACTGTTGGCATTCCTCGCGGGTCAAGCAGCGGTATTCCTTGCGTTGCTTCGCGAGATTCTCGACGAGTTTCTCGGGGGGCCGCCAGGCCCCGATCGTGGACCGGACAGCGGCCCGACGGCGCCGGGTGCGGAGCGAACTCGGACTGCGGCATTTGTCCCGATCGACGTGACGGTCAAGGACTGACTTCGTACCCCGGGTAGAGCGAACGGTCCGCGATGAGCACAATCGACACAATGGTCACCGACGCACGAGGCACCGATACAGGGTGCGCACTCCAGCGGGCGACGCTCGCGCGGGAATTGTCGCGATGAGCGCGCGCCGCTTGAAAGCGGTCTCCGACTCCACCATGGACGACATCTTGACGGTCGGCATCGACGTCGGCGGGACGAGCATCAGAGCCTCCGTCGTGGACGTGGACGGACAAGTGCTCGAGATGATTCAAGCCCCGACCCCGCAGTCGGCCAGGGCACTCGAAGACGGTCTCGATCGTGTCGTGCGCGAATTGGTCACCAGGCACGAGGTGTCGGCCGTGGGGTTGGCGGTCGCCGGCTTCATCACCTCCGATCGAAGCTCGGTACGGTTCGCGCCGCACTTGCCGTGGGTGGACGCGCCGGTCGGAAGTGACCTGAGCAAGCGACTCGGGCTGCCGGTCGTGCTCGAACACGACGCCAACGCAGCAGCCTTCGCGGAGCACCGATTCGGAGCGGCCGCCGGGGGCCGCAATGTCGTGATGGTGGCAATCGGGACCGGAATCGGTGGTGCGCTGCTGATCAACGGTGAGCTGTACCGGGGGAGTCACGGCGTCGCCCCCGAACTGGGCCACATCCAGGTCGTGCCAGGCGGGCGTCAGTGCGCGTGTGGCAAACGTGGGTGTTGGGAGCGCTATTGCAGCGGAACGGCGCTCGTCGACACGGCCATCGAACTGCTCGCCGCCGACCCCGCCGCGTCGACCGTTCTGGCGCGTGAGGTAGCGGTGGATCCAGGTTCCCTCACCGGCCGCCGGATCGCGAACGCCGCGCAGGACGGTGACCCACTCGCGCTGGCAACCATCGCCGAGTTCACCCGTTGGCTGGCCGTCGGACTCGCCATGGTCGGTGACGTCTACGATCCCGATCTGGTGGTGATCGCCGGTGGCGTCGCGAGTTCTGCCCCACTGTTTCTCGACGACGCCCGTGAGCAGTACGCGACATTGCTGACCGGGGCGAAGCACCGACCACTGGCCCGAATCCGTTCCGCTCAGCTGGGCGAAGCTGCGGGCATGGTCGGCGCCGCCGCTTTGGCCCGATCGGTGGTGCCTCAGGATCTCGGTGGGGTCGACGGCGCTGGAACCACGTCTGCCGGACTGTGATCGGGTCGATCCTGCAGGGGCGTGTGTAGCGGGGGTTACGGGTCGGCAGTAAGGTCGTACTCAGCGAAATTCAGCTGTGAATGGGAGGGACGCCGTGTGGTATTGGCTCTTCAAGTATGTGTTGCTGGGGCCGATTCTCTGGCTGCTCGGGCGTCCGACGGTCAAGGGTCACGAGAACATTCCGACTGACGGGGCGGCCATCCTGGCCAGCAATCACCAGGCGGTTCTGGACTCGTTCTACCTTCCACTTCGCGTCAACCGCCGCATCACGTTCCTTGCCAAGAGCGAGTACTTCACCGGTTCCGGTCTCAAAGGCGCATTCCAGAAGTGGTTCTTCACCGCGGTCGGACAGGTCCCCATCGACCGAACCGGCGCGGACGCAGCGCAGGATGCGCTCAACGCCGGTCTCAAGGTTCTCGGTTCGGGCAGTCTGCTGGGTATCTACCCCGAGGGAACGCGTTCGCCTGACGGTCGCCTCTACAAGGGCAAGACCGGAATGGCGCGCCTCGCGCTCGAATCGGGCGTCAAGGTGATCCCGGTTGCGATGGTCGGTACCGACAAGATGAATCCGATCGGCTCACGGATGTGGCGTCCGGCCAAGGTCACCGTGATCGTCGGCGAACCTATCGATTTCTCCCGCTTCGAAGGCATG
This sequence comes from Rhodococcus sp. KBW08, assembly GCF_003852455.1. Taxonomy (NCBI): domain Bacteria; kingdom Bacillati; phylum Actinomycetota; class Actinomycetes; order Mycobacteriales; family Nocardiaceae; genus Rhodococcus; species Rhodococcus sp. KBW08. The sequence continues at coordinate 522,930 of NZ_QAJJ01000018.1, forward strand.
GGCGGGAACCGCTTCGTCGAGCGCGCTGTGACCGACGAGGTGATGTACAAGCTGATGAAACTCTCCGGCCAGGAGTACGTGGACATCTACGCGGCCAGTCTCAAGAACCAGGCACCCACGAAACCCGAAGCTGCCGTCGACGTTCCGGCGGAAAGCGGCGAGTCGGTTGTCGATCTCGTGGCCTCGGCCGAGTCCAAGGAATCCGCGAAGACCGACAAGGATTCGCTCCCGGACGCACAGGCCAGCTAGAGATTTCCCACACCTGCCGCACGCGCATTGGCCCCAGAGCCTGCGCGTGCGGCATAGTTTTCGGACGTGCGCTACTTCTACGACTGCGAATTCATCGAAGACGGTCGAACCATCGATCTCGTGTCCATCGGCGTCGTCTGCGAGGACGGCCGTGAGTACTACGCGGTCTCGACCGAGTTCGATCCTGCCCGCGCCGGTAGTTGGGTGCGCAAGAACGTGCTGCCGAAATTGCCGCAGCCGTCGTCTCCGCTGTGGAAATCACGCGAGAAGATCCGCGACGATCTCTTGAAGTTCTTCGTTCCGCGGCCGATGGTCGTTCCCGAGCTTTGGGCGTGGGTCGCCGCCTACGACCATGTCGCGCTGTGTCAATTGTGGGGCGATATGACCGAACTACCGCAGTCGATGCCGCGGTACACCCGCGAACTCCGACAGTTCTGGGAAGACAACGGCAGTCCTGCCCTCCCGTCAGCGCCCGCCGACGCACACGACGCACTTGCCGACGCCAGGCACAACCTCGTGAAGTTCGACGCGATTTCGGCAGCTCGTTCACTTCGCTGACCCAGGTTTCGGTGCGCGGGAAGTGTCCCGATTGGGCTGCGATCGAGAGCCTGTGTGACGCGCCGGCGGGCGAGCGAATATCCTGTAGAGGTGAACTGGACTGTCGACGTGCCGATCGACCGCTTGCCCGAACTCCCGCCGCTGCCTGCCGGACTGCGTAAGCAGCTCGACGAGGCGCTCGCGAAGCCCGCTGCTCAGCAGCCCTCGTGGCCCGCTGACCAGGCGGCCGCCATGCGGACTGTGCTCGAGAGCGTGCCTCCCATCACGGTGGCCAGCGAAGTCGAGGCGCTGCAAGAGCGTCTCGCGCAGGTCGCGCGTGGTGAGGCGTTCCTGCTCCAGGGCGGTGACTGCGCCGAGACCTTCGCGGACAACACCGAGCCGCACATCAAGGGAAACATCCGCACGTTGCTGCAGATGGCCGTCGTCCTCACCTACGGTTCCTCGATGCCCGTCGTCAAGGTTGCTCGCATCGCCGGCCAGTACGCCAAGCCGCGCTCTGCCGACATCGACTCGCTAGGTCTGAAGTCCTACCGCGGCGACATGATCAATTCGCTCGTCGCCGACGAGGCTGTCCGCGCCCACGATCCTTCGCGTCTGGTGCGTGCGTACGCCAACGCCAGCGCCGCGATGAACCTCGTCCGCGCGCTCACCGGTGCCGGCATGGCCGATTTGCACAAGGTGCACGACTGGAACCGCGAGTTCGTCGCGGCCTCGCCCGCCGGTGCACGGTACGAGCAACTCGCTGCCGAGATCGACCGCGGCCTGCAGTTCATGAACGCGTGCGGCGTCACCGATCCGAGCCTGCACCAGGCACAGATCTTCGCCAGCCACGAGGCACTGGTTCTGGACTACGAGCGTGCGATGCTGCGTCTCGACAACGACAGCGACCACCCCAAGCTCTACGACCTGTCGGCTCACTTCCTCTGGATCGGCGACCGCACCCGTCAGCTCGACGGCGCGCACATCGCCTTCGCCGAGTTGGTGTCCAACCCGATCGGCCTCAAGATCGGTCCGAGCACGACGCCGGAAATGGCGGTGGAATACGTCGAGCGTCTCGACCCCACCAACAAGCCGGGTCGACTGACTCTGATTTCGCGCATGGGCAACGGCAAGGTCCGCGACCTGCTGCCGGCGATCATCGAGAAGGTCCAGGCCACCGGCCACCAGGTCATCTGGCAGTGCGATCCGATGCACGGCAACACCCACGAAGCCTCCACCGGATACAAGACGCGCCACTTCGACCGCATCGTCGACGAAGTTCAGGGCTTCTTCGAGGTGCACAACGGTCTCGGCACGCATCCAGGTGGCATCCACGTCGAGCTGACCGGCGAGAACGTCACCGAGTGCCTCGGCGGCGCACAGGACATCTCCGACCTCGATCTCGGTGGTCGCTACGAGACGGCTTGTGACCCGCGCCTGAACACCCAACAGTCGTTGGAGCTCGCCTTCCTCGTGGCCGAGATGCTGCGAGGCTGACACTGCGGTCCGGCGAATCTGATTCGCGACGCTGATTTTTCAGTAAACGCCCTCACCTGCTCGCGCAGGTGGGGGCGTTCGTCATGGTGTGAATCGTGTGACGAATCGGCGCTGCCAGGGCATTTCGACGGCGCGGGGTGAGTAGTGTGCGCGAACGTACGCGGTGGCGTCCTTACTCGACACACCGTCCATGATGGCGAGAGCGGCCAAAGCTGTTCCGGTGCGGCCGTATCCACCTCCGCACGCGATCTCGACTCTTTCGCTTTCCGAACGCACCCACACTTCGTGCAGGGCGCTGCGCAGCGCATCGGGATCGCTGGGCAACCAGAAATCGCGCCAGCGGACCCACACCGAATCCCACACGGTGGCGGGGGGTTCTTTACCGGTCAGATAGACGCCGAAGGTGGGAAGAGGTCCGGAAGGAAGTGGATTGCGGAGTCCTCGACCCCGAATCGATCTCCCCGACGGCAAGTCGAGTATCCCGAGGCTCTCGGGTTCCCACGTGGCCATGAATTCAGACTAGGCCGAAGCGGACTGTCAGGGAATTGCGACGACGCTGATATCGGTGCCCTTGGCAACCAGGTCGTTCTTCACGCTCTGGCTGATGATTACCGAGCTGTCGTTCTGGGTGAGCTGACGCACGGTGATCTCGAGGCCGAGGCGGCCGAGTTCTTCGCGTGCGGAGGAGACGGAGCGACCGATCAGGGAGGGGACCTTCACGGAGTCGGAGATCAGGAGAACTACGGAGGTGCCGGCGTTGACGGAGGAGCCGACTGCGGGATCGGTGCCGATCACGTTCCCGCCCTCGACGGCGTCGTCGAACGTAGTTCTCGTGGTGCTGACGGAGATGCCAACCTTGTCGAGGGCGGCGCGTGCAGCGTTCTCGGACATGCCCTTCACATCGGGAATGTCCACGGGCGGTGACCCTTTGGACGTGATGACCTTGACCGAGGATCCCACGGCAACCTCGGTTCCCGGTGCCGGGTCGAGCGCTGCCACGCCGCCGATCGGGATCTTGGAGCTGAAGGTGTCTCCGCCGTCGACCGCGACGAGAGTGCGGTCGGCGAGTTGTGCGCCCAGCGCCGAGACGTCACCGCCCGCCGGAATGGGCGGGACAGTCGGACGCCCGAGCGACGTCAGCAGCGCGACGGTCGAGCCTTTGGTGACCCTGGAGCCGGAGGCCGGATCTGTCCCGATCACCGTGTCGATGGGTTGAGCGTCGGAATACTGACCCTGGACGTCGGGGGAGAGCCCGGCGTCCTGCAGCGCGGTGACCGCAGTGTCCTTGGTCAGGCCGTCGATCGAGGGAACAGCTGTATAGCGGCCCGAGCCCATCCACCATCCGCCGAAGCCCAACGCAAGCGCCAGGACCGCGATGACGAGCAGCCAGATCAGAGTGGCTCTTCGCGATTTGCGTCGTGCCTCGACAAAATGAGCGTGCGGATCGTCGGGCACCAGTTGGTCGTCGCCGAAATCGGAACCGTCGTCGAAATCCGAGTCGCCGCCGACAGTCGCCGGACGAGCAGTTTGTGCGGTGACCGCGCGAGTGTGCTGAATGCCGCCAGGGGGAGGAGAGGCCGTGCCGAGTGCCGTGGTGGCTGCCGCAGCCGGGGCCACGCCGGACGCCAATACCGTCGTGGCAGCAGGGTTCGGGCGCGCAGCAGAGTTCGGGTGTACATCCGTGGGGGGCGCAGGCGCCGGTTGTGGCCGGGCCGGCGCAACCTGCGCGCTCTGGTGCTGGGCGCTTCGACGCGGAGCCGGAACACGGTACGACGGAAGTTCCAGTTGCTCGCTCACACTGCGAAGTGCAGCTGCCATCTCACCGGCGTCGGCGAAACGATGTGCGGGCTCGCGGTGAGTGGCTTCGGCAACCAGGCGATCGAACTGCGCCGGTACACCAGGGATACGTGAACCGGGGCGTGGGACATCGTCGTGGATGCGTTGGTAGGCGATGGAGAGTGACGTATCACCGGTGAACGGTGTTGTGCCGGTGAGAAGTTCGAACATCAACACGCCGGTGGAGTAGACGTCGCTTCGCGTGTCGGCTATTCCTGACGTCACCTGTTCCGGCGACAGATAGGCCGCGGTGCCGAGAATCACGCTGTTGGAGGTGGTGGTTGCTGCCGCAGCTGCACGCACCAATCCGAAGTCGGCGATCTTCACCTCGCCGGTGTCCGAGATCAAGATGTTCTCGGGTTTGACGTCACGGTGAACCAGTCCCGCTCGATGCGCCACCGCCAACGCGTCCAGGACCGGTGCCACGACTGCAGCGACGGCGTGAGGCGGCATCGGTCCGCGCTCACGAAGGAGCTCACGCAAAGTTCCACCGTCGACGAGTTCCATCACGAGGAACACGTGATTGCGATCGCTGCCTTGGTCGTAGACGGCCACAAGGGCCGGATGCTTGAGTCGGGCCACGGCCCGGGCCTCGAACTCGAAACGAGTCAGGAACGCTGGATCGCCGGCGAATTGCGGGTCCATCACCTTGATCGCGACAGGTCGATCCAACCGTGTATCGAGGCCTCGATACACGGTCGACATACCGCCGCGCGCGATCGGTGCGTCCACTCGATAGCGGCGCTCGAGCATTTCGCCGATCAACCCTCGACCTCCGTAATGACTATTCCTCCGTGCTTGCGATCTGCGTGCTTGCGATCTGTCTGCTTGCGGTCTGGGTGGTAGCTGTCAGCAATGTGGGTGGTTGTATACCGCGTACTGGCTCCCGCAGTGAGGCACCGATTCACATCCACCGCGAAATCCCGGTTACTGATACGCCGCATCCCGTCCATCGTAGCCAGCGATACCGACGCGGAAGTCTCGAGAACGTCACAGAGCGCTGTGACCTGAGCGGAGCGGCAGTTTCGAGCACTGCACCGGGCGGTACACAGCGGGCTCGTCGGACCGGATAAACTTCTCGCGGTGAGCGCGATTCCTTATTGTGATGATGTCCTGGATTCTTCGGTGTCCCTGTTCCAACTGGTGGATGTGGCGAAGAACGTCGGGTTGCCGGTGAGCAAGGTTCACCAGCTACTTCGCGATCACAAGATCATCGCAGTCAAGCGTCACGGTGTTCTCGGCGTTCCCGAAGTGTTCTTCGGTGAGGACGGCCAGATCGTCAAGTGGCTGCCCGGTCTCCTGGCGGTGTTGCACGACGGCGGCTACACCGACGTCGAAATCCTTCGCTGGTTGTTCCTGGCCGACGACTCCCTGCCCGGTCGCCCGGTAGACGCACTCCACGGCCATCTCGCACGTGAGGTCATCCGCCGCGCACAGGCCATGGCTTTCTGAGCCGCCGCTTTCTGGGATGCCGGCCTTCTGACAACTCATCCCATGCGGTTTTTCGCCGCGTAGGTAGCAGACCGGACGAGACCCGGCGCAGCGACACGAAGTCGCGTGCGTCCGGGAACGGATACGCGTCTATGCAGTATTCGGTAGTCGGCGCCCTCGACCTGGTCGAGGATCGCTCCGTACAGCACGAAGGCGGTACGGATCGACGGCTGGACCCGCCGGTCGAGCATCGGGATTCCGGATTCGGCAGACCGATACCGCCCTCGCGTGACGGCAATGAAGTGCGCAAGTGCGCGCTTGACACGAAGGTCCGCCGTTCCGGTTCTGCGCCCGTGCTCGAGCATCTCGATGTCGACGCCGAACGCGGAGAACTCGCTTGCCGGTAGATACAGACGTCCTCGGTCGAGGTCTTCACCGACGTCGCGGATGAAGTTGGTCAGCTGAAATGCCTCACCGAGATTCGACGCGGGCACTACAGCTTCTTGCTGCGGGACGCTCACTCCGAGAATCGGAAGCATCTGCAAACCGATGACGACGGCGGAGCCGTACATGTACTCGGCAAGCTCGTCCATCGTGTTGTAGACGGGTCGAAACTTCGCCGTGTCGGGGGCGTCCATTCGCATGGACTCGAAGAAGGCGTCGAAATATGCGCGCGGGATGTCGAACGTCTTCACAGCATCGGCGAAGGCCGGGAGTACGCGTGTCAGGGCGGCGGGAACCGTCGACGGAAATTCAACTGTCACAGTGGCGTTGTCGAGTGCGGTGACGACTGCACGTTCGACGTCGGTGAGCACCGTGCCGCGTTCATGCGGACCCGACGGTTCGTCGACGATGTCGTCGACGACGCGAGCAAATGCGTAGAGTGCGTGGACTGCGCGGCGTCGAGGCTCGGGTAGCAACCGCGCGGCCAGATAGTACGTTCGGCCGTGTTCCCTCGTCACGCCCTCGCAGAATCCGTAGGACGCGGTCAGCGTGTTCATGACACGTGAATCACGCGGATCATGACGTCGACGTCGCCGAGGCCGCTGTCGGGACTTCGGCCGGCTTTTCATGCCGGCGACCGCGAAGCCGGAGTGGATCTTCCGTCTGCAAGGACAGAGCCGCGACCACAGCGGCGAAGACGGCCAGAGCCACGTGCGGGAACGTGTACAGGCCGATGGATCCGTCCGGCTGGAATACCAGCATGAGCCAAGTGGACAGTCCGGTCAGGACTGCGAGGGTGGTCGGCGACATTGCGAAACCGGCTGCTACTGCCAGCGGCCAGGAGTAGTACCAGGGGAGTGCGGCGGGGGAGAGAACGACGATGGCGACCATCACGATCACGATGCCCATGACGGCGTCGCGCTCGGTCTTGCGGTAACGCCACCACACGACGGCGATGATCGCGATCAACACGACCGCCGAGATGGTCCGGGAGACTTCGAGGATGTCGTTGAAATGGTCACCGGCGAACCAGGAGGTGGCCATGGTTCCGATGTGCGCCACGATCGTGGGCAGCGAGAGCCAGTTGATGATCTTGGCCGAACCCGAGAGTGCCGTCGTCCAGCCGAGGCCGACTCCGGCGATCAGTGAGGTGGATCCGAGTACCGCCACGAACACGGCAAAACCAGCACCGGCCGTCTTGACGAACGAGCGGATCGGTGACGCCGGTTCCCGCCCGGCGGCCGCGGCATCCTCCCGTTCGTGGATCATCCAGATCCAGACGATGAAGGGAAGTGCGACGCCCGCGGTTGCCTTGATCGCGACGGCGAGCGCGATGAGCCCTATTCCGAACAGGTGCTTACGTTCGAGAGCGAGCGCAATGCCCGCGGCCATGAGGCCGACCATGAGCATCTCGTTGTGAACGCCGCCGATCAGGTGGATCAGAACGAGGGGATTGAGTACTGCGAGCCACAGCGCGATCGAGGTGTTTCCGCCGAGCTTCGTTGCGAGATGGGGGACCGCCCACATCATCAGGGCAAGTCCCGGGAGCATCGTGATCCGCAACAGCATAGTGCCGGCGATGACGTTCTCGCCGGTCAGGCGAACGATGGCGTCGGCAAGGAGAAGGTGAACCGGACCGTACGGGGTCGTTGTCGTCGTCCACACGTTGGAGACGTTGTCGAGCAGGATTCCCGGATTGACGACCGGCCCGACGGCGTACGGGTCGAAGCCGTTGCGCAACAAGGCGCCCTGTGCCAGGTAGGAGTAGGCGTCGCGGCTGAACATGGGAACCGCGAACAGGAGCGGAAACGTCCAGACCGGAACGACGTAACGCAGACCGCGCAACGAGACGTCACCGCGCAGAGTCGAGCGACCCAGCCGAACCCAGGCGCCGATCATGCACAGGACGCCGATCCAGACGATCGCCGCCGACAGAATCGATCCGTGTCCGAATCGGAGCCAGGACAGATGCATCGACTCGAGCAGCGGATCCTGGCGCCGGACGCTCCCGGCACCGAATCCGCCGAAAGTGATCATGGCGGCGCCGACGAAGCCGAGCAGTGCACTGTGACCTTCGGGGGTCCGAAGGAAGTTGGCGGCCCTTAGGTGCCACGGTCTTTCAGTGGCTGCGGCAGAGGACGTCATCGGTGCAGGTTCCTCCCCCGAGGAGATCGGTGTCGATCGGCGCGTGCAGCGCCCGAGTCGGTGAATCGTGGATGAATGGTCGGTTACGAGGGGCTAGTTTAGTTGCTCGCACGAGTGCTCACCGCGCTGGCTCGCTCGCGTGTACCGGTAATACGTTCGGCAGCGAGCCGTCCGGACAGCAGAACGGTCGGTACCCCTACCCCCGGAACGGTTCCCGATCCGGCGAGTACGACGTTCTCGAAACCCCGGGCGAGGTTCTTGCGTCGGAACGGCCCCGTCTGGGTGAAGGTGTGTGCTGCCGCGAACGGACTACCCGCGGCCATGCCCTTCTCGAGCCAGGTCTGTGGGGTGTCGACGTGATCGATCTCGAACCCCTCGACCAGTCCCGTATAGCCACGTTCTTGCAGCGTGAGGATGATTTCGCGCACGTAGGCCGGGCCGAGAGTCGACCAGTCGAGCGGCGCACTGTCCAGATTCGGGCACGGCGCGAGGACTGACAGCGGTTCACGGATCCGGCCGTCTCGCGAGAAGGCCAGACTCGGATCGGTCTGTGCCGGTCGGGTGACGAGCAGTGACGGATCACTCATCAATTGCCCGCGGCCGCGGCGTGCCGTGATCTCGGCGAAGGTGCGCTTCCACGCCTCGCCGAAGTCGATCATGTGGTGTCGCTGCGCGGGCCATCTGTCGGCGACCGCAGAGGAAACAGTGCCGTGAATCACGACAGCCGACGGCGATGTCCGGACCGGGCGCGGTCGCAATCGCGTATGGGGACGCAGGAGCGAGTTCGTGACGGCCATGTCAGGGGTCAGGACCGCGGCGTCACAGTGGAAGCGCTCACCGTCGCGTGTGTGGACGGCACGCACGCGACGATCGCTCACTTCGAGGCGTTCGACCGTGCGGCCGAGATGCAGAATTCCACCGGCGTCGGTGAAGGCGTCGGCCATCGACTCGGCGATCGTGTGCATCCCACCTTCGGGGAAGTAGACGCCGAGTGAGGTGTCCATGTGAGCGATCGCGCCGTACACCGCGAGGGCTCGAGACGGAGCAACGCCCGCATACAGCGCTTGGAAGGTGAAGATCCGCCGGAGGCGAGGGTCGCGGATCTTGCGATCCACCTGCCCGCCCAGTTTCCCGAATCCGCCCAGCGCGACGAGACGGCTCAGATCCTTGATTGCGTCACGCGAATTGACCAGTCCGAGGGGAGAATCGAAGTCGGCGTCCATGAAGCGATCGAATTCGGCGTCGAAGATACGGCTCAGCCATCGGCGCAAGGCGCGGTATCGCTGCGCTTCTTCCGGTCCGCAAACACGGGAGACTTCGGCAGCCATGTCTTCGGGGTCGGCATGAACATCGAGAGCGGTGCCGTCTGCGAATCGCGCGTGGTACGTCGGATCGAGCTTGTGCACAACGAATTTGGGGTTCGTCGAGTCGGGGTCGGCGCCCACGGCCGCGAGGGCGTCGTCGACAAGTTCGGGCATCGTGAGCACCGTTGCGCCGTTGTCGATGCTGTAGTCGCTGCCCTGGTAGACACCGACCCGCCCGCCGACCGAGCTGTTGCTCTCGAGAATCGTGACGTCGCGTCCGGCGCCTCGCAGATACAACCCGGCGGAGAGTCCCGCGAGTCCCGCACCGACGATCACGACTCGATCGGTCGGCGAGCTGACGGTTCGAGTGCGGTGCACGTCTGCCACGGTCAGTAGCTTCGCTTCGTGGCCGCGATCGCCATGTCGGTCAGACGTGACTTGGCTTCTGCCGTTGCCGTGCTCGCGTCGAGGGCGTTCGCAGCTGCCTCGACGAGGGCGTCGATCTGCGTTTCGACGTCGGTGACGGCGCCGAGATCGGTGATCGCCTGGCGCAGGCTGTCGACCTCGTTGTCGGTCAACTGGGTGCCGATTCCGTTGCGGAGCAGTTGTGCGGCGGCCGGGTCTGCGGCGTCGGCGCGGGCGAGCGCCATCGCGAACAGCACCGTCCGCTTACCGGCAATGAGATCGTCGCCCGACGGTTTGCCCGTGACGGACGGATCTCCGAAGACACCGAGCAGGTCGTCGCGAAGTTGGAAAGCGACACCGATGTCGGTGCCGAACGTCCGGTAGGCATCGATCAACTCGGCGTCTGCACCGAACAGTGCGGCGCCGAGGTGCAGTGGGCGTTCGATCGTGTACGCGGCGGTTTTGTAGCGGTTGACCCGCATGGCTGCCTCGACGGTCTCGTCTCCTCGGGCTTCGTTGCTGATGTCGAGGAATTGGCCACCGAGAACCTCGGTGCGCATTGCCGACCAGACCGGACTGACTCGAGCGGCCGCCTCGGGGCTGATCCCGGATTCTCGGATCATGTCGTCCGCCCAGGCCAAGGCCAGATCGCCGAGAAGAATGGCGACGGCCTCGCCGAAGTGCGCGGAGTCGCCGCTCCACTCCTGGCCTCGGTGCTGGTCTTCGAATTCGACGTGAACGGTCGGGAAGCCGCGTCTGGTCGTGGATGCGTCGATGATGTCGTCGTGGACGAGCGCGCAGGCCTGCACCAGTTCGAGGGCGGCGCACGCACGAATCACAGCGTCTGCGTCCTTACCGTTCGGGTCGCCTCCGGCACCGAGCCATCCCGTCCAGGCGAAGGACGGCCGGACGCGCTTTCCTCCGCGCAGGACGAAGGCCTCGAGGGTGCTGACGGCCTTTTCGTATCCACCGCCGATGGTCGAGACGAGTTCGCGGCGTGAATCGAAGAAGTCGCGGAGCGCTCCTTCGAACAGGCCTGGCAGTTCGAGTGAGGTCGGATGCGGTGCGGTGTTGGTCGAACTCTGTCCAACGCGCGCGGTTCCTGCGGACAGGGTGGCCTCCAAGATCGGTATGTTCTCGCGCCGGAGGGTTACACGGAAGCGAGCTTGGGGCCCAGCTTAGTGGGGGTTGGAATCAACGGCGGTTCGGGCCGTGAACTGCGTGATCCTGACATTCGGGATACGCAGTCCTGGGCGATGAGCTTGTTTGCAGGTGGAAAACATATGCTTGACCGGTGACATTCGATCCAGTCAGGGGCCGCTCCAGCGAGGGGTGGGCCACCCGAACACCGTCGATCGTCGATCGGATCGCTTCCTCGACAGGTAGCCGTATTCCGTTCTCGGTCGAGTTTTCGCCGCCGCGTGACGCGGACGCCGAAGCGCGCCTGTGGCGTGCGGTGCGTACCTTCGAGCGGCTCGGACCGGCGTTCGTCTCGATGACCTACGGCGCAGGTGGCTCGACGCGCGATCGTACGGTGCGCGTCACCGGTGAACTGGCCGAAGAGACGACCCTGCTGCCGGTTGCTCACCTGACTGCCGTGTCGCACAGCACCGAAGAACTTCGCGCCATGGTCGGTGCCTACGCCGATCGTGGCATCAGCAACATCCTCGTGTTGCGCGGCGATCCGCCCGGCGATCCCCTCGGCGAGTGGAAGAAGCATCCCGAAGGCGTCGAGTACGCCGAGGAACTCGTGCGGATGGTCCGTGACCTGGGCGACTTCCACGTCGGCGTCGCATCGTTCCCGGAGGGGCACTACCGCGCTCCGGACTTGGCATACGACACGAAGTACCTGGTGTCGAAGTTGCGTGCCGGCGCCGAGTACTCGATCACGCAGATGTTCTTCGACGTGGAGGACTACCTGCGTCTTCGTGACCGGGTGAGTGCCTACGACGCAGAACAGGGCGCCAAGCCGATCATCCCGGAAATCATGCCGGTGACGTCGCTGCGCTCGGTGCGGCGCATGCTCGAGCTGTCGGGCTCGTCGTTGCCCCCCGCTCTCGAGCGTCGATTCGACGCCGCGGCCGGCAGCGGCCCGGAAGAGAACCGTGCAGCCGTCCGAGAGCTCGGCATCGATCTGGCCACCGAGATGGGAGAGCGGTTGATCGCCGAAGGCGCTCCGTGCCTGCACTTCATCACGTTGAATTTCGCGCGTGCAACCAGTGAAGTCCTCGAGCGCCTCGGTCTCACCCCCGACACCTCTGTCGGGACAGCCCAAGCCGTCTGATCTCCGGTTGCCCGATCGACGACATTCGGGCAACCGCCAGACGCTACTTCGTGGTGTTTCTCGGATTCTCGGGGTCAGCGTGCTTCGTGACAGGTGACTTCATGGCCGGTGCTTTCGCGGCGGGCGCGCGCTTGATCGGTGCTCGATTGCGCGCCATCCAGGCCATTGCACCGACGATAATCGCGACACCGAGCGCCAGCCCGGCCATGATTCCTGCCCACCCGGCGAAGCTTCGGGTGCTGGGGTCCGCGTAGTTGACCTCGGCGCGCATCGTCGACACCTCGCCGGCGGGCAGGGTCCACGACACCCGGGAATCGCCGTCTCGTGTTCCGTTGGTCGTGCCGACCCGTGACGGGAAGGCGATGCTGACCTGGACGTCGGCGCCCTGAGTTGGAACCGTTTTCAGGTCTGCCTTGCCGTCGAGCGTGACGGTGTCCCCGGATCGCTTGAGGGTGATCTGGAACGACCCGGATCCCTCGGCATACATGGAGCCCAGTTGGGCGACGTCACCGAAGGACAGGTCGCTGAAGAACGCCTGGCTGCCGACGTATCCGTCCTTCTTGTATTCCTGAACCCGTATCTTGTCCTCGAGTGACGAAGGCGGGGTCAGCTGCGGACCCTTGTCCGCCTCGTTCGCCGGAATAGCGGCAGCTACCACCTGTCCGGTCACACGATCGTTCGCGGACACTCCCATCGACACCTGCACGCGAATGCACCCGGCAAGCAAGGGAACAAGCATGAGGGCGAGCGCGGCAACCGTCAGGAAACGTTTCCGACTGGTCGGCTTGGCGGCGGGATCGGTGGACTGTTGCACAGTGGTCATCGTGCCAGCCGTGGCGTAGCCAGTCGTCGAGGCGGGGGCGTGTCGGCGGGTGAAGTTCGGCGGGTGACCTTCACGACCTGCTCGAACGACGCAGCCACTGACTCGCTTTACCCCGGCGGCTGTCGGACAGTACGATTCGAGCCGCACTGCGACCACTGGCTCCGGACACACCACCACCGGGATGCGTCGATGCTCCGGTCAGATACAACCCGTCTGCTCCCGGAACGCGATGGCCGGACAGTTCGGGAAGCGGTCGCCACAACATCATCTGATCGAGTGACATCTCGACGTGCATGACATTTCCGCCGATCATCCCCAATTCCGACTCGATGTCGCGGGGAGTCTGAATGAAGCGGTCGAGGACGGAATCGGCGAATCCGGGTGCACAAGCCTCCATCTCGCCGACGATCCGGTCGGCCTCGGCCTCGGCGACCGACGCCCAATCGCGATGTCCGCTGAGACGATACGGCTGCCACTGCGACCACAGTGTCACCTGATGCCGCCCGGCCGGGGCGATCGTGGGATCGATTCCGCTGAAACTCATTCCGAGAACCGCAGGGCGAGGAGGCAGTTCCCCCGCCAGTGCTGCGCCGTGTGCAGTGCGCAAGTGGGCGCGATCGGAAACGAGTAATTGCAATCCCGAGGTACTTTCCCGTGTCGTGGCGTCGCCGCGGTAGGAGGGGAGCGCAGATGTCGCCAGTCGCAGTACCGCGCCGATGCCGGGGCCGACCCTGATCTTCCGCCGCCAGTGATCGAGCGTGGTTCGGTCGAAGCCTCCGTTGCCCAGGAGATCGAGTGTCGTGAGGATGTGGCAACCCGCGATTACCTTGCGAGCGTGAACTTCTCGACCGCTCTCGGTTGTGGCGGTCCAGTGATTCGAGTTCGGGCGGATCGACGTCACGCCGTCACCGAGCGCGACGGTGGCGCCGTCGACGGCCATACGGGAGGCCAACGCAGCACTCAGTGCGCCGCTCCCACCGACTGCTCGCCCTGGCGGCAAGACGTGCATGAGGGCCGCGAAGCCGACCATCGGAGCGGTTCCCGGTTCCGACATCGGAGGCCCGGACTGGGCGCCGAACCACGCCAGCGCAGCCTTGAGTGCCTCGCTGTCGAAATACTCGTCCAGCAGTGCGTCGCCAGGCGCGAGGAACTGCCGCGACAGTTCGCTGTTGCCGCGTGCGGTGGCAAGACCTCCGAACGCACCGATCAGGTTCGATCCTGTGGGCGGTGCGGAAAACGCTTTCATGACATGTCGACTGCACTCCGACCAGACGGCGACGAATCGCCGGTAGGAGTCGGCGTCCTTTGTCCCGCATGCTCGTTCGATGGACCGGCAGGTTGCGTCGAGGTCGCGGTGAAACACGATGCCCGGCCCGTCGGTGCCCGGGGCGGGCGGCGCGAACGCCCACGGGTCACAGTCGATGTAGCGCAGTCCGTGCGCGCCGAGTCCGAGTTCCTCGATGATGCCGCTGTGTCGGATCATGAGGTGCGCCGACGAACCCCGGTCCACCTTGTATCCGGGAAATCGCTCGACGGTCGAGACGGCTCCGCCGAGAACCGTGTCCTTCTCCAGAACCTCGACCGACCAACCCTCGCGTGCGAGGTAGGCGGCCGAAACGAGCGCGTTGTGTCCGGAGCCGACGACGACGGCGTCGAGAAGCGCGCTCACAGCGGCAGTCCACGGCCGAGGACTGCGAACGGTCGGTTGTCGCCGGCGAAACGAAATCTGCGGAGCACGTCACGAAAGCCGAGACGGCGGTACAGCCGCCAGGCACGATTGTCCTCGTCGTACACCTCGGGTGTCGACAACAGAACGCTACGTTCGGGTCGATCGACGAGGAGATGACGTAAGAGCGACTCGCCCAATCGGTGACCTTGTCCGTTCGGATGCACGTGAAGTTCGGTGAGTTCGAAGTAGTCGCTCAGAATTGCGTCGATCTCGCTCTGAGGGCGACCCGAGCGCCGAAGCCCGTGCAGTACCTGTTGATGCCACCATTGGTCCGGGCTCCCGCGATACCCGTAAGCGATCCCCACCAGCGGCAGATTTTCGTGTGACGGTTGCTGGGGAACCGCCAATGCGCCGACGGCCTTCCAACCAGGCCGGTTCGCGTGCTCCTGCCACATCGGTGCGCGATGGAACTCGGTTCCTCGCGGATAGTCCATCGCAGTGACGTACACGGCCAGTGCCTCGTGGAGTCGACTCGCGAATTCTGCGCGATCGAGGTCGACCGTATGTGGTGTCCAGGCGATCTGCGGGTCGACCGGTCTCACCTCTTCTCTTGACGGCGTGTCGGTGGGTGCAGTTATATTGAATAGGTCGAACAGATGTTCGATGTGGGTGATCCGGAGATGCCCGAAGGGAAGCGGGCATCTCCGGCCCACCTGGTCTTGGATCCTTACGGTGCAGGAGGTGCCCCGATGTCCGAGCGTGTGAAGCCTGAACGTGTGAAGTGCCAACGAACTCTTCCTGCCGAGTTGTCGAGTCCGTCGGATGCCGCAATTTCTCGATTGCCGATGTCGGCGAGGCGGTCTTTCGGCGCGACGGACGCCAGCCACCGCACTGCTCGAGCGGGAAAGTCCGGTGTGGCGTGGGGGTTGCTCCGGAAGGCGGATGCGCTTCTCGAGGAAGCGATTGGGGCGGGCGATCCTGCCGACCGGTTCCGGTGTGCCTACCTGGCCGCGTTACGTGGTGCCGGGGCAGTGTTGGCCGCAGCTCCTGCCGGTGCCGGCTCGAAGCGCAAGCGAAGCGGAAACGCGTGGGTTTTGATGGACGCCGCAGCGCCCGCGTTCGGAGCGTGGTCGAAGTTCTTCGCAGGGTGGTCCGCTACGCGTGCGGCCGTGGAAACCGGTGTGTCGATCGTGATCACGGACTCCGATTCCGACGCATTCTTCGCCGAGGTCGGCCGTTTTCTCACGGCGGTCGAAGATTTCATCGGTCAGGACACGTCCGAGCATTTGCGAGCGTCGTGAACAAATGGTCCGTGTCGGCAGTTGTTTCCGGGGAATTTCCTGGTCCGCACGGGCAAATGGTGCCGAATCGGGGCCCTTCGGCACGAATACGTACGCTTGTGGCGGAACTCGTACCCGGAGTTGGTGGTCCGAGACCTAAACTGCTCGTATTATGAAAACAGGTAATCGTCCAACTTGATTACCCGCCGCCCCACACCGTGGGGTGGTTGCCAAACTTCCAGTGCCGGGGGAGGTACCGTGCCACTCTCCGAGCACGAGCAGCGCATGCTCGATCAGATCGAGAGCGCTCTCTATGCCGAAGACCCCAAGTTCGCCTCCAATGTGAGGGGCGGCCGTATGCGGGCGCCGTCGAGTAGACGGCGGTTCCAAGCAGCGGCTCTATTCGTGCTGGGTCTGGTCCTGCTGATCGCGGGGGTTGCCCTCCCGCTCAAGCCGGGCGGTTTTCCGATCATCAGCCTGTTCGGTTTCTTGTTCATGTTCGGCGCAGGGGTGTTGTTCCTCTGGGGTGGTGGACGTAAGTCCGCGCCGGCTGCCGACTCCGCTTCCGAGGGTGGCAATCATCCCTCCGGTCCGCCGGGTAGGGGTAGTGCCGGCGGATCCGGGCGGGGGCGCGGCCGCAAGTCCGGCGGCGGATTCTCGTCGCGGATGGAAGATCGATTCAAACGCAGGTTCGAGCAGGACTAGCTCTTCTGCCCTTGGTCGGGCGTACTTCGAGAGTGATGCAGTTCGGACATGACGCCCTGTGTAGGGGCACGCACGACCACACGTGTGGCGGTCGGCAACCAAGGTTGCCGACCGCCACACGCCGTTGTTGTGGGTGCCTTACGTGTGTGCCTGCAATCCATCGAAGTGAATCAGTGACGCGCGAGCGAATCACTCGCCACCCCGGCTGCCTCTAGCCCTTCCCGCGGGCTTCCTCCACTTCGCTCCACTCGGCCCTCCACTTTCCTCCACCCTGGTCGAACTGCGACGCACGACCAGACATGGTCCCGCTCACGTCTATTCGAAAACCGCGCTTGTACTGCGATTTTGCCTGGGGGAGCGACAAATCGTGGCGTGCGGGGCCGATATGACGGCGGTGTGGGCCGGGACACGGTTACAAATTTCCCCCACGTCTCCCCACCTGCGCTGACCTGCTATTTGTCAGCAAATGATGCTGAATAGGGACCATGTGCTCCTTGTATGTGGGGGAAAGTGGGGTACTGTGGGTTCGGGCGGAGAGCTGAAGCACGATCCGCTCGATAGGGAGGGTTTCAGCGCAAGCTCGCAGGAGGTGTCGAGTGTTCCTCGGTACCTTCACGCCGAAGCTCGACGACAAAGGTCGGCTCACGTTGCCGGCAAAGTTCCGAGACGAACTGGCAGGAGGATTGATGATCACCAAGAGTCAGGATCACAGCCTCGCCATCTACCCCCGGGACGAGTTCGTCAAGCTTGCTCGAAAGGCAGCGGCAGCTCCACGCAATGATCCGGCAGCTCGGGCGTATGTACGTGCCCTGGCCGCCGGCACAGATGAACAGCACGCCGATGCCCAGGGGCGAATCACCCTCTCGGCTGATCATCGGCGTTACGCAAACCTGTCCAAGGAATGCGTAGTGACCGGCTCCGTCGATTACCTCGAGATCTGGGATCTAGCAGCCTGGGAGAGGTATCTCGGAGACAACGAAGAGGACTATTCGCAGGCAACAGGCGAATCTCTCAGCGAGATCGTCTAAGCGAAGAGCCCCCGGCGAATGCCGCGAGGCCTCTGCCCGGAAAGACCCTGACGCACTTCCCCAGCGCCAGGTTCTCCTTCGGGCAGGGACCTCGAAGCATTCTCCTTCTCGAACAGTCATCGCCTTCTCGGAAAGTCAGCACCTTTTCGAAAAGTCATCGGAAATCATGAAAGTAGGAGCCGGAGCAATCATGGTGGATCACGAGGTGAACGAACCCTCGGATGCCGATGGCTTCGCGCACGTCCCCGTACTACTGCATCGCGCCGACGATCTTCTCGGTCCTGCCATCACAGCCGTTGGCGACGGTGGCGCAGGCGCATACATGATCGATGCGACGTTGGGGCTCGGTGGCCACTCCGAATTCTTCCTCGGCAAGTACCCCGGCCTTCACCTCATCGGTCTCGATCGCGACACCAACGCACTCCGTATCGCTTCCGAGCGTCTGGCGCCGTTCGCGGACCGAACGACGTTCGTACACACCACGTACGACGGGATCGAGGACGCGCTGGAACAGGCCGGCCTGCCGTCGACGGAGTCGGTTCACGCGATCCTTTTCGATCTGGGTGTGTCGTCGATGCAGTTGGACGAAGCAGACCGAGGTTTTGCGTACTCGATCGACGCTCCTCTCGACATGCGGATGGATCAGACGGTCGGGCTGACCGCGGCAGAGGTCCTGAACACCTACAGTCACGGCGACCTTGCTCGCATTCTGAGCACGTACGGGGAAGAGCGGTTCGCCGGAAAGATTGCGTCCGAGATCCTTCGGCAGCGTGAGCGTGAACCATTCACCACCAGTGCAGCTCTGGTCGAATTGCTGTACCGAACAATCCCGGCAGCCACACGGCGTACGGGTGGACACCCGGCCAAGCGCACCTTCCAAGCGCTGCGGATCGAAGTCAATGCCGAGTTGGATTCGCTTCGTGCCGCCGTTCCTGCCGGACTCGACGCACTGGCAGTCGGTGGGCGAGTGGTGTTCATGTCCTACCAGTCGCTCGAGGATCGAGTTGTGAAGGCGGAGTTGGTTCCCCGCTCGAAGTCCACCAGCCCCGAAGGTCTACCGGTCGAGTTGCCGGGTATGGGGCCGGAGTTCCGCATTCTCACCCGTGGCGCAGAACGTGCGTCAGAGCAGGAAATCGAAGAGAACCCACGGTCAGCTCCGGTGCGTTTGCGTGCCGCAGAACGCATTTCCAGGAGGCGGGCATGAGTCGTCAGGGCAAATCCGGTGCAGCGCAACGCGCATACGACAAGCGCACCGCACGGGCGGCAGGCCGGACCGGAACTGTCGCTGCTGCCGGCCCGACTATCTCTCCTCGGGCGATGCTCAAGGGGCGAGTACCGTTCGTGGCCTCCGTTATCGGACTTCTGTCCATCGGTCTCGCGGTGACTCTGCTGCTGACCACCCGCGCTGCCGAGGATTCCTACCAACTGAGCGACGCGCGTGCATACAACCAGTCTCTGGTCGAGCAGAAAGCAGCGCTCGAACGCGACTTCCAGTCGCGTAACTCGGCTCCGGAGTTGGCAAATCAGGCAAGCGCTCTCGGAATGGTCCCCGCCAAGGACCCTGCACGCCTGGTAGTTCATCCCGATGGTTCGGTCGAGGTCGTCGGAACGCCGACTCCCGCAACTGCCGGAGCGATGCCGCCGCTCGATGCGCCCACATCGGTGCCCGCACCGACCGCGACGCCCCCGCGCACAACGACACCCGTTGTTCCGGGAGCCACGCCGAGCGTTCCGAATAACACGCGAAACCTCGCGCAGAGTGAACAATTGGTTCCTGTGATCCCCACGACGACAGCACCCGCCACCACGACGGCGGTGCCTGCTCCGCCTGAGGAACGTCGGTGAGTCAGAACTCCCGTAACAACCCCGGTCGGCGTCCGCGCCGCGCGGCTACCGCTTCCTTCCCGTTTCGTCAGCGAGTCGGTCGTATCACCATGTGTGGTGCGCTCGCCGTTGCGGCATTGCAGCTCTTGTGGATTCAGGGAATCGACGCGCCGAGCCTGGCTGCGGAATCTGCCAATCAACGAACCACGACGCAGGTCGATCCTGCCGTACGCGGCTCGATAACCGATCGCAACGGAAACCCTCTCGCATTCACGATGGAAGCCAAGGCGCTGACCTTCCAGCCGGTGCGGGTACGCAAGGAACTCGAGGAAGCGCGCGCCAAGAGCATCGAGCAGGGTGCCGAGGGTGACAAGCAGGCCCCCGAAGTGAGCGATCGCCTCGCTGAGATCGCCGCCGGAATCCACGCCAAGCTCGGCGATACCGTTCCGGAAAAAGATCTGCTTCAGAAGATGAACAGCAACGAGACGTTCACGTACCTCGCGCGCAGCGTGGACCCGGCAGTTGCTGCCGAGATCTCGGACAAGTTCCGGGAGGTCGGCCTGGAGCGACAGGACATCCGCGAGTACCCCGGTGGCTCCCTGGCTGCGAATCTCGTCGGCGCGACCGGCTGGGACGGGCACGGTTTGCTCGGCCTCGAGGATTCGATGGACTCCACGCTCGCCGGAACCGATGGATCCGAAACGTACGACCGCGGTTCCGACGGCGCTGTGATCCCCGGTAGCTGGCGTGACAAGCAACCGGCAGTCAACGGTTCGGGTGTCGAGCTGACCATCGATTCGGACCTCCAGTTCTACGTTCAGCAGCAGGTCCAGATCGCCAAGGACAAGTCGGGCGCAAAGAACGCTTCGGTGGTGGTCATGGACTCCAAGACGGGACAGGTGCTGGCCATGTCCAACGACAGCACCTTCAACCCCGCGATCGGCATCGACAAGAACGCGCCGACAGCCGAAATGGGCAATCCGTCGGTCAGTACGCCGTTCGAGCCCGGATCGGTGAACAAGATCGTCACCGCGGCAGCGGCCATCGAGGACGGTAAGACAACTCCGGACGAAGTTCTGCAGGTCCCGGGCAGCATCACGATGTCCGGTGCCACAGTCAAGGACGCGTGGGATCACGGTGTGGCTCCGTACACCTCTACCGGTGTGTTCGGAAAGTCCTCGAACGTCGGCACCTTGATGCTCGCTCAGCGAGTGGGCGAGGATCGCTACGCAGACATGCTGAACAGGTTCGGCCTCGGACAACGCACCGACGTCGGGCTTCCCGGCGAGAGCGCGGGCAGCGTTCCGAGTCGTGACCAGTGGTCCGGCGGAACCTTCGCGAACTTGCCGATCGGGCAGGGTCTTTCGATGACAACCCTGCAGATGACCGGGATGTACCAGGCCATTGCCAACGACGGCGTGCGAATTCCTCCGCGGATCGTGAAGTCGACTGTCGATTCTTCCGGCACTCGGACCGAGACACCGCAGCCCGAGGGCGTCGAGGTGGTCAGCGCCCAGACAGCGGCGACGGTTCGGGACATGTTCCGATCGGTCACTCAGGAAGACACCGGCAACCAACGAGGAACCGGTGTTGCCGCGGGCGTCGAGGGATACCAGGTCAGCGGAAAGACCGGTACCGCGCAGCAGGTGGATCCGGCATGCAAGTGCTACTCCAACTCCAACTACTGGATCACCTTCGCGGGAATCGCGCCTGCGGACAATCCTCGATTCGTGATCGGAATCATGCTCGACGCACCGGTTCGCGGCGTGGACGGCGGCGGCGGTCAATCGGCAGCACCGCTGTTCCACAACATCGCGTCGTGGATGCTCCAGCGTGACAGTGTCCCGATGTCGCCGGACCCCGGTCGCAAGTTGGTGTTGCAGGCGGACTGATTGCGGTGTGTCGGTTTCGACACGGTCTTCGGGTGAATCCCGGACACGGTAATCTCAAACGTCGCAGTAACCTCATTCATCGCAGTACGCCGAACTTTGCTTGCGCTGCGACCGCCAAAGAACAACGACAATTGCCAGGAGTCGAGTGACAGTGCCGAATCGTTTGCAATCGTCGAACTCGGACGGCGCTCCCGGGACGCGTCCGACACAACCGGTTGCTACCGCGATCACGGCGCTCTCCGAACTGTCCGGGGCTCGCCTCGAATGGGTCGGGCAACCGGGATCACAGTCGTCCGAGGTCGTCGTCAAGGGCGTGGACCTGCGTGCGCAAGGAATCGTGAGCGATGACCTCTTCGCCGCTCTGCCCGGCGCAAGGACCCACGGCGCTCAGTTCGCCGTCGACGCTCTGGGGCGTGGTGCGACCGCGATCTTGACCGACGAGGCCGGCCTCGAATTGATCGAGGCCGCTGACAAGGCGCCCGACCGGTCCGTCCCGGTTCTCGTTCATCCGAACCCGCGGGATGTGCTCGGTGAGATCTCAGCGGAGATCTACGGACGGCCCTCGGAGAAGATGCAGGTCGTCGGCATTACCGGCACATCCGGCAAGACCACGACGTCGTACTTGCTCGAAGCGGCGATTGCCGGAGCCGGCCGCAAGCCGGGGCTGGTTGGCACCATCGAGACTCGGATCGACGGCCGTCGGGTGCCCAGCGCTCTGACCACTCCGGAAGCTCCGCAACTCCATGCTCTATTCGCCGTGATGGCAGAGCAGGGGATCGATACCGTCGTCATGGAGGTGTCCAGTCACGCGCTCGCTCTCGGACGCGTCGACGGCATCCGCTTCGACATCGGCGCGTTCACCAATCTTTCGCAGGATCACCTGGACTTCCATCGGGACTTCGAGGAGTACTTCCAGGCCAAGGCTCGGTTGTTCGATCCCGAGTCGACGGTGCGAGCCGAGCATGCCGTCGTCTGTGTCGACGACGTCTGGGGTCGACGGATGGCTGAGCTGGCCGCGACCGACGAGAGCGATGCGGTGACCACGGTCTCGACCTCGACGGCCGAGGCCGAGTGGAAGGTCGGCGCAGTCGAGGTTGCCGAGGACGGCTCGCAGACCTTCGAATTGGTCGGGCCGGACGGACAATCGTGGCCCGTCTCGCTTCGCCTCCCGGGTCGATACAACGTGGCCAACGCAGCCTTGGCGCTGACTGTCAGCTTCGCGGCCGGACTCGATCCGGACGCTGCTGTTCGAGCACTCGGAACGGTGGATGTCCCCGGACGCGTCCAGCGGATCGACCGCGGGCAGAGCTTCTTGGCGGTGGTCGACTACGCCCACAAACCGGCAGCGCTCGAAGCCGTGATCGCCACGCTGCGCAATCAGGTTCCCGGTCGAGTGGCTGTGGTCGTCGGTGCGGGCGGTGACCGCGACGCCGGCAAACGCACACTCATGGGCGAAGCTGGCGCGAGGGGCGCAGACCTGCTGATCGTCACCGACGACAACCCGCGCACCGAGGATCCGGCGAAAATTCGCGCTTCGGTGATGCGAGGCGCCGTCGACGTTCCCGAATCCGAACGCGGCGAGGTTCGCGAAGTGGGGGACAGGGCGCTCGCGATCGAGCAGGCGGTTCGGTGGGCGCAGCCAGGCGACGTAGTTCTGGTCGCAGGCAAAGGCCACGAAGTGGGTCAAGAAATCGACGGGGTCAAACACCCATTCGACGACCGCGAGGTGTTGGGCGAAATGATCGGCCGATTCGCGATCAACACAGCACATGGAGGCAAGCAATGATCCCGATGACGCTCTCTCGGATCGCCGAGATCGTCGGAGGAACCCTGCATGACGTCGACGATCCGTCGACTCAGGTGACAGGAACCGTCGAATTCGATTCGCGCAAGGCTGGTCCAGGTGGACTGTTCCTCGCACTCCCCGGCGCACGCGTCGACGGTCACGATCATGCGGAAGCGGCGGTGGCAGCCGGTGCTGTGGCGGTGCTCGCGGCGCGGCCGGTCGGGGTTCCGGCGATAGTTGTCCCGTCGGTACCGAACGACGGTCCGAGCGCGGTGATGTTGCTCGAACACGACACAGACGGATCGGGGGCTGCTGTCTTGCATGCCCTCGGCCTCCTGGCCAGGGCCGTGGTCGACGAACTGGCGGCAGAGGGGTCGGCTTCGGGGGGCGGGCTGACTCTGGTCGGTGTCACCGGTTCGGCAGGCAAGACCTCGACCAAGGACCTGATTGCGGCGCTGCTTCGCGAGCGCGGCGAGGTGGTCGCTCCACCAGGCTCGTTCAACAACGAACTGGGTCTGCCGTGGACCGTGCTCCGCGCCGACGAGAAGACCCGCTTCCTCGTCCTCGAGATGTCGGCCCGTGGGGTCGGTCACGTCGGCGAACTGACCAAGATCGCGCCGCCGAAGATCGGCGTCGTTCTCAACGTGGGTACCGCCCATCTCGGTGAGTTCGGTTCGCGTGAAGCGATCGCGGTCGCCAAAGGTGAACTGGTGGAAGCACTCCCGTCGGCAGCCGACGGTGGAGTTGCAGTGCTCAACGCCGACGATCGCATGGTCGCCGCAATGGCGAGTCGAACCAAGGCCCGGATCGTATTCGTCGGTCAGTCGGAAGACTGCGACGTTCGGGCGACCGACGTGGTTGTCGACGACCAGGCCAGGGCTTCCTTCACGCTGAACTGTTCACAGGGTTCTGCACGTATTCGATTGGCCGTTCACGGCGAACATCACGTGAGCAATGCTCTTGCCGCTGCGGCCGTCGCACTCGAGAACGGCCTCACGGTTGCCGACATCGCACGTGTCCTCGAGGGCACGAGGGCAGCGTCCGCGAGGCGGATGGAAGTCACCGAGCGCGCCGACGGCGTCACCGTCGTCAACGACAGTTACAACGCCAATCCCGATTCCATGCGCGCCGCCCTCAAAGCGTTGGTGTCCATGGCGCGATCGGATCGGCACTTCGGGCGCCGTAGCTGGGCTGTGCTCGGTGAGATGGGTGAGCTCGGACCGGAATCGGTTGTCGAGCACGACGCGATCGGTCGCCTTGCCGTCAGACTCGATGTCAGCAAGTTGATCGTCGTCGGAACGGGCCGCACTTCGCGTGCGATGCATCAAGGGGCGGTGATGGAGGGGTCGTGGGGTGACGAGTCCGTCGTCGTGCCAGACGCAGCTGCGGCAATCGCCATTCTCGAAGCGGAACTCGAACCGGGCGATCTCGTCCTGGTGAAGGCGTCCAAGTCGGTCGAACTGTGGACGGTCGCCGAAGCGATTCTGGCCGCAGCGCCCAGCGACAACACCGGTGACGAGAACAGCGATGGCGAGAACGGCGGGGATTCGCAGTGATCCAGATTCTTCTCGCCGCAGGCATCGCGCTGGCGGTCTCCATCATGCTCACGCCGATCCTGATCAAGGCGTTCTCGAAACAAGGTTTCGGGCAGGAAATCCGAACCGAAGGTCCAGCCAGTCACCAGGCCAAGCGCGGCACTCCGACAATGGGTGGCGTCGCGATCCTGACCGGAATCTGGGCCGGCTATCTCGGCTCACACCTCATCGGTCTCGGCATGGACAACGCGGAGGGGCCATCGGCGTCCGGCCTACTCGTTCTCGGTCTGACCACCGCGCTCGGTGGAGTCGGTTTCCTCGACGACTTCATCAAGATCCGCAAGCAGCGCAATCTCGGACTGAACAAGACAGCGAAGCTGGTCGGCCAGTTCGTCGCTGCCATTGCCTTCGGAATCTTGGCCCTTCAATTCCGCGGTGACGACGGGCTGACTCCGGGCAGTGTTCATCTGTCGTACGTTCGCGACATCGCCACCGTCTCACTCGGGTCCGTGGTCTTCATCGCCTTCTGCTACCTACTGGTCAGCGCGTGGTCCAATGCCGTCAACCTGACCGACGGCCTCGACGGACTGGCCGCCGGAGCAATGAGTTTCGTTCTCGGCGCCTACGTCATCATCACGTTCTGGCAGTTCCGCTACTCGTGTGAGACCAACCCCGGCAAGGGTTGCTACGACGTCCGAGATCCCCTCGATCTTGCGGTGCTCTGCGCGGCCGGCGCCGGCGCGTGCATCGGTTTCCTCTGGTGGAATGCCGCACCCGCCAAGATCTTCATGGGCGACACCGGTTCTCTTGCCCTCGGCGGCATGCTCGCCGGGTTGTCGATCACCACCAGCACGGAACTGTTGATGGTTGTCATCGGTGCGCTGTTCGTCGCGGAGGCCGCGTCGGTGGTGATCCAGGTAGCGGTGTTCCGGTCCAGCCGACGGCGGGTCTTCCGAATGGCGCCGTTCCATCACCACTTCGAACTCGCCGGGTGGGCTGAAACCACGGTGATCATCAGATTCTGGTTGCTGGCTGCTATTGCGTCGGCTATCGGATTGGCACTCTTCTACAGCGAATACCTCGCAGCGCTCGGAGGCTGAAAACCATGACCAGCTCAGCGGATTCCGAGAACGATCTGTCCTGGCTCCGCGGTACGCGAGTGCTGGTCGCCGGTGGGCGGGTGTCCGGTCAAGCGACCATCGAACCTCTCGTCGCTCTCGGTGCTGTCGTGACAGTGGCCGATTCGACCTTGGACTTCGCGCAGCGCTGCGCCGAGCTCGGTGCGGACATGGTGACCACCACCTCGATCGAGGATGCCCCGGATTCGATCACCGAGTACGGGCTCGTCGTCACCAGTCCTGGCTTTCGGCCCGATTCACCGATCCTTGCAGCTGCCGCCGGTCACGGGATTCCCATCTGGGGAGACGTCGAGTTCTCGTGGCGCGTCGACCACAGCGGACACTTCGGCGGGCCCCGTACATGGCTCGTCGTGACAGGGACGAACGGAAAGACCACGACGACGTCGATGCTGGCCTCGATTCTCGACGCCGCCGGAGTCGTCGGCCGTGCCTGCGGAAACATCGGACTGCCGATTCTCGACGCACTCGCCGAGACGTCGCCGCGCGTGGAGTACCTCGCTGTCGAACTGTCGTCGTTCCAATTGCACTGGGCACCTTCGGTGCGTCCGGATGCCGGCGTGGTCCTCAATGTCGCCGAGGACCAC
Source organism: Rhodococcus sp. KBW08 (assembly GCF_003852455.1). Taxonomy (NCBI): domain Bacteria; kingdom Bacillati; phylum Actinomycetota; class Actinomycetes; order Mycobacteriales; family Nocardiaceae; genus Rhodococcus; species Rhodococcus sp. KBW08. Next base: position 549,327 of record NZ_QAJJ01000018.1, read on the forward strand.
CTCGACTGGCACGGCGGAATGAGCGCGTACGCCGAGGCCAAGTCGCGGGCGCTGAGTGGAAAGGTTGCGGTGGTCGGCCTCGACGACGCGATCGCCTCCGAACTGGGAACTCGCGCAACGGCAGACATTGTCACCGGATTCAGATTGGGTGAACCGGGCGAAGGAGAACTGGGTGTCGAAGCGGGACACCTCGTGGACAACGCTTTCGGCGATCACGTCCGCTTGGCCGAAGCAGCTTCCATCGATCCGGCCGGCCCGGCAGGCGTCATGGACGCGCTTGCCGCTGCAGCCTTGGCGCGGGCACTCGGATTCGAAGCAGACGTCGTCGAACGCGGTCTGGCCGCACACAAGGTCGGCCCACACCGCGGCGCCCTGGTCGGCCGTGTCGGATCCGTTGTGTACATCGACGATTCCAAGGCCACCAACCCGCACGCAGCCAGACCGTCGATACTCGCGCACGACCGCGTCATCTGGGTTGCAGGCGGTCTGCTCAAGGGTGCAAGCGTCGACCAGTTGGTGAGCGAAGTGGGACCGCGGTTGTCCGGTGCTGTACTTCTCGGCCGTGATGCCGGTGTGATCGAGGACGCGCTGGCGCGACACGCGCCCGATGTTCCCGTGGTGCACGTGCTGTCGGGGGACGATGAAGCGGTGAGCGAAACCAGCAGCAACTCGACTCTCACCATCCGGCTGCCGTCGGGTGCCGACGCGGATGCCGTCATGGCGGCAGTGGTAGTCGAAGCTGCCGAGTTGGCGTCCCCCGGTGATGCAGTTGTACTCGCCCCGGCCGCCGCGTCGCTGGACATGTTCGCGAGCTACGGACATCGTGGTGACAGCTTCGCCGCCGCTGTAGCAGCATTACCCGATCCGTTCACCGATTCGCCTGGCGAAGCCGGGAACTTGCGATGACCAAGGGTCCCAAGACCCGAATCGGTGCCTGGTTGGCGCGGCCGTTGGCGTCGTTCCACCTGGTGGTGACGATTGCCACGATGTTGACCGTCTTGGGGCTCGTGATGGTTCTCTCGGCGTCGAGCGTCGAGCAGTACGTGTCCGGTGGATCGGCATATTCGCTGTTCACTCAGCAGTTGATCTTCGCGATTCTCGGGGCGGTGCTCTTCTACGTCGCGCTGCGCATCCCGGCGAGAGTGCTCCGGCAGTATTCGTTTCCGCTGTTCGTCGTCGTGCTCATCATGCTGGTACTCGTCCTGATTCCGGGCATCGGCACCGAAGCGCAGGGCGCGCGTCGCTGGTTCAACGTCGGTGGGTTCTCGGTGCAGCCGTCGGAAATCATGAAGGTCGCATTGGCGATCTGGGGCGCGCATCTGTTGGCCTCGAGGCGGCCGGACGACCGATCCGTGAAGTCGATCCTGATTCCGCTCGTGCCCGCTGCGATGCTGGTCTTCGCCCTGGTCGTCGCGCAGCCGAACCTCAGTACGACCATCGCATTGGGAATCATCGTCGGCGCCCTGCTGTGGTTCGGTGGGCTGCCACTGAAACTCTTCGGGTCGATAGCGGTGACGGGCGTCGTCGTGGCGGGCGTGCTGGCCATGACGGCTGGTTATCGTTCCGATCGAGTTCAGGCCTTCTTCAACAAGAGCGACGACCTGCAGGGCAACAACTATCAGGCCAAGCAGGCTTTGTATTCGCTCGCCGACGGGGGCTTTTTCGGACGCGGACTCGGTCAGAGCGTCGCAAAGTGGAACTACCTACCCAACGCGCACAACGACTTCATCTTCGCGATCATCGGGGAAGAGCTGGGATTTGTCGGCTGCGCGGTCGTGATCGGTTTGTTCGCCGTATTCGTGTACACAGGATTGAGAATCGCAGCGCGCAGCATCGATCCGTTCTGGCGCCTCCTGTCGGCTACCGCGACTACCTGGATCGTCGGCCAGGCGATGATCAACATCGGTTACGTCATCGGACTGCTGCCGGTGACCGGACTCCAGTTGCCCTTGGTCTCCGCTGGTGGTTCGTCCCTGGCGATCACGCTGTTCATGTTCGGCGTCATCGCCAATGCAGCACGACACGAACCGGAAGCAGTTGCCGCTCTGAACTCCGGGCAGGACGGCAAGATCTCGAAGTTGCTCAGACTGCCCAAGCCGGTGCTGTACCACCCGCCGTCAGGGGGTCGGCCGATCCGTCGGCCGAAGCCCGCACGGCAGATCGAACCGGCACGCGGACGCGACGGCCGGCGCGCGATCGAGACGGGTGATCGACGCAAGCGGGCAGATCAAGGTGCTCGCACATCTGCGGATTCCACGCGAGGTGCGGCCGCTGGGTCACGGAAGCGCGCCGCGGGAGGGCAGAATGGTCAGCGTCGGCAGGCGCCGACACGTAGGGCACAAGATCCACGAGAAGTTCGAGAGCGAGGAATTCGTAGGTGAGCGGCAACAAATCGGCTCTGTCGGTAGTGGTGGCAGGGGGAGGCACGGCTGGTCACATCGAACCCGCACTTGCGGTCGCGGACGCGGTCAAGGCCGCTCAGCCCGACACCAGGATCACCGCACTCGGGACAGCGCGTGGTCTCGAAACCACCTTGGTTCCTGCTCGCGGGTACACCCTCGAACTCATTCCGCCGGTTCCGCTTCCCCGTAAGCCCACGATGGATCTGGTGAAACTGCCGACACGCATCCTGGCCTCGGTGCGCAAGACGCGCGAGGTACTCGATTCCGTCGACGCTGACGTGATCGTCGGTTTCGGCGGCTACGTCGCGCTTCCGGCCTACCTTGCCGCCCGTGGTGGTGTTCTTCGGCGCCGCCGCAAGATTCCGATCGTCATCCACGAGGCGAACGCCAGTGCCGGCATCGCGAACAAGATCGGTGCCCGCCTGGCGACGCGTGTGCTTGCTGCCGTTCCGGGGTCGGGTGTGAAGAACCGAGGCGATCAGGACGCCGAGATCGTCGGCATTCCGGTGCGGGCGTCGATCGCGAATTTCGATCGAGCAGGTCTCCGCTCGCAAGCGCGCGAGTACTTCGGACTGCCGCAGGACGGTCCCGTTCTGCTCGTCTTCGGTGGATCGCAGGGCGCGAAGTCGCTCAACGACGCGGTGTCCGGAGCAGCGGAAGAATTGGCCAAGGCCGGGATCTCGGTGCTGCACGCTCACGGTCCCAAGAACTCTCTCGAGGTCACGCAGTACTCGGAAACGGCACCGTACGTGGCTGTTCCTTATCTTTCACGGATGGATCTCGCGTACGCCGCAGCCGACGCGACCATTTGTCGTTCCGGCGCGATGACGGTTGCCGAGGTCTCTGCGGTCGGGCTTCCGGCCGTCTACGTTCCGCTGCCACACGGCAATGGTGAGCAGGAACTCAACGCGAAACCCGTTGTCGCAGCCGGCGGCGCGATCATCGTCTCCGACAACGAGCTCACACCGACGTTCGTCGCCGGTACTGTCGTGCCGATGCTGAGCGACAGCGCGCGTCTCGACAAGATGAGCAGTGGCGCTGCCAATGTCGGACACCGCACGGCGGCAACCGAGATCGCACGGATAGTGCTCGACATCGCGGCAAAGGAAAACGCCGTCCAGGAAAACGCAAGGGGAAACCGATGACCGCGCTGCCCGCCCACCTCGAGCGAGTACACATGGTCGGAATCGGCGGTGCCGGTATGTCCGGCATCGCGCGAATTCTGCTTTCCCGCGGGGGCCTGGTATCGGGTTCGGACGCGAAGGAGAGCCGAGGAGTCTTGGCGCTTCGTGCACGCGGGGCGCAGGTTCGGATCGGCCACGACGCCGATGCTCTCGACCTGCTGCCCGGTGGTCCGACCGTCGTCGTCACGACGCACGCAGCCATCCCGAAGGACAACCCGGAACTCGTCGAGGCCGCTCGCCGCGGAATCCCGGTGATTCTTCGACCGGCTGTCCTTGCTTCGCTCATGCAGGGCAATCGCACGTTCCTGGTTTCGGGTACACACGGCAAGACGTCGACGACCTCGATGCTCGTGGTCGCCCTGCAGCACTGTGGTTTCGACCCGTCTTTCGCCGTCGGTGGCGAACTCAACGAGGCGGGAACGAACGCCCATCACGGTAGCGGTGACGTCTTCGTCGCCGAGGCGGACGAGAGCGACGGGTCGCTGCTTCAGTACGACCCCAACGTGATCGTCGTGACCAACATCGAGGCCGATCACCTCGACTACTTCGGCAGCGTCGAAGCCTACGTGAAGGTGTTCGACGATTTTGTCGACAAGCTACGTCCGGGCGGACTCTTGATTGCCTGCCTCGACGATCCGGGATCTGCAGACCTCGCGAAGCGAATCGTGGCCTCGGGTCGTTCGGACATCCGGGTACTCGGTTACGGATCAGCAGACGCGCGGGAAGTGGAGGCGGGCACTGCCTTCGAGCCTGTCGACGGCGTCGAGGTCGGAGTCCGACTACTTGGCTTCCATGCACACGACGTCGGGGGAGTCCTGCAGTTCCAGCTCGCCGGCGAGAGCGCTGCGCGAACGGTGCGGATGGCAGTACCGGGTCGTCACATGGCGCTCAACGCACTTGCCGCTCTGCTGGCCGCCCGTGACGCCGGCGCCGAGACGGAGGAAATCGTCGAGGGGCTCGCCGGATTCGGCGGCGTCCACCGCCGATTCCAGTTCACCGGCCGCGAGCGTGGTGTCCGGGTGTTCGACGACTACGCCCACCATCCGACCGAAGTTCGCGCGGTCCTCGGCGCGGCGGCGGATCTGGTTCGACCGGAAGACGATTCGTCGTCGACCAACTCGGCCGCCGGACGCGTGATCGTGGTCTTCCAACCTCATCTCTATTCGCGCACAGCCGCGTTTGCCGAGGAGTTCGCGCAGGCACTGGACTTGGCCGACGAGGTAGTGGTTCTCGACGTCTACGGCGCTCGCGAAGAGCCGATGCCGGGCGTCAGCGGTGCGCTGGTCGCTCAATCGGTCACCAAACCTGTTCACTATCAACCTGATCTGTCGCAGGCGCCGAAGCAGGTTGCGGCGTTGGCTCACCCCGGCGACATCGTCATCACGATGGGTGCCGGCGACGTCACCATGCTCGGCAAACAGATCCTCGATGCTTTGCGTTCGGCGCCGCATCCCGCGCCGCGATGACACCCGACGCACGAAGTCGGCGCGGGCGTCGAGACCCTCAAGCCAGACGCGCCACCAGCACGCGTCGGCGTAGTACTCGCACCGAATCGCGATACTCGACGCGGTCGACGGAGCCGGCTCCCGAACCCACACCGACTCGTAAGTGGTTCAAGCGACCGCTGATCGTGGCCCCGCTGGCAATCGTGCTGGTGGTGGGGATCGCGCTGACGGCCTGGTTGTCTCCGGTGCTCTCGGTCCGGGGCACCGAAGTTCTCGGTGCGACTACCGTCAGTGAGGAACAGATCCTTTCGCTCCTGGCCGTACCGACCGGTCAGCCGTTGATGCGGGTCGACACCGGCGCCGCCGCGGCACGTGTCGCGACGATTCCGAAGGTGGCCTCTGCTCGTGTGCAGCGGATGTATCCGTCGACCATCCGCGTCACCGTCACCGAACGGGTACCGGTTGTCTTCGTCGATTCACCTGAGGGCGCACACCTGCTGGACGAGAAGGGTGTCGATTTCGAGATGGGCGTCCCGCCGCCCGGGGTTCCGCGTCTGGTGACACCGACGCCCGGGTGGAACGACGAGCCGACGCTCGCTGCTCTCGAGGTGTTGTCGGTGTTGCCGCCGGATCTGAGATTTCAGGTGGGAGAGGTTGCCGCTCGGTCGATTTCGAGTGTCACGCTGACCCTGCTCGACGGTCGCGTCGTAAACTGGGGCGGTGTCGAGCACTCGGATCGTAAGGCTGCCGTGACGCTTCCGCTGTTGACTCAGCCGGGGCAGACGTACGACGTGTCCAGTCCTGATCTGCCGACGGTCCGATAGCGCGCGGTGCACTCGTGCGTCGGTGCGTGGCAAATACTTCGGTGTGTCCCGGCGCGCCTAATGGCGGAACGCGACGACGGTGCATAGCGTTTCGTTTCAGATCGAATACTTGACATAACTCTAACCCTGTGGTTGAGGTTTAGAGTTTATCTCGAACACCAGCAGTAACAAAGACCCAGCAGTAACAAAGACCCAGCAGTACCAAAGACAGCAGCACTGACAAGCAGCGTGAAACACGACACGGAAGGCGAGAGCCGATGACGCCCCCGCACAACTACCTCGCCGTAATCAAGGTCGTCGGCATCGGCGGCGGCGGCGTGAACGCAGTCAACCGCATGATCGAACAGGGACTCAAGGGAGTCGAGTTCATCGCGGTCAACACGGACGCGCAAGCCCTTCTGATGAGTGACGCCGACGTCAAGCTCGACGTCGGTCGTGAATTGACCCGTGGCCTCGGCGCCGGTGCTGACCCTGAAGTGGGTCGCAAGGCAGCCGAAGATCACAAGGACGAGATCGAAGAGGTCATCAAGGGCGCCGACATGGTGTTCGTGACCGCAGGCGAGGGTGGTGGCACCGGAACCGGTGGTGCCCCTGTCGTGGCAAGCATCGCCCGGAAGCTGGGCGCACTCACCGTCGGCGTCGTGACTCGGCCGTTCTCCTTCGAGGGCAAGCGTCGTGGGGGACAGGCGGATACCGGAATCCAGGCGCTCCGCGAGTCCTGCGACACGCTGATCGTCATTCCCAACGATCGCCTGCTCCAACTGGGTGACGCGGCCGTCAGCCTCATGGATGCCTTCCGCAGCGCCGACGAGGTTCTCCTCAACGGCGTCCAGGGCATCACCGACCTCATCACCACCCCGGGCCTGATCAACGTCGACTTCGCGGACGTCAAGGGTGTCATGTCCGGCGCCGGCAGCGCTTTGATGGGCATCGGATCCTCACGTGGTGAGGGACGCGCTATCAAGGCGGCAGAATCCGCGATCAATTCCCCGCTCCTCGAAGCATCGATGGAAGGCGCCCGCGGCGTTCTCCTGTCGATCGCCGGCGGCAGCGATCTGGGTCTGTTCGAGATCAACGAGGCGGCTTCGCTGGTGCAGGAAGCTGCGCACATCGACGCCAACATCATCTTCGGAACGGTCATCGACGATTCACTCGGCGACGAGGTTCGTGTGACGGTCATCGCTGCAGGATTCGACGGAGGAGCTCCGGCTCGCCGTCCCGTGGAGTCGACCGCGCAGGGACGTGGAGCAATCGGTGCCGGGCGCGCAGGTGAGGTCGGCCGGTCACCGGTGGCCGCCGAACCTGCTGGCGAGCAGCCGATTTCCGCAGCGCGCGAGACCACCGGTTCGGGCAGCTTGCCTCCGATCGGTGGCCCACGCCATGCGCCGGTCCAGGAAGACGACGGCGACGACGACGTCGATGTGCCGGTCTTCATGCGTCGCTGACGTAGGGCTACAAACAGTTTCGCGAACAGGGTGCCCGGAATTTCTGGGTACCCTGTTCTTGACTGGATGTCCGGTCACGTCTGAGCCGGACGACAACTTTCGACGTTTGTGAGCACACATATCTTGAGTACCGAGAAGTCGACCACCCGCACCCGCATTCGCCGCGTCGTGACCAGCCGAGCCGGTGGTGTTTCCGCGTCACCGTACGAGTCGTTCAATCTCGGCGATCACGTCGGAGACGATCCGGCGGCCGTCGATGCGAATCGCCGTCGCCTGGCGCGCGAAATAGGCGTCGAGCCTGACCATCTCGTGTGGATGGAACAAATCCACTCGCGCAACGTCACTGTCGTGACGGAACCGACCGACGAAGTGATTCCGGTGACGGACGCTCTGGTCACCACCGTTCCCGGCCTGGCACTCGCCACCCTCAGTGCAGACTGTGTTCCCGTTCTGCTCTCCGACGAGGAGGCCGGTGTGATCGCGGCCGTTCATGCCGGACGGATCGGTGCCCGCATCGGTATCGTCCCGCGCGTCCTCGCGGAGATGGTGCGACAGGGCGCGGACGTCTCACGTATCGGCGCCTTCCTCGGTCCGGCAGCCAGCGGACGCCAGTACGAGGTTCCCGCCGCGATGCGCGCAGACGTGGAAAAGCACTTGCCGGGCAGCGCAACTCGCACCGAGAAGGGCACGCCGGGACTCGATCTACGTGCGGGACTGCGTAAGCAGTTGCTCGCCGCGGGTGTGTCCGGTGTCGCCGAGGACCCCCGGTGCACGATCGAGGATCGCGCGTTGTTCAGTCATCGCCGAGAATCTCTGACCGGGCGTCAAGCTGCAGTGATCTGGATGGAAGCGCCCGCAGCGCAGGAAACCGTCTAGGCAGAAATGCGCCAGACGGATATGCGGCTGACAGAAATATCGACGGCACTCGACTCGGTGAGGGCGCGACTGGCGGCCGCCTGCCTTGCCGCCGGTCGTGAAGTTTCCGACGTAGCACTGCTGCCAGTTACCAAATTCTTTCCGGCGTCCGACGCCCGAATCCTGTACGAACTGGGTTGCCGTGAATTCGGTGAGTCTCGTGAGCAGGAAGCAGTGGAGAAGGTTGCGGACTTCGACCGCGCTGCAGAGAGCGGCGCGATCGACGATCCGGTTCGCTGGCACATGATCGGGCAGTTGCAGCGCAACAAAGCGCGTTCGGTAGCGAAGTGGGCCTACGCAATTCACTCGGTGGACAGTGCGCGACTGGCCGATGCGCTCGATCGGGCGGCGCTCGGAGCTTTGTCCGACGGAGAGCGCACAGCGCCGCTGCGGGTGCTCATCCAGGTAAGTCTGGACGGCGACCCTGCGCGTGGCGGAATTCCGACGGGAGAGCTAACCCCTCTTGCCGAGCGGATCGAATCAGCCGAAGGTCTCGAATTCGCGGGACTGATGGCCGTCCCGCCGCTTGGGTCAGAACCGGACGAGCAGTTCGAAATCCTCCGCAGGGCACATCTTTTGATTCTCGAATCGCATCCACAGGCAACCGAACTCTCGGCAGGAATGACCGGTGATCTGGAGGCCGCAGTGCGCCATGGATCAACCTGCGTGCGTGTCGGAACCGCACTGCTCGGCTCACGACCAGTAATCTCGAGGTGATCGCTCAGGTGATCGCCCAACCCGTCCACACCGCTGCGACCGGTCGCAGTCGGATTGATTCCGCCGCGCCAAGGAAGGTCGATCAATGAGCAACCTGCATAAGTTCAAGGCTTACTTCGGCATGGTTCCCCTCGATGACTACGAGGACGAATACGTGGAGGAGCCCGATCAGGCTCGCCGCGCACCCCGTCGTAGTCACGACGGCTATGCCGAGCGCGACGACCGCGAATTCGTCGAACCTGCCTTCTCGAAGGCGAGCTACGCGCCCAGTCGTCGTGACGAAGAGGACGCGGAGTTCGATCGCTACGATTCCCGGCCCCGCGTCGACACCGTTCCCAGTCGCAGTAGCCGCCCGGCGATGGCGCCGCGCCCGGCAAGCCGCGGCAACCTCGCGGTCGACGCTCGTGCAGAGCGTCCCGAAGCGCGACGTGCACCTGTTGTCGATGACGGCGGCCCGCTCGCCAAGATCACGACGCTGCGTCCGCAGAGCTACGCAGAGGCCCGCACCATCGGTGAGCGGTTCCGCGACGGCACTCCCGTCATCATGGATCTGGTCGACATGAGCAACGCCGACGCGAAGCGTCTGGTCGATTTCGCGGCCGGCCTGGCGTTCGCGTTGCGTGGTTCTTTCGACAAGGTAGCCACCAAAGTGTTTCTTCTCTCACCGGCCGACATCGACGTTTCCGCTGAGGAACGCCGTCGGATCGCCGAGACGGGTTTCTACAGCCAGAAATGATGGTCTCGACCGCAGTCCGGCCCCTGAGCAGGGGTGACGTGAGCACATTCGAACGGCGTCCCGTCTCGGCGGGCGCCGCATTCGGGCCCATCGCCGGCCGTTACAAGGCGGGCGCGATGCGGACCGGTTCCGGAATTGCTGCGGTGTGTCTGTTTTGGACACAACGCAGAAGTCAGGCAGAGTGAGGGTGTGGACGCGCTTCTCTCTGTGATCTATCTGGTGCTGGTTGTCTTCTGGCTGTTGCTGATCGGCAGAGTGATCGTCGAGTTCGTTCGTTCGTTTGCCAGAGATTGGCGACCGACCGGATTGGTCGCTGTCATTCTCGAAACCATTTTTACGATCACCGATCCTCCGGTGAAACTGCTCCGCAGGTTGATCCCCCCGATCAACCTCGGTGGAGTTCGCTTGGATCTATCCATCATGGTCTTGCTTTTCATCGTCATCATCCTGATGTCGGTTGTTCGCTGAGCGCAGTCCGAGTGAGTGGTGTGCCAGAATGGAACCCATAACTCATACGGTGGTTCGCCACTACGTAGACTGTGTTGCAACTGAATGCTTGCTAGACCGCCAAATGACGCGTGAAGGGATCCTTCCATGCCGCAACTGACTCCAGCTGACGTGCACAACGTTGCGTTCAGCAAGCCGCCTATCGGCAAGCGTGGCTACAACGAGGACGAGGTCGACGCATTCCTCGACCTCGTCGAACAGGCGCTGTCGCAGCTCATCGAAGAGAATGCGGACCTGCGCCAGCGCGTAGGTGAGCTGGATCAGGAGCTCGCGGCTGCCAAGAAGTCGCCGGCACCGGCTCAGCAAGCGGCACCCGTCGCAGCGCAGCCCAAGCCGGAGCCCGCTCGGGTCGTCGAGCCGCCCAAGCCTGCACCTGTTGCAGCACCGGTTCCCGCCGCCGCTGCCGTTGCAGCGCCGCAGAGTGGCGACACCCACATGCAGGCCGCGAAGGTCCTCGGACTGGCTCAGGAGATGGCGGATCGTCTCACCAACGATGCGAAGACCGAGTCCGAGCAGCTGCTCGGCAGTGCTCGCACCAACTCCGAGCAGCTCATGAGCGAGGCTCGCAGCAAGGCCGACGGCATGATCGCGGATGCGCGCAACAAGTCGGAGGCAATGCTCACCGACGCTCAGACCCGCTCCGAGACCCAGCTTCGCCAGGCTCAGGAGAAGGCAGACGCTCTCAAGGCGGACGCCGAGAAGAAGCACACCGAAATCATGGCGACCATCAACCAGCAGCGTTCGGTCCTCGAAGGCCGTATCGAGCAGCTGAAGACGTTCGAACGTGAGTACCGGGTGCGCCTGAAGTCCTACCTGGAATCGCAGCTCGAAGAGCTCGAACAGCGTGGCTCGGCCGTTCCGGTCGACGGCGGACAGGATTCCTACAGCCCGTCCTTCGCCAAGGGGAACAGCTGACCGAGAGCGCCCCGTCGGCTCAGCTATCGGACCGGACAAAGGTTGATACGTGCTGGTCGTGACGTTGGTTCTCGCGGGAGTTGGCTTCGCACTCCTGATCGTTGCCCTGACCACAGGGTCGCTGATCTGGGCGTGGGCATGTATCGCGATTTGTGTAGCAGGTGCCGTCCTCCTGCTGGTCAGTGCGCTGACCAGCAGGAAGGCGGTTCCTTCGTTGGATGACCCGGTATCGGGCAGTGGCATGTCGTCGCCTTACGGTCGAGGCGAGAGTTCCTCGGATTCCTCGACCGGTGATGCAGCCACTGTCAACGACGACAATCCGGGAAACCATGGCGAAGCGTCGGGCGGCAAGACCTAAGCTCTACCGAAGTCCTGGGCATACCGAAGTCCTGGGCGGTACCGACACGTCGTAGGACAAGTATTAGACTGTCGATCACGAATACCTGGCTTTGATCCGGCAATCACCGGGGAGCTTTCGGAAGAACGGTTCTTGCCGCTTCAGGCGACGAGAACTCAGTAGAACCGAACGGGTGGGCCCGTCACAGCTCGATCGAGTGGCACTTCGGGATCCAAGCGCGGATCGGCGGGGTGCAAACGGGGTGGTACCGCGGTGTCGGCGCACAAGCGCCACGTCGTCCCCGTGCCGAGTCCGACTGGCACGAGGAGATCGCCATGGCGAGTAACGGGTATCCCAAAGTCGACTACGGTGTCCCCGCCGACACCGGAGTCAAGTTCCCCGATCTGGAACAGAAAGTCCTGAAACAGTGGGACGACGACGACACCTTCCGTGCGTCGGTTGCCAATCGGGACGGTAACGAAGAGTTCGTTTTCTACGACGGACCGCCATTCGCAAACGGTTTGCCGCATTACGGTCACCTGCTGACGGGGTACGTCAAGGACCTGGTGCCGCGCTTCCAGACCATGCGTGGACGCAAGGTCGAGCGACGCTTCGGCTGGGATTGCCACGGCCTGCCCGCGGAACTCGAAGCGGAGAAGCAACTCGGCATCAAGGACAAGGCCGAGATCGAAGTCATGGGTCTGGCCAAGTTCAACGAGTACTGCAAGGCCTCGGTGCTCAAGTACACCGACGAGTGGCGTGACTACGTCACTCGCCAGGCACGTTGGGTCGACTTCGACAACGACTACAAGACCCTGGACGTCGACTTCATGGAGTCCGTCATGTGGGCCTTCAAGGAGCTGCACGACAAGGGCCTGATCTATCAGGGCTTCCGCGTGCTGCCGTACAGCTGGTACGAGCAGACTCCGCTGTCCAATCAGGAGACTCGCCTCGACGACGCGTACAAGATGCGTCAGGATCCCGCAGTCACGGTCGACATGCCGCTGGTCGCTCCGGGGTCACCCCTCGACGGCGCAAACGCGATCATCTGGACCACGACCCCGTGGACCCTGCCGTCCAACTTGGCGACTGCGGTGCATCCCGAGGTCGACTACGTTCAGGTGCTCGGTGAGGACGGAAAGCGGTACGTGCTCGCGGAAGCGCGGGTGGCTCATTACGCACGTGAGCTGGGGGAGGACCCCGAGGTCGTTTCGCGTCACAAGGGCACCGAGTTGGTCGGACTGTCGTACAAGCCGCCGTTCGACTTCTTCCTCGGACATCCGAACGCACACGTCGTGCTCTCGGCCGACTACGTGACAACCGACTCCGGAACCGGAATCGTCCACCTCGCACCGGCTTTCGGTGAAGAGGATATGGATGTCGCCACGGCAAACGGCATCGAGGTCGTGCAGCCACTCGATCCGGGTGGAAAGTTCACCTCGATGGTTCCGCCGTACGAGGGCTTGATGGTCTTCGACGCCAACCCCGTCATCATCAAGGACCTCAAGGCTGCCGGAAAGCTGCTGCGGCACGAGACGATCGAGCACTCCTACCCGCACAGTTGGCGCAGTGGGCAGCCGCTCATCTACATGGCGGTTCCGTCGTGGTTCGTCGCGGTCACCAAGTTCCGCGACCGCATGGTCGAGCTGAACAAGGACATCACCTGGGTGCCCGAGCACATCCGTGACGGCCAGTTCGGCAAGTGGCTCGAAGGTGCCCGCGACTGGAACATCAGCCGAAACCGCTACTGGGGCAGCCCGATCCCGGTGTGGGTGTCGGACGATCCGCAGTACCCGCGTACGGACGTGTACGGATCGCTCGACCAGTTGGAGGCAGACTTCGGTGTGCGTCCGACCGATCTGCATCGGCCGATGATCGACGACCTGGTCCGCCCGAATCCGGACGATCCGACCGGGAAGTCGATGATGCGCCGTGTTCCCGAGGTGCTCGACTGCTGGTTCGAATCCGGTTCGATGCCGTATGCGCAGGTGCACTACCCATTCGAGAACCGTGAATGGTTCGAGGGCCATTTCCCGGGCGATTTCATCGTCGAGTACAACGGCCAGACTCGCGGCTGGTTCTACACGCTGCACGTGCTGGCCACCGCACTCTTCGATCGTCCGGCGTTCAAAACCGTTGCCGCGCACGGCATCGTGCTCGGCGACGACGGACTGAAGATGAGCAAGTCCAAGGGCAACTATCCGGACGTGAAGGAGGTGTTCAACCGCGACGGCAGCGATGCGATGCGATGGTTCCTGATGTCTTCGCCGATCCTGCGCGGGGGAAACCTCATCGTGACCGAGCAGGGCATCCGCGAAGGTGTGCGTCAGGCGTTGCTCCCGCTGTGGAACGCCTGGAGCTTCCTGCAGTTGTACGCGCCGGAATCCGGTGTGTGGCGTACCGATTCGGAGAACATCCTCGATCAGTACATCCTGGCCAAGCTCGCGACCACCCGCGACGTGATCACCGAGGCCCTCGAGGTCAACGACATTGCCGGCGCGTGCGACGAGCTTCGGTTGTTCTGTGACGCGCTCACCAACTGGTATGTGCGACGTTCTCGTTCGCGGTTCTGGGACGAGGATCGCGACGCGATCGACACCTTGCACACCGTGCTCGAGGTCGTGACGCGTCTCGCCGCGCCGCTGTTGCCGTTGGTGTCCGAGGTGATCTGGCGCGGGCTGACCGGGGAGCGCTCGGTTCACCTGGCTGATTGGCCGGAGGCGTCGGAGCTCCCAGCGAACCCCGAGCTGGTAGCGGCGATGGACGACGTCCGGACCGTGTGCTCCACGGTGTTGAGCCTGCGCAAGGCACAGAATCTGCGTGTTCGTCTTCCGTTGCCTGAGGTCACGGTCGCGGCGCCGGACGCCGAGCGTCTGCGTCCTTTCCTCGGACTGATCGCCGACGAGGTCAACGTCAAGAAGGTCGATCTGACCGATGACGTCGACGTGCACGGGCGCTTCGAGATCGCGGTGAACGCGCGTGCTGCAGGACCGCGTCTGGGCAAGTCCGTTCAGACTGTCATCAAGGCGGTCAAGGCGGGCGACTGGACCGAGAACGCGGACGGCGTCGTGGTTGCGGCGGGCATCGAACTGCTGCCAGAGGAGTACACGCAGAAACTGGTTGCAGCCGAGCCGGATTCGACGGCTGCACTGCCCGACGGTGCGGGACTGGTCGTACTCGACTCCGCTGTGACGGAGGAACTCGAAGCCGAGGGCTGGGCCAAGGACCGTATCCGTCAGTTGCAGGATGCGCGTCGTGCCGCCGGTTTGGATGTCTCGGACCGGATCAACGTCGTGCTCGAGGTTCCGCAGGACTGCAAGGAGTGGGCGGAGCGTCATCGCGAATTGATCGCCGGTGAGGTTCTGGCCACCTCGTTCTCGGTGGGTGAAGCAGGAGACGACGCCGTCGATCTCGGTGACGGTATCCGCGCCGCGATCACGAAGGTCTAGTACCGACGCGACTACTCCGGCTCCCGATGACTGTCTGTATGTCGGGGTGCCGGAGTAGTTTGCTCTCATGGGTACGAGCAAGGAAACCGTGGCGCGCATTCTCGAGCAGTTGGAACCGCTCGACGTGCGGGCAAGGGCGATGTTCGGCGAGTACGGACTGTATTGCGACGAGAAGATCGTGGGCTTGATCTGCGGAGACGTCTTGTTCGTCAAACCCACCGAGGTCAGTGCTGATTTCGGGTCAGAGGCCGATCTGGCTCCGCCGTACCCGGGGGCAAAGGATTACTACCGGGTGCCGGAGGAACGGCTGCAGGACCTCGATCATCTGCACGCCTTCATCCAACGGACTGCCGACGTATTGCCCCTGCCGAAGAAGAAGTCGCCCAAGAAGAAGGCGCGGACGTAGATTCTGCACCTACTTTTGAGAGAACCGTAACTCCCGATGAATCAAGGTGATCCCACACGAAGTCGCAGGTGGGTGCTGCATCTCGACATGGATGCCTTTTTCGCTTCCGCCGAGCAGTTGACCCGTCCCACTCTGCGAGGTCGCCCGGTGCTGGTCGGCGGCTTGGGCGGGCGCGGAGTGGTCGCGGGGGCAAGCTACGAAGCGAGAGTTTTCGGTGCCCGTTCGGCAATGCCGATGCACCAAGCACGCCGGATGGTCGGTGGCGGAGCGGTGGTGTTGCCGCCTCGGATGTCGTTGTATTCGGTTCTGAGTAAACGCACGTTCGACGCTTTGCGCCTGCGCATGCCGATCCTCGAACAGTTGTCGGTGGACGAGGCCTTCGGAGAACCGGTGGAGTTGGCCGGCGTCGGGGCCGACGAGGTGCGCGCGTTCTGCGAAGACCTGCGGGCGTTGATCAAAGCCGAGACAGGGTTGGTGGCCTCGATCGGTGCCGGCGCAGGTAAGCAGGTTGCCAAGATCGCGTCGGGACTGGCAAAACCCGACGGCGTCGCAGTGATTCCTCCCGGGATGCAGCACGAGTTGCTCGATCCACTTCCGGTGCGAAAGCTGTGGGGGATCGGCCCTGTTGCCGAGGAAAAGCTCAAGCGTCTCGGCATCGAAACCATCGGAGGGTTTGCCCGCACTCCCATGGCGGAGGTGGCGTCGATACTCGGAACCACTGTCGGACCGGGGTTGCATCGGCTCGCGCAGGGGATCGACGACCGGCCGGTCGCCGAGCGTGCCGAATCCAAGCAGATCAGCGCGGAATCCACGTTCGCCGCAGACATCGTCACGATGGCACAATTGCGCGCGGCCGTCGAAAGTAGTGGTCGTGCAGCATTTTCCAGGCTGGAGAAGGACGGAAGAGCTGCTCGCACCGTCGTACTGAAGCTCAAGAAGTCCGACATGAGTATCTTGACTCGATCCGTGACGCTGCCGTTCGCCACCATCGACCGCCAGATCCTGATCGCGACAGCGCAGAAACAGGTCATCGATCCACAGGAATTGGGGCCGATTCGCCTGGTCGGTGTGGGATTCGCCGGTTTGTCCACGGTTCGGCAAGGATCACTTTTTCCCGAGTTGGATCAGGATGTTCCCGGCTATCCCGTCGAGACACTCACCGGAGCTCTCGATGAGGCCGAACTCGACGCTCCGGTGGCCGCACGAGTCCCTCAGCGCTACTGGCACCCTGGTTTGGACGTGAAGCATCCAGAATACGGACACGGTTGGGTGCAGGGCGCGGGGCACGGCGTGGTCACCGTTCGCTTCGAAACCCGTTCCAGCGGAACGGGAATCGCCAAGACCTTCGCCGAATCCGACGAGGTGCTCGAGGTTGCAGATGCGGTCGACAGCCTTCTCTGAGGATGTCCTTAGACTTTTTCCGCTTACCGTTGGGTAATGTTGTCGACGATCCTCGAGCAAGCACGATGTTCGACTGACGCTCGAATGTGAACACCCGAATGGATAGGACTGAGAAGTTGAAGCTTCAGAAGATGACCGTTGCAGCCGTGGCGATCGCAGCAGCCCTCACGATGACCGCGTGTGGTTCGGACGGAGGAGACTCCGACAAGACGACTTCGGCGAAGCCCACAACCACCACCGCTGCGGCACCCACGTCCGAGGTTGTCCTGCCGACGTCCGCTGAGCTCAACGGCAAGGTTGCCCAGGCGCTCGACGAGAGTGTTCCGGCCGCAGACAAGGTCAACCTCGTCCAGGGCGCCGAGCAGGATCCCGAGCTGATCAACCAGGTCGCCGCTGCCGCCAAGGCTGCCGGCGCCCAGGTCGAGATCCTCGACCCGGTCACCGACACGGGCAGCGAGACGGCAGCAGCTTCGCTGAACATCGTTGTCAACGGTCAGCCGCTGCAGCAGGGCCTGCAGGCTTCGTTCGTCTACGAGGACGGCGTCTGGAAGCTCTCGAAGACCACCGCTTGCCAGATCGTCGGCGTTGCAGGTCTGACCTCGCCTGCTTGCGCTGCTTGATCTCTGCGCAACACCTGAAACACAGAGCGGCCGTCGACTCCCGAAGGGGAGTCGACGGCCGCTCTTTCTGCGGTAGGCGTCGTCAGTGATGGAATCCCTCGGTGACCCGTGGCCGCGGCATCGGGCTGTCCAGCTCGTCGAGGAACGCGGTTTCCTCCTCGATGATGCGCAGCAGGTTGGCCGCCAGGTCCATGCTCAGTCCGTTACGAACCACGATGCGCTGCACTGTCAGATCCGCGAGATCGTCCGGCATGGGATAGGCCGGCACCAGCCATCCCTTGCCGCGTAGTCGGTCCGACAGGTCGTACAGCGTCCAGTTGGACGTGTGGCCCTCGGCGAGGCGCCACGCGAAGACCGGGATGTCGGAACCGTCGTTCCACAGTTCGAACGCGTCGAGCTTCCCGATCCCTTCGGCGAGGAATTTCGCCACGTCCTGTGAGGACTGCTGGATCGCGCGATAGCCGTCGTGGCCGAGACGCAGGAACAAGTAGAACTGCAGGATCACCTGAGCACCGGGTCGCGAGAAGTTCAGTGCGAAGGTCGGCATACTGCCGCCGAGGTAGCTCACCTTGAAGACGAGGTCGTCGGGAAGTAGATCCTGAGACCGCCACACCACCCATCCGAGGCCCGGGTAGACGAGCCCGTACTTGTGAGCCGAGGTGTTGATGGAGTGCACGCGCGGGAGGCGGAAATCCCATTCGAGTTCGGGCTGGAGGAACGGGGCGATCATTGCACCGGAAGCGCCGTCGACGTGTATGGGGACATCGAGGCCCGTCTTCTCCTGAATGGCGTCGAGAGCCTTCGAGATTTCCAGGACCGGCTCGTACATCCCGGTGTACGTGACGCCCATGATCGCGACGACGCCGATGGTGTTCTCGTCGACGTACTTGTCCAGATCGTGACCGTCGAGGGTGCGGTGTTCCTCGCTGATCGGCACGTAACGCGCTTCGACGTCCCAGTAATTGCAGAACTTCTCCCAGCAAACCTGGACCGCGGAACTCATGATGAGATTTGGCTTTTCGGTGGACTTGCCCGCGGCTTTTCGCGCGTGCTGCCAGCGTCGTTTCATCGCCAGGCCACCGAGCATGCAGGCTTCGGAAGAACCGATCGTCGAGGTACCGATTGCGTCCTTGGGGGACGGTGAGTGCCAGAGATCGGCAAGGATGCGCCAGCAGTAGGTTTCGATCGCGGCGGTCTGCGGATACTCGTCCTTGTCGATCATGTTCTTGTCGAACGACTCGGCATACAGTTTGGTGGCGTGATCGTCCATCCACGTGCTGACGAACGTCGCGAGATTGAGCCGCGCATTGCCGTCGAGCATCGTTTCGTCGTGGACGATCTGATAGGCGGTCTCGGGAAGCATGCCGTCGGGTTCGAGTGTGTACTTCGATGCAACCGAATCCTCGCCAGGCCTCGAGAAGATCGGATTGACGGCTACGTAATCGGTGTGATCTGACCTTCTGGGTTCCGGCATGAACTTCTGCTCCTCACATCAGTGTGTCGCGTTGGTCTGTTTCGTACCTACTCTCACCGTTCAGTGTGGACGGGCAGTTGTCAAAGGGTCTGTGGTCCCGAATCATTCGCGTCAGGCCGAGACGGGACGAATCCGCTCGTTGTCAGGGCGTTTGTGCGCGCAGGCGATCTGCGGCGGCCGATGCCATCGAGTGCAGAACATCGGGGGCGATCGGACTCGGCGCCGTCGCGGACACCTGAGTCAACGTGGTCCCGACTGCGGCCACGATTGCATCGGCGACCAAGGTGAAACCGCCACTCTCCGTAATGATTCGGAAAGCGAAAGACGCGTCGCCGACGTTCGGGTTCGTGGCTCCGCCGACGCGATAGGTGATTGTCGTTCCGTCGGCATCGGTTCCTGAATACTCCGCACACCCGGCCAGCGTGGTCTGAAGTTTCTCGAAAGCTGCTGCTGCCGCTGCGCCGTCGGCGTACGAAGCAGAGTCCTGATCGATGCTCGTGAAATCGGGGCCGGTGAACATGTCGGAGAGGTCGGCGACGGATCCGGCGGCCTGGGTGGCTATCGGTGCCAGAACCTGAGCGCAGACGGCAGGGGCGGTGCTCGACTTGTCCGCCTCCGAACTCTCCGGCGCCGGTGCGAGGCCGAGGTCGTCGACCGGGTCGGGAACTACGTCGAAGTCGACAGGTAGTTCGGAGAGGGTGAGCGCGGCTCGTTGCAGCGCATCACGGTCGAGAGGTGCCCCGCTCAGCGGTGCGGCCGGAGCAGCCGTGAACGGCGCCAGACCGACCTGTGGGGCGGAAACCGGCGTCGTCGTGTCGGCACTCGGGGATTCGTCCGAGCCGCAACCGGTGACGACGAACAGTGCTGCCGTTGCCGTCAGGCCCAGTGCGAGAAGCGATCGGCGTGTCACGATTCCCACCGAATGCTGTTGGAGATGGTCTGCCGGATCACCGAGGAACTGTCCGGGTCGCCGTATGCCTGGTCGCCGCCGACGGTCATCTGCCCGTCGATCGGCAAGGGGAGTGCGAGGTCGACGGTGAGGTTTCCGGAGCCGGCCATGACGTACTGATCGATGTTGAGCGTTCCGGCGTCACCGGCCAGGTTCCAGACCGGGCTCTGCGGGGTCTGCGATACGTCCACCGCGAGCGAAAGCCGATTGCCCTCCCGCGCGGTGAGCGTGACGGTGGTTGTCTGATCGAGCAGGATTTCGCTGCTGACTTGCTGCCGAACCACCCAACGTGCGCCGACACCGACCGGAGCGTCGGGGAGTCCAACGGTCCGGTAGACCGCTTGGCCGAGCGCCTGTTCGATTGCAGCGCGGGCAGCATTGGCCGAGTTAACGGACGGCTTCAACCGTAGGGCGGTGATGGCGCCCGAATCCGTGACCGACAATCCGGCCGCAGATCCGTCGGCCCCGCTCAGTGCTGCCTGCAGCGTTGCATCGGGCGAGGTCATCGACGACAGTGTCAGGTCCACGACAGCGGTGGGGTCGTCCGCGGTCACGTTTGCCGAGAGCGGGATCGTGATCTCCGGCGAAGAGAAATCCTGCGCGGGCTGTTGATCGATCTGCTGACTCACGACGGCCTGGGTGACGAGCGTCGCCGTCTGCGTGGTGCCGACAGGCAAGTTCGTACGCAAAACCTCGCGCGGCTCGCTTCCCGCCTCGAGTACTTCGACCGTCGCAGCGGTCACCGGAACAGTGACCTCACTCGGCGAGGAGGTCGGGGTGTTCGGAGGTTGATCCGAGTCGCCGCAAGCGGTGAGAACGGTGGTGAGAGCGAGGGCAGCGAGGGCGAACGGAACTCGTCGGCCGGTCGTGGACAGCAGTGGCACGCGCTCCAGGCTAGCCGCAGTTGCAGAGTGCGTGACCGGGTGCGGTGAACATGAGGGATGATGGTTGCGTGAGTACAGACCACCCAGACCGAGATGTCAGCGCGGAGGATCAGCCGATTACCGAAATCTCGAAGGCCGACGAGCCCCACACCGTGAAACCGGAAGCCATGAAATCGGAAGATGGTGACCTGGGAGTTGCGCCGGCCGCAAAGCCCCGCCGGCTGACCATGCTCATTGCCATCGCCGCTGTCATCCTGCTCTCGGACATTCTCACGAAAGTGTGGGCCGTCGCCGCGGTCAAGCCGGGGCAGCCGATCGAAATCATCGGTGACGTGGTCACATTCACGATGGTCCGCAATCCGGGAGCAGCGTTCTCGATGGCGACCTCGATGACGTGGATCCTCACCCTCGTCGCCATCGGTGTCGTCATCGGTGTGATCAAGATCGGTCGAACGCTCCGATCACCGTGGTGGGCGCTCGGCCTCGGCCTGGTTCTCGGCGGCGCGTTGGGTAATCTCGTCGACCGATTCTTCCGCTCTCCCGGAATCATGCGCGGACATGTGGTGGACTTCGTCTCCGTCGGTTGGTGGCCGGTGTTCAACATCGCCGACTCCGCGATCGTCTGTGGAGCGATACTGCTCGTCGTGCTGACTCTCTTCGGCTTCGAACCCAATGGTGAGCGCTTGCGTGATCACAAGGCGGACGACACGAAGCTCTCCGGTACGAAGACAGCGGCCGAGGGAGAATCCAAGTGAGGGAATCGCGTTCGATGCCAGTGCCGGACGGCCTCGATGCCATGCGCGTCGACGCGGGCTTGGCGCGCCTCCTCGGACTCTCGCGAACCGTGGTCGCGACACTCGCGGAAGAAGGCTCGGTTCTCGTCGACGGTGTGGCGGTCGGCAAGTCCGATCGTCTGACCGCAGGATCGTGGCTCGAAGTAGTTCTGCCCGAACCACCGCGGCCACTGACCATCGAGGCGACGCCCGTCGAGGGGATGGAGATCCTCTACGCCGACGACGACGTCGTGGCAGTCGACAAGCCCGTCGGAGTTGCCGCGCACGCGAGCGTCGGATGGACGGGACCGACCGTCATCGGTGGACTTGCCGCGGCCGGATTCCGAATCTCGACGTCCGGTGCTCACGAGCGTCAGGGCATCGTCCACCGTCTGGACGTCGGAACGTCGGGTGTCATGGTGGTTGCCACCTCCGAGCGCGCGTACACGTTGCTCAAGCGTGCGTTCAAACAGCGGACCATCGACAAGCGCTACCACGCTCTCGTTCAGGGACACCCCGACCCGAGCAGCGGAACGATCGACGCGCCCATCGGACGCCACCACGGGAACGACTGGCGGTTCACGGTCACGGCCGACGGCAAGCCCAGCGTCACGCATTACGACACCATCGAGGCGTTCCAGGCAGCAAGTCTGCTGGACGTGCACCTCGAAACCGGTCGCACACACCAGATTCGCGTCCACTTCTCGGCGTTGCGCCATCCGTGCTGCGGCGACCTGACCTACGGCGCGGACCCTCGACTTGCCGAAAGGCTCGGTCTCGAGCGCCAGTGGCTGCACGCAGTCTCGCTCGGCTTCGCACACCCGGCGGACGGCCGCTGGGTCGAGATCAAGAGCAAGTACCCGAAGGATCTCGAACACGCACTCGAAGTTCTCCGGTCCTCATGACACCGCGCGGGCTCGCTCCCGCGCTGGCCGTCGTCGCAGTGGCGGCGGTGGTCGGTGTGGGGTTCGCGAATCCCGTGCCGACCCCGCCGATCAGGACGGACACTCTCGGCCCGGACAGTGGGGAAGCTGTGCCGGATTACCTCGTCCGAGCGCGAGATTCGATTGCGGCCCTCGACGGGCCGGTGTGGGCGTTGGTCTCCTTCACGAAGGCACTCACCGTCGACGAGGTCATCACGACGACCAGCAGTTCTCAGGTTTCGAGTGTTCGTGTGCCCGATGTTCGGGTGGCGAGGGTCATGTACCGAGTACCGATCGAGCGCGTCCAGACGCCGCTCATGTCGGTGCCCGTTCCCGACAACGACGAAGCAGTGCGCAGATCGCCCGGTGTGGCAGCTACGCGACTGGCCTCGCTCGGCGGCGACACCGACCGTCAGCAACAGGTCGCTCTCGCGTCGGCGAAGCAACTGTCCGCAGGGTGCGCCTGTGCGGTAGGTGTACTGGTGCGAGCTACTCCCGAAGGACTCGACGCGATCGCACGTGAGTCGAACGTCCGTGCAGTGGAAGCATTGCCGTCCGACGCCTCGCCCTGGTTGGCGGCCGTCCGTCCCTTGCTGCCGGAGTACGTGGACGTCGTTGCTCCCGGTCCCGACGACGGTCCGGTCCCGTGAGCGAGGACAAACGCGCTGATTCCCGATCGTCCTCGGGAATCTTCTACGGCGTAGCGGCTTTCCTGTTGTGGGGAACGTTTCCGGCTTTCTTCGGGCTTCTCGACTTCGCCGATCCGGTCGAGATCCTTGCGCACCGTGTTGTGTGGACCCTTCTGTTGATGCTGATCGTGTTGGCCTTTGCCGGCCGTCTCGGATCGCTTCGCGGAATCAGCGCACGCACCTGGCTGCTGGTGACCGCGGCGTCAGCGGCGATCGCAGTGAACTGGGGGACGTACATCTATGCCGTGGTGTCCGGCCGCGTCGTGGAGGCGGCCCTCGGGTACTTCATCAACCCGCTGGTCACCGTTCTGCTCGGCGTCGTGATCTTCCGCGAGCGATTGCGTCCCGCGCAGATCGCTGCGCTCGTCCTCGCCGCCACGGCAGTTGTCGTGATCACGGTCGACTTCGGTAAACCCCCGATCGTCGCTTTGCTTCTCGCCGGTTCGTTTGCAACCTACGGGTTGGTCAAGAAGGTGGTTCCGCTCGATCCTCGAACCAGTTTGACCGCCGAGGGAGTTGTTGCTGCTCCGTTCGCGGTCGGCTACCTCGTGTTTCTCGGCCTGACCGGGGCCGGTGCATTCATCAGCAGCGGCGCCGGACACAGTCTGTTGCTACTTGCCGCCGGCCCGGTCACCGCGCTGCCACTGCTCCTGTTCGGCGTCGCCGCGCAGCGAGTTCCGTTGGCGACGATGGGCATGCTGCAGTACCTCACCCCGGCACTGCAGATGGCGTGGGGAGTGGCCGTCATGCACGAGGACATGCCGGCGTCACGCTGGATCGGCTTCGTTCTGATCTGGGCCGCGCTGGTGATCTTCACGACAGACACCTTCGTCGCCGGTCGGCGTTCTCGGCGTTCGATGAGGTCGAGCGTCGAACCTGAGGTTCCGGTCACGTGATCCGAGGCGGCACGCTGCGACTCCACGATGGCGGTCGCCGAACGTGTCGGCAACGCGGCATACACTCGATCTCGCTCCCAGACCTTCAGAGAGGCGCACGTGGCTGACTCGTTCGTACATCTTCACAATCACACCGAGTACTCGATGCTCGACGGTGCGGCCAAGGTCGGCGCCATGTTCGAGGAGGCCGCTCGTCTCGAAATGACCGCCGTCGGCATGACCGACCACGGAAACATGTACGGCGCCAGCCAGTTCTACAACGAGGCAAAGAGTGCCGGCATCAAGCCGATCATCGGCATCGAGGCCTACATCGCGCCGGAATCCCGCTTCAACACCAAGCGAGTTCTGTGGGGAGATCGCAGCCAGAAGTCCGACGACGTCTCCGGCAGCGGCGCGTACACCCACATGACGATGGTGGCCGAGAACGCGACCGGGCTCCGCAACCTCTTCAAGCTGTCTTCGCTCGCATCCATCGAAGGTCAGCTCGGCAAATGGCCGCGTATGGACGAAGAGCTCATCGCCGCGCACGCCGAGGGCATCATCGCCACCACGGGTTGCCCGTCCGGTGAGATCCAGACCCGTCTTCGTCTCGGCCACGATCGCGAGGCCCTCGAAGCTGCCGCGAAGTGGCAGGAGATCTGGGGACCGGACAACTTCTTCCTCGAACTGATGGATCACGGTCTCTCGATCGAGCGCCGTGTGCGCGAGGGACTGCTCGACATCGGCAAGCAACTCGGTATCCCGCCACTTGCCACCAACGACTGCCATTACGTCACCAAGGACGCAGCCGAGAACCACGAGGCGCTGCTCTGCATCCAGACCGGCAAGACGCTGTCCGATCCCACTCGCTTCAAGTTCGACGGCGACGGCTACTACCTCAAGTCCGCTGCCGAGATGCGCGCCATCTGGGACAACGAGGTACCGGGGGCATGCGACAACACCGTTGCCATCGGCGAGCGTGTGCAGTCGTACGAGGACGTCTGGGCGTTCCACGACCGCATGCCGATCTTCCCGGTCCCGGAGGGTCATACACAGCAGACCTTCCTGCGTGCCGAGGTGATGCGCGGACTCGACCGCCGCTTCCCGAGCGGACCTCCACAGGAGTACCTCGCCCGCGCCGACTACGAGATCGGCGTCATCAACGAAATGGGCTTCCCGGCCTACTTCCTCGTGGTCGGCGACCTGATCAACCACGCCAAGGACGTCGGAATCCGCGTCGGGCCCGGCCGAGGATCGGCCGCCGGTTCGTTGGTGGCCTACGCGATGGGTATCACCAACATCGACCCCATCCCGTATGGGTTGCTGTTCGAGCGATTCCTCAACCCCGAGCGCGTGTCCATGCCCGATATCGATATCGACTTCGATGATCGCCGTCGCGGCGAGATGGTGCGTTACGCGACGGACAAGTGGGGCAACGACAAGGTCGCCCAGGTCATCACCTTCGGCACCATCAAGACCAAGGCTGCCATCAAGGACTCGGCTCGCGTCCAGTTCGGCAAGCCGGGCTTCGCCATCGCTGATCAGATCACCAAGGCACTCCCGCCGCCCATCATGGCCAAGGACATCTCGGTTTCCGGTATCACCGATCCGAAGCACGAGCGGTACAAGGAGGCCGTCGAGGTTCGGGCGCTCATCGACTCGAGCCCCGACGTCGCGAAGATCTACAAGACCGCGGTGGGCCTGGAAGGGCTGATCCGCAACGCCGGCGTCCATGCCTGCGCAGTCATCATGTCGTCCGAACCGCTCACCGACGCGATCCCGGTGTGGAAACGTGCCCAGGACGGCGCCATCATCACCGGGTGGGACTACCCCTCGTGTGAAGCCATCGGTCTGCTCAAGATGGACTTCCTGGGTCTGCGAAACCTCACGGTCATCGGCGACACGCTCGAGAACATCAAAGCCAACCGCGGCATCGACCTCGACCTCGACACATTGCCGATGGACGATGCTGCAACATACGAACTGCTCGCCCGCGGCGACACCCTCGGTGTGTTCCAGCTCGACGGCGGCGGTATGCGCGAGTTGCTGAAACTGATGCAGCCCACCGGATTCGGCGACATCGTGGCCGCTTTGGCACTGTATCGCCCGGGACCGATGGGTGTGGACGCCCACATCTCGTACGCCAAGCGTAAGAACGCCTTGGAAGACGTCAAGCCGATTCACCCCGAGCTGGAGGAGCCGCTCGCGGAAATCCTCTCCGAGACCTACGGCCTGATCATCTACCAGGAGCAGATCATGCAACTGGCGCAGAAGGTGGCCGGGTACACCCTGGGCCAGGCCGACTTGCTGCGTCGCGCCATGGGTAAGAAGAAGCTGTCCGAGCTGGAAAAGGCGTACGCCGGGTTCCGTCAGGGCATGCTGGACAACAACTTCAGCGAGGCGGCCATCAAGGCGCTGTGGGACACCGTCCTTCCGTTCGCCGGCTACGCGTTCAACAAGTCGCACTCCGCCGGATACGGCCTCGTGTCGTACTGGACTGCGTACCTCAAGGCGAACTACCCGGCCGAATACATGGCGGGTCTGCTGACCTCCGTCGGTGACGACAAGGACAAGTCCGCGATCTACCTCGCCGACTGCCGCAAGTTGGGCATCACCGTGCTCCCGCCGGACGTCAACGAATCGCGAGTCGACTTCGCGACCGTCGGCGACGACATCCGTTTCGGTATGGGGTCGGTGCGCAACGTCGGCGCCAACGTCGTCGCCTCGATCATCAAGGCGCGCACCGAGAAATCGAAGTTCACCGATTTCTCCGACTACCTCGGCAAGATCGACGCGATGGCTTGCAACAAGAAGGTCACCGAATCTCTCATCAAGGCTGGTGCTTTCGACTCGTTGGGTCATCCGCGCAAGGGCCTGATGTTGGTTCATGCCGACGCCATCGATTCCGTGATGAGCACCAAGAAGGCGGAGGCGATCGGACAGTTCGATCTCTTCGGTGGTGCCGAGGCCGACGAGTCGATCACCTCGGTGTTCGACGTCAAGATTCCCGAGGAGGAGTGGGACTCCAAGCATCGCCTGGCACTCGAACGAGAGATGTTGGGGCTGTACGTCTCCGGTCACCCTCTCAACGGTGTCGAGCACATTCTTCGCCAGCAATCCGACACGTCCATCGCTGCGATACTCGAAGGCGGCGTTCAGGACGGCGCTCAGGTGACTCTCGGCGGCATCATTGCCTCGGTGGACCGCCGGGTCAACAAGAACGGTCTGACCTGGTGCATCGTGCAGCTCGAAGATCTCGTGGGTGGGATCGAGGTGCTGTTCTTCCCACAGGCGTACGCCGTGTACGGAATGGACATCGCCGAGGATGCCATCGTGTTGGTCAAGGCTCGCGTCTCGATCCGAGACGATCGGATGTCGCTGATCGGCAACGACCTCGCGGTGCCTGATATTTCGGCCATCGGCGTCGCACGCCCCCTGTCGGTCTCGCTGCCGCTTCGGCAGTGCACCAAGGACAAGCTCAGTGCTCTCAAACAGGTGCTGACCAGACATCCGGGAACGTCCGACGTCCACGTCCGGCTGATCGGCGGAACCGAGATCAGCCTGTGGAAGGTCGACGACGTCCTTCGGGTCGAACCGTCCTCGGCGCTGATGGGCGACCTGAAGGCATTGCTCGGGCCAAGCTGCCTGACGGTCTGACCACCGATCGAGCGCACCTGAACCACACGAAGGGACCTTGCTGCATCAGCAGCAAGGTCCCTTCGTGGTCCGCTGGAGTTCGGGGAGTGAAGTGATCAGGTGGTGCGCGAGTAGTACACGCGCCGTGCCCACCAGGTGATCACAGCGGCTGTTGCGGCAGTCAGCACTGCAACCTGCATCGACTGGGTGACGGCGCCTGCTATGACGAACAGCACGAAGCCAACCGCGAGAGCTTCGATCTTGTACAGCGGCCAGCGAGTACCGGCGAGATCGATGCAATGGTCGGACGAGGGGCGTGATTCGCGAGTGGAGATATCTGCGGTGGTCATCTCGTCCCTTTCTCGGTGGTGCCGGTTCTCGGTGGTGCCGGCTTCTCGGTGACGCCGGGGCGATACGGCTGTTCGAAGCTGTGGTTTCAGAGTAGCCAGAGATGAGAGTTCGGGCAAGCGAACTTTAATGATCGGCAGCTCACTTAATCGATCAACCAGGGGGAGATGTCGGCTACAGACCTGGTCGGCGCGGTTCGGTGGCCAAGGCAGTCGAGGGGGTGTTCACTGGTACACATGCCAATCACAGGTGAGTACGAACCCAGTCCAGCGTCGTGGGCCGCCGATCAGGTCGCACGCATCGAGAACTCCGGTGGCACCGAGGGAAACGACATGAACGGCATGCCCGTCGTCGTTCTCACGACAATCGGGGCAAAGTCCGGCAAGGTCAGGAAGACGCCGCTGATGCGCGTCGAGCACGACGGCTCGTATGCCGTTGTGGCTTCGCTCGGTGGCGCTCCGAAGAATCCGGTCTGGTATTACAACGTCAAGGCCGATCCGCACGTCACCCTGCGTGACGCGACGCAGGTCTTCGACCTGGTTGCTCGTGAAGTCACCGGCGACGAGAAGGCGATCTGGTGGGAGCGCGCTGTCGCTGCGTACCCCGACTACGCCGACTATCAGACGAAGACCGACCGTGAGATTCCGGTGTTCGTGCTCGAACCCAAGTAGCGCCAGCCTTCCACAAGAAACCATTTCGCAAGAATCAGTGCATAAATCACAAGTAAATCGTCACTCGCGGGGGTCGGCGATCCCGACTCCCGTGAGTGTGTCATGGAGGTCTGATGAGTCCGAAAACCGTTGCAGATCAATTGGTTCAGCAGCTCGTCGACGCGGGTGTCAGTCGGATCTACGGCATTGTCGGTGACAGTCTCAATCCCATCGTCGACGCGGTTCGTCGCACCGGTGGTTCCGAAAAGGGCGGAATCGACTGGATACACGTCCGTCACGAGGAAGCAGCCGCGTTTGCTGCCGCAGCGGATGCCCAGATCACCGGAAAACTCGCAGTGTGTGCAGGATCCTGCGGTCCCGGAAACCTTCACCTGATCAACGGCCTGTACGACGCTCATCGTTCGGGAGCCCCGGTCCTCGCGATCGCCTCACACATCCCCAGCGCCCAGATCGGAATGGGCTACTTCCAGGAAACGCATCCCGAGCGGATTTTCATCGAATGTTCGAGTTACACCGAACTCGTCAGCACGGCAGTCCAATCACCTCGCGTGGTGCAGTCGGCGATTCAGCATTCGGTGGCTCGAAACGGCGTCTCGGTGATCGTGCTTCCCGGGGACATCGCCGATTGTCCGGCCGAAGGGACCCCGCCGACGCTCGTTGAAACTCGTAGGCCGACAGTCGTTCCGGACGCCGGTGACGTGAAGGCGTTGGCAGACGTGATCAACGGCTCGCGCAAGGTTGCGATCTTCGCCGGCGCGGGTGTGCGAGACGCACGGGAAGAGGTGTTGGCGCTGGCCGAAACCGTCGGTGCTCCCATCGGGCATTCGCTGCGTGGCAAGGAATGGATCCAGTACGACAACCCGTACGACGTCGGGATGACCGGATTGCTCGGTTACGGTGCGGCGCATGACGGTATCCACGGCGCCGATCTCCTGCTCCTGATCGGTACGGACTTCCCCTACGATCAATTCCTGCCCGATGATGTTCGCACTGCTCAGATCGATATCGCGGCCGAGCGGTTGGGGCGTCGAACCAGCCTGGACCTGGCTGTGCACGGCGACGTCGCGAGCACATTGAGTGCACTGATTCCGCAGCTCGATCGCAAGACCGACCGCGGGTTCCTCGAGGACACCCTCGCCAAGCACAACACTCTGATGACCAAAGTGGTTGGTGCATACACGGATCCGGTCAAGCAGCGCACGCCCATCCATCCCGAGTATGCGGCCTCGATCCTCGACGATCTGGCTGCGGACGACGCGATCTTCACCGCCGACACCGGAATGTGCAATGTGTGGACGGCGCGCTACCTCAATCCGAACGGGTCGAGGCGCTTCATCTCCTCGGCATTGCACGGATCCATGTCCAATGCGCTCCCACACGCGATGGGTGCGGCGTGGTCGAGTCCGGGACGTCAGGTCATCTCGGTGTCCGGCGACGGCGGATTGTCGATGCTGCTCGGTGAGTTGGTCACCGTCGCGATGTACAAGTTGCCGGTCAAGATCGTGGTGTTCAACAACTCGACACTCGGAATGGTCAAGCTCGAGATGCTGGTGGACGGCCTTCCGGATTTCGGGGTCGACGTGCCCGCTGTCGACTACGCGGCGGTTGCTGCTGCGCTCGGTATCTTCTCGCGCCGAATCGAGAATCCCGCGGACATCGAAGCGGGCCTACGCGCCGCGCTCGATCACGACGGTCCGGCCTTGGTCGATCTGGTGACCGATCCGCTGGCATTGTCGTTGCCGCCCACCATCACCGGTGGTCAGATGAAGGGCTTCGCCCTGGCGATGTCGAAGATGGTGATGAACGGCGGCGTCGGCGAGGCAGTACAGATGGCCAAGTCGAATCTGCGGAACGTGCCACGCCCCTCGCAGTTGGATCCTCGCGGCTGACCTACTCCCGCCCTGCCCTGCCGACGATGCGGGGCGGGGCGGTGGGAAGGTTGATCCCCGACGTGCGAAAATGGCGGAGTGTCTAACTCGCCCGATGTCGTAGTAACCAAGTCCGCCCTCCCCGCGCTCGACGCGCAGGAGATCGACGCGGCCATCGAGCGAATTCAGCACGTCATTGCGGCTACCCCCTTGCAGTACAGCGACCGCCTTTCGGCGTTGACCGGCGCGCACGTGTACCTCAAACGCGAGGACCTCCAAGGCGTCCGTTCGTACAAGATTCGCGGCGCGTACAACCTGATCGCTCAGCTCAACGAGGCCGAGCGTGCGGCAGGCGTGGTGACCGCCAGCGCCGGAAACCATGCTCAGGGTGTTGCCTTCGCGTGCCGAACCATGCAGATCAAGGGTCGGATCTATGTTCCGGCCAATACCCCCAAGCAGAAGCGTGATCGCATCCGCGCCCACGGCGGAGCGTTTGTCGAACTGTTCATGATCGGCGAGACCTATGACGCCGCCGCTGCTGCCGCCGCAGAGGACGTAGCCGAAACCGGCGCAACCATGGTCCCCCCGTTCGACGACGTGCGCACCGCTGCGGGGCAAGGAACCATCGCGGCCGAGATCCTCACGCAACTGGACGCACCTCTCGACACGATCGTGGTGCCGGTCGGCGGCGGCGGTTGCATCGCGGGGATAGCAACCTACTTGCACGAGCGGTCGCCCAAGACGTCGATCGTCGGAATTGAACCGTCCGGCGCGGCATCCATGACAGCCGCTCTCGTTGCCGGCGGCCCGGTAACTCTTCCCGACGTCGATCCGTTCGTGGATGGCGCCGCCGTCAAGCGCATCGGCGACGTTCCCTACGAGGTCGTCTCACGTCTGGGTGCTGCCGTCGTGTCGCACGCGTCGTTGCCGCTCGTGGCTCGTCAACTTCAGACGCGCTCCGGTTCGGGATCGTTCGTCGTCAATCAGATCGACGAGGGCGCTATCTGCACGGCGATGCTCGAGCTCTATCAGAGCGAGGGCATCATCGCCGAACCGGCGGGGGCGCTCTCCGTTGCGGCACTTCAGAATCTGACGTTCGAGCCGGGATCGACCGTCGTGTGTCTGATTTCCGGTGGCAACAACGACGTCTCCCGTTACGGCGAAATCCTCGAGCGCTCGCTCGTTCACCTCGGGCTCAAGCACTACTTCCTGGTGGACTTTCCGCAGGAACCGGGAGCGCTCCGTCGCTTCCTCTCGGACGTGCTCGGGCCGGACGACGACATCGCACTGTTCGAGTACGTCAAGCGAAACAATCGTGAGACGGGCGCCGCGTTGGTGGGTATCGAACTCGGTTCCGCCGACGGGTTGGCGTCGTTGCTCGAGCGGATGGAGCGCGCGCCGATGCAGTCCGAGAGGCTCGAGCCGGGAAGCCCGGCGTACCGCTATCTGACGTAAGGGACGCCCCCGGTCAGGGCCTGAGCCGCTCGACAACCTGTCGATGCAGCTCGGGGTCGGGCTGGGGGAGCCCGAGCATGGCCGCCAGGTACAGGCCGTCGCCGACGAGGCGGATGATCTCGGCCAGTACGGGATCGGCGATTTCGGTCTGGAGACCCTTGTCCCAGCTCCGCATCACATGTGTGACAGCCTTCTGGATTTCGTCGTGTTGTCCGTCGACTGTTCGGAGCGCGGCAATGATGGAGCGGAAGAGGGAGAGTTCTTCGCTTTCGTTGGCATCGGGAATCTGTAGATAGAACTCGGTGACCGTCGTACCGCCGGCAACGGCGTCCTCGAGTTGCTGATCCGAGCGTTCGCCGAGTCTGCGGACCATCGCCGCGAGGAGTGCTTCCTTGCTGGGGAAGTGATAGAGCAGCCCGCCCTTGGAAACCCCCGCCTCGGCGGCAACGCCTTCGAGCGTGACTTGGGCGACGCCGCTGACCAGCAGCAGCTTCTCCAGTGCGTCGAGAATTCGATCGCGAGTGTCGGCAGCCATGTGATGTGACCCTACCCGGAAATAACTTTACCGCTCGGACGGTTCACTGTTACCGTAGACCTACTGTACCGGCTGGACGGTTCAGTGAAATCTTTTCGAAAGAACTCAGAGAAAGTCGCAGGGGAGCAATGTCAGTGTCGGCAGATCACACGTCTGCAATCAATCCCGACGAGGTTCGGGCGACAAAGCGTGACTGGGCGGGCTTGATAGTCCTTGCCTTTGCTGTGTTGCTCATCGCAGTCGACGGCACGGTGCTCGATCTTGCGCTTCCGTTCATCAGCGCGGACCTCGAACCGAGCAGCACGCAGTTGCTGTGGATCATCGACGTCTATTCGTTCGTGCTCGCCGGTCTGCTCATCACGATGGGTACGCTCGGTGACCGGATCGGCAGGAGAAAACTGCTCCTGATCGGCGCCGTGGGCTTCGGTCTGGCCTCGATCATCGCGGCCCTCGCAGTCAGTCCGGAAATGCTCATCGCCGCCCGCGTGCTGCAGGGCATCTCCGGTGCAACGCTGATGCCGGCCACCCTCGGTCTGATCCGCACGATCTTCGTCAACCCGCGTCAGCGCACCGAAGCCATCGGCGTCTGGGGCGCGATGGCAGGTGGCGGTACCGCAGCCGGCCCGTTGGTCGGTGGTTGGTTGCTCGAGCACTTCTGGTGGGGCTCGGTCTTCTTGATCAACATCCCGGTCATGATCGCGCTGGTGGTACTCGGCCCGATTCTGATCCCGGAGTCGAAGGACCCCAATCCGGGTCGATTCGACCTCATCAGTGCAGGTCTGTCGATGGCGACCATGTTGCCGCTCGTGTACGCGGTCAAGGAATCCGTGGTGCACGGCGTCAGTGGCACGCTGCTGGTCATCGGCCTGGTTGGTCTCGTGGCGGGTTACGTGTTCGTGCGTCGTCAGCGGATGCTGAAGGATCCGATGTTGGATCTGAAACTGTTCGCCAACGCGTCGTTCTCCACCGCGGTCATCACCAACCTGCTCTCGATCTTCGCGCTGGCGGGCGTGCTGTTCTTCGGTTCGCAGTACCTGCAGTTGGTACTCGGTAACTCGGCGTTCAACGCCGGCTTGTTGATGCTTCCGGGCATGTTGCTCAGCGCGTTCACTGCGGTTGCGGCGGCATGGTTGATCCGCCGGTGGTCGGTGTCTCACGTGCTCAGCGCAGGCCTCGCGGTTGCCGGTATCGGTGCTGCGATGCTGCTCGCCCTCGGCGTCGACAGCGGCCCGCTGATGTTCGTGATCGGCTTCGGTCTGGCCGGTGCAGGAGTTGGTGTCGCACTGACACTGACGTCGGATCTTGTGGTCAGTTCGGTGGAACCCGAGCGTGCCGGTGCTGCGTCCGCGGTGTCGGAGACGGCGTACGAACTCGGTATCGCGCTCGGCGTGGCGATCCTGGGCAGCGTGGTGATGGCGATCTTCCGCAAGGGAATCGACACGTCGATGCTCGAAGCAGATCAGGCGCACGCCGCGCAGGGCACTTTGGGTGGTGCGCTGCAGGAAGCGACGTACCTGCCCGGTGAACTCGGTTCGGTGCTTGCCGATTCCGCGAAGTCGGCGTTCGTCGACGGTATGCACGTTGCTGCCGGCGCTACCGCCTTGGTTCTGTTCGTCAGTGCCGCATTGGTGTTGCGGATGCTGCGGAGTACACCAGAGAACGCGAAGCGCTGACCCGTGCAGAAGTAGCGCTGACTCCTACGGAAATCCCGGTAGTCAGCGTTCGAGTACGACGAACGAGTGCCCAGGCACGACGGTTGCGGACGCGGTCTCGTCCTGTGTCGGCGGATCCCACCAGAGAATGGGGGTTCCGCCGGCCGGGACCGAGGCCGCGTCCGTTCCCAGATTGCACACGATCTGTAATGCGCCGCGGCGCAGGGTGATCCACTGGCCGTCCTCGTCGTAGTCGACGTGCAAGTGCCCAAGCCAAGGATCGGTGATCTCGATTCGCTTCTTGCGCAGGGCAAGTAGATCGCGATAGCACGCCAGGATACGAGCATGCGTCTCGTCGGCTCGCTCGTCCCAGTCGAGTTTCGATCGCAGAAATGTCTGTGGATCTTGCGGATCCGGAATGTCGTCGCTGTTCCAGCCGTGTGCCGCGAACTCCGCCTTGCGGCCTGTGGCGGTGGCTTCGCCGAGTTCCGGTTCCGGGTGCGAGGTGAAGAACTGGAACGGGGTGGTGGCTCCCCATTCTTCGCCCATGAACAGCATCGGCGTGTACGGCGAGAGCAGGACCAGCGCCGCCTTGATCGCCAATTGGCCTGGCGTCAGATAGGCGCTCGGGCGGTCGCCGATCGCGCGGTTGCCGATCTGATCGTGGGTGCACGTGTACGCGAGCAGAGCACTGGCCGGCTGATGCGTGATGTCGATCGGCCGACCGTGAACCCGCTCACGAAACGACGAATAGGTTCCGGCATGGAAGAAACCGCGCCGCAACGTATTCGCAAGTGACTCCAACGAACCGAAGTCGGCGTAGTAGCCCTGGCGTTCACCCGAGACGGCCGCGTGAATGGTGTGGTGGATGTCGTCGTCCCACTGCGCGTCCAGGCCGAACCCGCCTGCCGCGCGTGGCGTGACGAGAGTGGCGTCGTTGAGATCACTTTCGGCGATCAACGTGAGCGGTCGACCCAGATGGGTCGACAGTGTTTCCGTTCGGACGGCGAGTTCCTCGAGGATGTGCGTCCCGGTGTGATCGACCAGGGCATGGACTGCGTCGAGGCGTAGGCCGTCGATGTGGAAGTCGCGCATCCATCGCAAGGCGTTGCCGATGATGTACTCGCGAACCTCGCCCGACTGCGGGCCGCCGATGTTGATGGTTCGGCCCCAGGTGTTCGCCCCGTCCGCGATGTAGGGACCGAACCGTTCGAGATAGTTGCCCGACGGGCCCAGATGGTTGTAGACCACGTCCAGGATCACGCCGAGTCCGCGTTCGTGGGCAGCGTTCACCAGACGTTGCAATCCGTCCGGGCCGCCGTAGACCTCGTGGACGGTGTACCAGAGCACACCGTCGTAACCCCAGTTGTGAGTTCCGTTGAAGCCGTTGACCGGCATGAGCTCCACGAACCCGATGCCGAGGTCTACCAGGTGATCGAGGCGCTCGATCGCGGCGTCGAAAGTTCCTTCGGGGGTGAACGTTCCGATGTGCAGTTCGTAGACGGACGATCCCGGAAGTTGCCTTCCGGTCCAGTGAGAGTCGGTCCAGGACGACTCGTCCAACCGGTGCAGTTGGGAGTGAAGGTGCACGCCCTCGGGCTGTCGCGGTGATCGCGGGTCCGGCAGCGTTTCGCCGTCGACGACAAACCCGTAACGGGCCTGGCTGTCGCAGTCGACCTCGGCTCGCCACCACCCGTCGTCGGTGCGTTCCATGTCGTGAGTGACTCCGTTGACGTCGACCCGGACCGATTCCGGCGTGGGCGCCCAGACCTCGAAAGTATGCACACGATCAGCATGCCTTGTTCGGTCGGATGCGGCAGCCTGGCGGGGCGGGATCGGTCGTCATGGACGGTTTCTATCCGCAGGTGTTGCCGGACGGTGCGGACAGCGTGATCAGTTCCGGAGTGGGTGCGCCGCAGCATCCACCCTCGGCTTTTCCTGTGCCGGTTTCTGCTGTGTCAGGTTCGTCGAAAACGCCTGCGCCGCCGCAGACCCCGGTCTCCGGAAGGATCAACTCGACGCGGGCCGCGGCTTCGTGATCGCCGGCGAGTTCGGCTGCGATGCTGCGAACCTGCTCGTAGCCGGTCATCGCCAGGAAGGTGGGTGCCCGGCCGTAGCTTTTCATTCCTGCCGAGTACACGCCCTGCTCCGGATGGCGAAGCTCCTTCGCACCGTGCGGATACACGGTGCCGCACGAATGGACGTTCGGGTCGATCAGCGGAGCAAGCTCGACCGGCGCCTGTAAGACCGGGTCGAGGGCGAGTCGTATTTCCGAAAGCCAGGACAGATCGGGGCGGAATCCGGTCAGTGTGACGACGTTGTCCACGTCCTGGATGTGCTCACCGGCGTCGGAGGTAAGTCTGAGTCGCCCCGACGGGATTGTTGACACAGCGGCTGTACGGAAGCCGGTGACCACCCGAAGAAATCCCGCATCGACGGCCTTCTTCGCGCGCAACCCCAGGGCGCCGCGTGCGGGGAGTTGATCAGCGTCGCCGCCGCCGAATGCCGAGCCGACGTTTCCTCGGCGGACTGCCCAGGTGATACGGGTGCTCGGATCCTTCTCTGCAAGCCCCGACAGCGCAACGATCGCGGTCAGCGCAGAGTGGCCGCTTCCGGCGACGACAGTGTGCGTGCCGGTGAACTGTGCGCGCACCGTCGGATCGTCGAGATCAGGAACTCGGTACCTGATCGCGGACCCAGCAGCGACTTCGCCCAATGCTGGCAGACCTTCACCGCCGAGCGGGTTGGGAGTGCCCCAGGTGCCGGATGCGTCGACAACGGCCTGGGCCAAGACGCGATCCTCGGTTCCGTCATGGCGGCGGAGGTGAATCGAGAGGGGTTCGGTGTCGCGACCGGCGTCGACGACCAGGTCACGCCCGCGCCGCGCTATGCCGCTCACTTCGGTGTCGAACTGGACCAGGTCGCCGAGTGCAGCGGCGAGTGGTTCGAGATAGTGCTCGCGCCATTGCCGGCCGGTCGGGTACGTCTCACCGTCGGGGGAGTCCCATCCATTCTGGTCGAGGAGTCGGCGTGCGGCTGGGGAGACGAGTTCGGACCAACGTGAGAACAGTCGAACGTGATTCCACTCGGAGATCGCGGTACCGGCTGCGCCTCCGCGCTCGAAGACGAGCGGGGTGAGTCCACGTTCGCGCAATTCGGCTGCGGCTGCCAGGCCGATCGGGCCTGCTCCGATCACGACCACGGGTAGGGGGTTCATGTCGTACCTTTCATCGACGATTATCGATCTATTCGGACTGTATCGACAATCATCAATGTAGGCAACCATCGACGGCTGTCGATATAGTGAAGCGATGACATCGCTGCAGACGCCAACGGTGCGCGTCGGAGATTCGGGCCCGGAACAGGTGGGTACTTCCGTCCTCGCGCAGGGCGACGCCGATACCTACGCACAGTGGTTCGCCTGCCTGGCGGAGCCGATGCGGGTCCGATTGCTTCACCGGGTGGCGAGCGCGGTCGGTGGTATTACCGTCGGAGCGCTCGCCGAGGCATTGGGGATCGGGCAGCCTACGGTGTCGCACCACCTGCGCAAGCTCGCCGACGTGGGTTTCGTGAACCTGCGTAGGGAAGGGACCAGCACGGTCGTCGCGGTGAATCCGACGTGCTGTGTTGCGCTGCCGCAGGCGGCGGATGTGGTGATGGGGGTGCTCGGACCGCGTCCATGCTGCCCGAGTGATCTGCCTGACGACGTCGCTGTCCGGGCGATGGCCGACGACGACTGGGATTCGGTTCTTCGGATTTACGGCGAGGGTATCGATACTCGAAATGCCACCTTCGCCACGGAGGTCCCCGTGCGCGAGTACCTCCAAGATCGGTGGCTGCTGCATCATCGATGGGTGGCGACTATCGAGGGCACTGTAGTCGGCTGGGCGGCGCTGAGTTCAGTCTCCGAGCGTGACTGCTATCGCGGGGTTGCGGAGAATTCCGTGTATGTTGCGGACGGCATGCGTGGTCGGGTCGTCGGAAAAGCGCTGTTGCGCAAGCAAGTCATGGCCGCCGACGCTGATGGTTTCTGGACTTTGCAGACGTCGATCTTTCCGGAGAATCGTGCCTCCATCTCACTGCATCATTCGGCTGGATTCAGAACTATCGGTCTCCGGGAAAAGATTGCCCAACTCGACGGTGTCTGGCGTGACACTGTTCTCCTCGAACGACGTGCGGTGGCCGCCCCCGTTTGACGGGCCGGGGTCCGTAATCGCGGATCACTTGATTGCGCCTTGATTCGAAGTCTGTCAATATCGAAGAATGTCGAATCAAGGCGCCCTGGAGTACGAAGCGTGCTGCACCCCACTCGTGCGTGAACCGTTGACCGAGGATTGGGCCGGCGACCTGTCTCGGATGTTCAAAGCGCTCGGTGACCCGGTCCGCCTCCGTCTGCTCAGTTTGGTGGCGAGTCACGAGGGTGGTGAAGCCTGCGTCTGCGACATCTCCGACTCGTTCGACCTGTCCCAACCGACTATCTCGCATCACCTCAAGGTGTTGCGCCAGGCCGGGCTACTCGACTGTGAACGACGCGGGACCTGGGTGTACTACTGGGTGATTCCGGCTGCGCTGCAGCAGCTTTCCGCGGTACTCCTGGTTGAAGGTACGAGCGTGAGTGCTGCAGGCTCTTGCGCTGAGGTCACGGCATGAGCAAGGCTGCCGGCGTCGACCACCCTGCAGTGGTCGGCAAACTCTCCACCCTCGACCGCTATCTACCGGTGTGGATCGGCGTCGCCATGGTTGCAGGACTGCTGCTGGGGCGGTGGATACCCGGCGTCAACACGGTCATCGAGAAGGTGCAGATCGACGGGATCTCGTTGCCAATCGCCCTCGGCTTGCTGATCATGATGTACCCGGTATTGGCGAAAGTTCGCTACGACCGACTCGACACGGTCACCGGCGACAAGAAACTACTCGCGGGCTCCCTGGTCCTGAATTGGGTTCTCGGGCCCGCATTGATGTTCGCCCTCGCCTGGCTGATGCTGCCGGATCTCCCCGAATACCGCACCGGGCTGATCATCGTCGGCCTCGCTCGCTGCATCGCGATGGTCATCATCTGGAACGACCTGGCCTGCGGTGACCGTGAAGCCGCCGCCGTTCTGGTCGCGATCAACTCGGTATTCCAAGTTTTCATGTTTGCCGTTCTCGGCTGGTTCTACCTGTCCGTCCTACCCGGTTGGCTCGGCCTCGAACAAACCACGATCGACACGTCACCCTGGCAGATCGCCAAATCTGTTCTGATCTTCCTCGGAATCCCGCTGGTTGCCGGTTTCCTGTCCCGCTACTTCGGCGAAAGGGCAAGGGGGCGTGACTGGTACGACAACAGGTTCATCCCGGCGATCAGTCCGTGGGCCCTTTACGGTCTTCTGTTCACGATTGTCGTCCTCTTCGCCTTGCAGGGTGAACAGATCACCTCGCGACCATGGGACGTCGTCCGGATCGCGCTGCCGTTGCTCGCGTACTTCGCACTCATGTGGGGCGGAGGCTACATCCTCGGCGCCGCAATCGGATTGGGTTACGAACGCACCACGACCCTCGCGTTCACCGCCGCGGGCAACAACTTCGAACTTGCGATCGCCGTTGCCATCGCCACCTATGGCGCCACTTCGGGACAGGCGCTTGCCGGTGTCGTCGGCCCGCTGATCGAGGTGCCGGTGCTCGTCGGTCTGGTGTACGTCTCCCTTGCTCTACGCAAACGCTTTGCCGTCGAAGAGGTTTCACCTGGTCGAGAAAGCGCGAGGTCATGAGTACACCATCCGTGTTGTTCGTGTGCGTCCACAACGCCGGCCGATCGCAGATGGCAGCCGGGTTTCTGAGCCATCTCGCGGGTGATGCTATCGAGGTCCGTTCCGCCGGATCCGCACCCGCCGAGGCCGTCAATTCGGCAGCGGTCGAGGCGATGGCAGAGCGCGGTATCGACATCTCAGCTCAGTCTCCGAAGATCCTCACAGCGGACGCCGTCCAGGACTCGGATGTCGTCATCACCATGGGCTGCGGCGACACGTGCCCGATCTTTCCCGGTAAGAGCTACCGAGACTGGGTTCTCGATGATCCGGCCGGACAGGGCCTCGACGCGGTTCGCCCGATCCGCGACGAAATCGAGCGTCGCGTTCAAGCCCTGATCGCCGAACTCACGACGCCTGCGTAGTCTCACTGATCGATCGGGGTCGACCGGATCATCCGTCGGCGGGCTCGATGTGTTCGGCACCGAGGACCGAGAGCCGGTATTCCTGTGCATCCTGCTCGGTTTCGAAATCTTTCTCTTCGAGGAGGTTCCGATCGGCGTCGAGGTATCGGTAGGTAGTCATCCCTCCACCGTGCCATTGATGTCCGGTTCCTGCTCGGATACGGGTTCGATCTCGTCGACGATCGTTTGTACGAGTCTCCCGTACTGCTTGATCAAATCCTTCGACGACAACGAATCCTCGCCAAGAAGGTCCAGCGTTCGCATACCTGTGGCAAGCCCGAGCACGAGTGAGACGACCAGCTGGCTACGAACCAAATCCGGCGAGGTGTCGCCGATGCGTCGCGCGATCCCGTGAACGTATCGTTCCTTGATCTCAGCCCTGGCTGCGCCGGGATCCGGGGCTTCGTGAACATGTACGGCGAGCATTGCCCACGGATCGGTTTCGTCGGCTTCCCTACGGGCAACGAGTCTCTCGACCAGCCAGTAGCCGAAGCCACCTGAGGAGTCGCCGTTCGGCTCCTCGTCCATCGGAGGTGCGGACGGGATCGCCGCCGAATACAACCGAGCTTTGCTGCCGTAGATCTTCATGACCAGCGCGGGGGAGTATCCGGCGGCTGCCGCAACATCTTTGATCTTCGTCGAGGCATACCCGCGTTCCGCGAACAAGGATGTCGCGGCCGTGAGGATGCTCTCTTCAGCGGTGCTCATGGCAGGCCTGCTCATACGGTTGTCAGCGGCTCTGCATCGAGGGGAACGTCGAAGTCGACGACGGTGGACTGCGCGATGACCGCGATCTGCCTCGCGAGTGTGCCGTGTCCGCTCGCGGTCAACGCGGTGAGGATGTATCGACCGGATGTGGGGAGAGCGATTCCGTAGTATCCGGCTCCGTCGGTGACGGTGGATGCGACGAACTCGCCGGTCGGTTTGGTGAGTGTGACGACAGTTCCCGAAGTTGTCTGCCCACCCACACCGACCTTGCCGGAGATGGTAAGGCGCTCACCGAGTTCGACGGTGTGCGTCGATTGCGCGTTGTCGAAACCGACCACCTGTGAGATCGGGGACCAGCCGTCGGCGCTCGTCACCACCAAGTACCGTCCGGGCTGCGGAAGAGCGAGGGAGAAATTGCCCTCGTTGTCGGCGCGGCTCCAGTCGATCGGACGCCCGTCCATGTCCATCACGGTGACCACGGCCTGCCTGATGGGGCGACTGTCCGCTCGGACGACGCGACCGGCAACCACTATTTCCGTATCGCTCACGGCGGCGTCGGGAAGCTCGAAACCTTCCGGTGTGACCGGGCGAAGTGCCGTTTCCGGTTTTGCGCCGCGGCGAGGAATGAAGGCAGCAGCACCGGCAGCGGCAACCGCGGCCAGGGCGGCGAGCCAGAAGATGTTCTTGAAGGCGTCGATCGACGGAAGGCCCTCGCCGGGTCCGGACGGAATAACCATCGAGGTGAGCATGGCGGCGACCACCGCGCTGGAGATCGAGGTACCGACCGAGCGAAGGAGCGAGTTGAGGCCGTTTGCCGACGCGGTTTCCGTGATCGGGACCGAGCGCATGATCAGCATCGGCATCGCGGAGTACGCGATTGCAGTTCCGATGCTGACCACCGCTGCGCTGATGATGATCAGTGCGATCGATCCGGTCAGGAACACGCGCGCGATGTAGGCGAGCGCGAGCACCGTGCCGCCGACGATCAGGGTGGTTTTCGCGCCGAATCGTTTGGTTATGTTCGCGGACACGGGAGCGAAGAAGACCATCGCGAGTCCTGCCGGAATCATGCACAGCCCAGCCGCCATCACGCCCAGTTCGAAGCCGTAGCCGGAGATTTTCGGCATCTGAAGTTGTTGTGTTGTCGAAAGGTTGTTCGCGTACATCGAGAAGCCCACGAGGATCGACGCGACGTTGGTCAGCAGTACTGGCCGCTTGGCTGACGTGCGCAAGTCGACCATCGGCTGGGTGACCCGAAGTTCGTACGGGAACCACAGTGCGAGTGTCACGATCCCGATGACGAACATCAGCAATGTCGGTTCACTGGTCCATCCCCAGCGGGCGCCCTTGGAGATGGCCAGGAGGAGTGCGGCGAGTGAAACCGAGAGCATGACTGCGCCGAGGAAGTCGAACTTGCCGCGGGTGCGAACACTTGATTCCGGGACAACGACGGCCACTGCGACGATCAGTAGGACGCCCACGATCGCCGAGAGCCAGAAGATGGCGGGCCAGCCGAGGTGTTCGAAGATCAACCCCGACAGCGGGAGTCCGAGTGCGGCACCGACTCCGAGAGTGGCGCTCATCAACGCGGTTGCCGACGCCACCTTCTCCTTGGGGAGTTCGTCGCGCATGATGCTGATTCCGACCGGAATCATCGAGATGGCGAAGCCTTGAAGTCCGCGCCCGATGAGGAGGGAAACGAAGTTGCCG
This sequence comes from Rhodococcus sp. KBW08, assembly GCF_003852455.1. Classification (NCBI taxonomy): domain Bacteria; kingdom Bacillati; phylum Actinomycetota; class Actinomycetes; order Mycobacteriales; family Nocardiaceae; genus Rhodococcus; species Rhodococcus sp. KBW08. Next base: position 591,967 of record NZ_QAJJ01000018.1, read on the forward strand.
CCGATCGCTGCGATCAGTGATCCGACCACGATCGTGGTCATCGAGATCAGCATCATGCGTCGTTTTCCGAACATGTCCGCCAGGCGGGTGACGATCGGGGTGGCGACGGCACTGGTCAGCAGGGTGACGGTGACCAGCCAGGAAGCGTCGTCCGCGCTGACGCCGAGGATCTTCGGAAACTCGGGCAGCAACGGAATGACCATGGTTTGTTGCAGTGCGACCACGGTGCCGGACAGACAGAGGATTGCGGTGATGAGCCGACTCGAACGGCGAGGGGTCGGAGACGAGTGCAATGCCAAGAGACGGTCCTTCACGAGGCGTGGGGTGAACGGTAGTTCACCCCTGAGTGAATCACTGTTCACCCCTGATTGTCACATCGGTAGATTGTGTCTTCGGTCACGACTTCGGTGATGTCACTGGTTTCCCCGCCGGTATCGCGGGAACAACGACAGTGGTGTTCTGTGCCTGCGCTTGGCGGGCAGCGAGGAGGAGTGATGCGTGCCGAAGTAGGTGACCGCCTTCATGTTCAGGGGCGAGTGGTCGGTCAGTCCGAGGTGACGGCCGAGGTCCTCGAAGTTCACGGTGAGGATGGGGGACCGCCCTATCTGGTCAGGTAGGACAACGGACACGAGGCACTCGTGTTTCCCGGCAGTGACGGTTGGATCGACCACCCTGGAAAAGGCTCCTGATCTGCACTCTTCTTTCCCTGCACGGCTGTTGCATCGAATGCGGCTAAAGTGTGCGCAATGGAGGGTAAACGCCAGTATCACTCCCGTGTGCGTGAGGCTTCCGCGCAACGAACCAAGGAACTCATTCGTGATGCGGCGACGACTCTGTTCGTGCGCGACGGGTATGTCAGCGCCACCGTCAAACAGATTGCCGACGCCGCCGGTGTGGCCAATCGGACCGTGTTCACGGCGTTCCCCGGCGGAAAGCTCGAGATCTTCGAAGCGGCACTTGCTGCAGCGCTCGACGCCGAGCCCTTTCCTCTCGGTGCGCCGAGTTCGGCCTCGGACCCCGATGACGTTCGGCGGATCGTCTCGCAGATCGTCGCACAGGGCATCGGCATGCTCGAGCGTGCCGGTGCTCTCATGATGGTCACCGTGGAATCGTCAGGTGCCGATTCCGACATGCGACGTCTGTCCGAGGAGTCGGCCGAGCAATCGGCAGCCAATGCGATGTCGATAGCGGAGGGTCTGTCGGAACACGGTTTGCTGAGGCCGGAGATCTCGCTCGAGAAGGCCGCGGGAATACTTGCCGCCTTCGTCTCGCCACAGCTCCATCAACAACTGCGTCGAGTCAGTGGTTGGGATCTCGACGCATACCGCTCGTGGCTGGAGTTCAACATTCGACAGAATCTAATGTACTAATTGGTCTGTTTTGGTTAGCATGGCGAGGGTTTTTTATTCTCGGGAGGAATCGCCAGCGTGCCCTATGCCTTGTTCGGCCTCATCACGATGCTGCTCTGGATCTTTTGCATCGTCGACGCCATCACGAGAGATGACGCCTATATCCAGTACCTGCCCAAGGTCGTCTGGATTCTGATCATCATCTTCCTTCCCACTCTCGGTTCGGTGCTCTGGCTCGTGGTGGGTCGCGGGCAGAATGCACCTCGTGGGTACGTCGGCCCCACCGGCTACGGCGAATACGAGCGTCCGGGACGCGCGGTCGCGCAGGATCCGGCGGCGGACGAAGCCTTCCTTCGTCAGTGCCGTGAGCGGGCGGAGGAGCAGCGCCGAATCGCCAAGCAGCAGCGCCGCGACGGAGACGCTGATCGAATGTGAGTTATCGATACGTCATGAGCTGGTCCAGAACGAGTCGAAGTGGCGGCCAGGACGTTCGGCCACGACGGGTTACCGCGTAGGACGTGAGGATGACGGGCGGATCGATGAGTGGTTCGACCCGCACGCCTTCGCGAGTTTTACGTTCGAGCGGCATCAGTCCGACGCCGTAGCCGCTGAGGACCAAGAGTTCGACCAAGTCGAGACTGTCGATCTGGTGAGTGATCCGTGGGGTGAATCCAGCCAGCGACGCGAGGGTTCGCACGGCGCGCTCGTCGGCGGTGTTTCGTGAGTTCACGATCCATGGGGTGTTTGCGAAGGCTCGGAGATCGATCCTGGAATTCGTTCCCTCGTCGGGCGTTCGGGCGTTGTCGGGAACGCACAGTCCCCACGGCGTCGACCAGAGCGGAACTGCTTCGAGAAGTGGACTCGGCGACGCGGGGGCGAGGTTGTAGTCGTACGTCAGTGCGAGGTCGAGGTCGTCGCGTTCGAGGAGTGCGAAGGCCTCGACTGGTTCGTATTCGCAGATCACCACGTCCACCAGCGGATGACTGTGTTGCAGGCTTCGGGCGACAGGGAGCATGGCGGTTCTGATGGCAGTTGCGAATCCGCCGACTCGCAGCGTTCCCACCGGTTCCGCGTCCGGATCGAGGTCCAGTCGAGCGGCGTCGAGCGCCGCCAGGATAGTGACCGCATGATCCGCGAGTCGTTGCCCGGCGGGGGTGAGGCGAACGCGTCGGCCGTCCGGCTCGATCAACGCTGTTCCGGTTTCGGTGGTCAAAGCAGCGAGCTGTTGGGACACTGTCGACGTCGTGAGGTTGTGCGCTTCGGCGACGGCGCGCATCGAACCCAAACGCGAGAGTTCGAGAAGAAGGTGAAGTCGACGGGTTTCCATTCGTCGATCATTCACTAATCGTGAACATAATGTGGGTTGAAATCGCGTGGACGCGAACGGTTGGTGTCCCGTTCAATGCAGATATGGATACGAGAGCGCGAGCCGGCGTCGGTCTGGCTGTTCTGGCGATGTTGTGCGTACAGCTCGGCCTCGCCGTCTCGGTGAGTCTGATCGATCAGCTCGGCGCGGACGGAGCGGCGTGGGTGCGCCTTGCCTGGGCGGGCATCATTCTCTTGATTATCGTCAGGCCCCGGCCGTCCGCGTTCACCCGCAAGGCGTTTCTGGCCTGCGTGGTCCTGGGTGTGGTGACCGCCGGGATGACGCTCCTGTTCATGGCGGCCGTGGAGCGTCTGCCGCTGGGCACGGCAAGCGCCTTGGAATTCTTAGGTCCGCTGACAGTTGCTCTGCTGCGAGGGCGCAGCCGTGTTCTGTGGCCGGTTCTGGCCGGTGTCGGCGTAGTCCTTCTGACCGAACCGTGGGCGGGGACGGTCGATCTGGTGGGAGTGGGGTACGCGCTCGGCGCAGCGCTCTGCTGGGCGATGTACATACTGCTCACCCAGCGTGTCGGCGACGAGGTTGCCGGTATCAACGGGCTGGCGGTGTCGATGGCCGTAGCTGGTTTGGCCGCAACAATTGCCGTGGGGCATTCGGCCATCGGGCGGCTGACCCCGCACCTGATCCTCGTGGGCCTCGGGCTCGCGATTCTGCTGCCCGTCGTGCCCTTCGTCTTGGAGATGGTCTCGCTGCGGCGGCTGTCGACGGCAGCGTTCGGCACGCTGATGAGTCTCGAACCCGCGTTCGCTCAGCTCATCGGTTTGATTGTGTTGCACCAGGTCCCGAGCCTTCTGGCCGTGGCAGGTATCGCGTGCGTCGTCGTCGCCGGTATCGGCGCGGCCCGAGGTGGCGCGAGAGATCGTGCTCAGGGGCCGGCCGCGCCACCCTCCGATTCCGAGCGAACGTACCTTTCGGCGCCTTCATGAGACCGAGAGTGTCGTTCGCTCAGTGCACGGCTGCCGCAGCGATTGCTCCGTCGAACACGTCGGCGACCTCGCCGAGCGAATCGAGAATCGGCTGACCTGATCGTTCGACGCGAGCCCGCACCAGCGAACCCTCGAGTGCGGACACTGCAAGGACGGCAAGTCGTTCCGCTCGCGTACGTGCGACCCCGGATTCGACCAGTGAGTCGCGCAGTAGCGAAGTCCACTGTCGGTAGACCGCCTGTCCGGCGGCTGTCACGCTCTCCGAATCGGGGGCAAGTTCCAACAACACCGTCGTGATCGGCGAGCCTTCGTGGAAGTCCGAATCGCTGACCCATCCGGTGAGCAACCGCGCGTACTCGCGCAGCAGCGATCCGGCGTCTGATTGGCTCTCGGCGAGTTCGGTCAGAGTGTCGGTGACCAACTGCCCGCCGACGCGGACGACCTCTTCGCCGATCTGCTCCTTGCCGCCGGGAAAGTAGTGGTAGAGCGAACCTTTCGGCGCCCCGCTCGACTTGAGGATCTCGTTGAGGCCTGTTGCCGCATATCCCTGGCGGCGAAACAGATCGGCCGCAGCTCGTACAAGTGCCTCGCGGTGTTTCGGGGGAGTCGCCACGCGTTGGAGCTTAAACACCCCAGCGAACCATCACAATCTATGTAGACTGGTCTACATGGAGAATGCGGAGATACTCGAACAATTGCGCGCGGTCAACGCGTCGGCGGCCTTCAATCGGTGGGCGGGCTTCGAGGTCACGGAAGCAGAACCGGGTCGCGTGCGCCTGCGGCTCGAATGGCGTGAGGATCTCGGCCAGTACTCCGGACACCTGCACGCTGCGCTCGTGGCGGGGCTCGTGGACACCGCATGTGGGTTTGCCGCCTTCACACAGGTGGGCGTAGTGGCCGCATCCAACTGTGCGGTCAACTTCGTGAGCCCAGGAGTCGGAACCGCATTCGTCGCCACGGCACGCTCGGTCAAGGCCGGGCGTAAGCAGGTGTTCGTCACTGCCGAGGTACATGCCGAACGCGAAGGCGAATCCGTGCTCGTCGCGTTCGGCACCACTCTGTTGGTTCCACTCGGCGCTCAATCTCAGGGAACCCCAGGCAAAGTCAGGGAATGAGGATGAACTTCCCGGCGGGATGAGAACTCTGCAACTCGGTGTGAGCGAGCGCGACGTCCGTCAGTGGAAAGGTCTTGGCGATCTTCACGGTGAGATGTCCGGAACCGGCTTGTTCGACCAGTTCGGATCGTGCCTTCAAACGTGCTTCGGCACTTGCCGGATTGCCTCCGCCGACAGACGCGAAGCCGTCGGTCTGGGCGCGTCCGAACGCGACGATGGTGACGATACGGCTCTTGTCGGTGACCAACGCCAGAGATGTATCGACGGCTTCGTCAGTTCCGGCGGTGTCGAAAGCGGCGTCGACACCGTTCGGTGCTAGTTCACGAACGCGGGCTTCGAGGCCGTTGCCGTAGACCACCGGGGTAGCGCCGAGTGAACGCACGTACTCCTGATTGGAGGCTCCCGCAGTGCCGATCACGGTGGCCCCGCGAGCTACTGCCAGCTGGACGGCAATCGCGCCGACGCCGCCGGACGCGCCGTGGATGAGAACGGTATCGTCGGAGCCGACTCTAATCGTGTCGAGGGCGTCGACTGCAGTTCCGCCGACGAGAAGGAGTCCGGCCGCCTGCTCCCAGCCGATGCCGGCGGGCTTCGCGGTCACCGAGGAGGCCGGAACGACAACCTGTTCGGAATAGAGACCGTTGCCCGGGCTGACGATCACCTCGTCGCCGACTGCCACGTCCGCGACAGCGTCACCGACGGCAGAGACGACGCCCGCCGCCTCGCCGCCGAGGCGGATCGGAAGTTTCTCGGGATCGGTGCCGAAAGCACCGCTGTAGAGCTTGAAGTCGAAGGGATTCACCCCGATCGCCTTCACGTCGACCAGGACTTCGCCTGATTTCGGTGCCGGTAAATCGATGTCCACCAGCTCCAGGACCTCGGGCGTGCCGTACGTCTGCGCTACAACAGTTTTGGTCATGTCTCGCGCAACCGTCCTCGGGGAAGCGATATTCCCCGAGGACGGGAAAAACTCGAGAAGATTCGATCAGCGAATCAGGGTGCCCAGATCGAGCGGCATCGCGATGCCGGTGATGTGATGGGCCTCGTCGGAACCGAGGAACGCGACGGCTGCGGCGATGTCCTCCGGCTGGCTGACCGGGTCTGGCAAGGTCTGCATGAAGATCGGACCGAGGGTGTGAGCGTTGGCGTCGATGAGCGGCCGCATGTCCGTCATCTGCATTCCGGTTTCCACGCCGTGCGGGTGGATGGTGTTGACCCGAATGTTGTACTGCCCCAATTCCGAGGCCATCGTCTTGGCCAGACCGGTGATGCCGTGTTTGCTCGCGACGTAGTGGCCGAGGAAGGGGAGCCCACGCAGGCCGGCGACGGAGCTGGTGAAGATGATCGAGCCACCGGTGCCTTGCTTGATCAGGTGCGGGATCGCTGCCTTGGCGGTGTGGAAGACTCCGGTCAGGTTGACGTCGAGCGTTTCCTGCCACTGCTCGGGCGTGATTTCCCAGGACATGTTGGCAGAACAGATTCCGGCGTTCGCGACGACGACGTCGAGGCGCCCCAGTTCGTCGATGCCGGCATCGAGCGCCGCGGACAGCGCAGAGAAGTCGCGGACGTCGGTCTTGGTAGCGACAATTCGACGGTCCAGAGCCTTGACCAGTTCGACTGTCTCGGCCAGGTCGTCTTCGGTGGCGCCGGCGTAAGACGTGGATTCGAATTGAACACACGCGTCGACGGCGATGATGTCTGCGCCCTCTTCTGCCAGCCGGACAGCTTCCGCCCGCCCCTGACCGCGGGCTGCTCCGGTGATGAAGGCAACTTTTCCGGTGTATCGATTGGCAGTCATGCTCAAACCTCCGAATAGTGGTGACGATCTGCTCTTCGGAAGTTAGCGCGACGAAGTTCTTTTCGGGGGTGAATGTCCAGTCAGCGGAAACCGCTCAGCACACCCTGGTCAACAGGGCACATGGTCCGGCGGCGAAGACATCGCGCGCATCTGCGGACGTGACGGGTTGTCCGCTCAGTGCGTCGAGCCATTCGCCTTCGGGAAGGTCGATTCGTGTGTCTCGCCAGCCGTGCGACGAGAGTCCGAGCGAATGTCGCGTCGCCAGAGCAACGACCATGGGCGGATCACCTGCCGGGCCGCGCGAGAAGCCGACCAGATGACCGGATCCGGAACCTGAAGCGAAGATGGGCCGGTACTCACCGTGATCGAACCACGAGGGGTTCTCCCGCCGCAGTGTCAGTGCCGTGCGAACGAGGTGCAACTTTGCGGTTCCTGTCGCGTCGATCGGCGCGGCGCCGGATTCGAGCAGTGATCGCCTCGTTCCGTAGTCGACAACGCGCCGGTTGTCCGGGTCGACCAGCGAGTCCTCCCACAGTTCCGTGCCCTGGTAGACGTCGGGAACTCCGGGCCCGAGGAGTTGGAGCAACTTTTGGCCCAGAGAGTCCGACCAGCCGTGACGCGCTATCCGGCCGACGAATTCGCTGACCGAATCAGCGACAAGACCGTCGATCACCTGGTCGATCCAGTGATGCACCGCCGACTCGAAGCCGACGTCCGGATCGTTCCAGGACGTCTTTGCGCCGGATTCACGGACGGCCTTTTCTGCATAGGCGTGTAAACGTTCGCGCAGTTCTGGAAGCGAGGACGCAGGGCTACCGTCGGCCGGCCAAACACCGATGATGTTCTGCCACAGAAACAATCCGGTCAGCGGATCAGGGCTGGGGCACACGCCTTCCCACTCGCGAATCATCCTGGACCACAGGGTAGGCACCTGAGACACAACACCGATCCGTGCCCGCACGTCCTCGCCGCGTTTGGTGTCGTGAGTGGACAGACTCGTCATCGCGCGCGGCCACCGCTTCGCTCGGTCCGCGTTGTGGAGATGGAATTCGGCGACGGAGACGGCAAGCGACGCCGGGTTGCCGCCGACTTCCTGACGTGAGACCAGGCGCGCCGTCCGATAGAAGAGACGATCCTCGACGGACTTGGCCATGACAGCGCCGCACACCTGCTGGAAGCGAACTGCCGCTTCACCTCCGTTCACCAGTGACTGCGCCAACACGTTGAACGCTGCTTCATGCCCGGGAGCCAATTCGTGCATGTCGCCGACGATACGAGCGGCCAATCCGGCGAGGGGACTGTAATCGGATCGGTACACCGGCATCCGAGCGATCGCGACCACCACGGCGTCGTTCAGTTCGGTCTCACTGCAACGACTTCCGGTTTCACGTCGGATTGCGCGCACGAGCCTGCGAACCTCGGGGGCAAGGTCACCGCGCCCGGTGTCGCGTTTGAACTGACGTTCGGTGTGATGCAACCACGTACTGTCCCCGTCGTCGCCGGTCAGATCTGCCGAGAGTTCGGTCAATTCGAGTTCGGCGGCGGGATCGACGAAAATGCCGCCCAATTGATTGAGCGCGTCGTATCCGGTGGTGCCGTCGATCGGGAGCAGCGGATCGAGTGGTTCAGTGTGGCCGAGGATCTTCTCGATCACGAGCCACTGATCTGGTCCGATCAGTTCTCGCAGGCGCCCGAGATATTCCGCCGGATTTGCGAGTCCGTCCGGGTGATCGATGCGAACGCCGTCGATCAGTCCTTCGTCGACCCACGACTTCACTTGCCGATGGCAGAGTTCGAAGACTTTGGGGTCCTCCTGGCGCACTGCAGCGAGTTCGTTGACGGCAAAGAACCGTCGGTAGTTGATGATTCCGGCGTTCCACGGTACGAGTCGGTACGACTGCCTGGCGTGGACCTCCTGTGGAGATCCGAGTTCGGTGCCCGCCGCGACGGGGAAGCGGTGCTCGTAGAAAGCGAGAAGTGTTTCCTCACCGTCTTTCTCGACGGTCAGTGCGTCGAGATCGGCCGGGCTGCCCAGTACCGGGAGCGAGAGCTTGCCCTCGGCGCCGTTGGCTCCGTTGTCGTCGGCCCAGTCGATGTCGAAGAAGTCTGCGTACTCCGACGACTGCCCGTGCGTGAGAACGTCCCACCACCAGGCATTTTCGCGAGGTTTGGCGACACCGACATGGTTGGGGACCAGATCGACGATCAGGCCCATCCCACGTGATCGAACCGCGTGCGAGAGCTCCACCAACGCCTCGCGGCCACCAAGTCCTTCGGACACGGTTGTCGGATCGGTGACGTCGTAGCCGTGCGTCGACCCGGATGTTGCCGTGAGGATGGGGGAGAGATAAAGGTGCGAGACCCCCAACGCCTCGAAGTAGTCCACTTGCGCGGCCGCATCACGAAGGGTGAACGCGTCCGGGCGCAACTGCAGTCGGTAGGTGCTGGTTATCGGGGCCATCTGCACGTCTCCCTCAAGCCGTTCTGCGAAGTACCGTCAATGCTCGGGCTTTTACATCCAATGTCGTTCCGGCTTTGACCACGGTGTCGCTCTCACCGGTGGGGACCGAGGTGTCGAGTACGACGGTCCACTCCGACGCGTAGTCCGCGTTGGGGGTGGAGAATTCGAGATCTTCGTAGTGGGCGTTGAAACATAGAAGGAACGAATCTCCCGTGACGCGCTCGCCGCGGTAGTTCGGTTCCGGGATCGCGTCACCGTTGAGAAAGACGGCCAACGACTTGCCGAAACCGCTGTCCCAGTCGGCCGGAGTCATCTCCTCGCCCGACGGCGTGAGCCAGGCGATGTCGCGACTCTGATCGCCACTTCGAATAGGTCGACCCTCGAAGAATCGACGACGCCGGAAGACCGGGTTCTTGGCGCGCAAGGCAATTGCGCGCTTGGTGAACTCGACGAGATCCGCGTTGGTTTCCGCGAGAGTCCAATCCATCCAGGACAGTTCCGAATCCTGGCAGTAGACGTTGTTGTTGCCCTGCTGAGTTCGGCCCATCTCGTCGCCGTGAGCGAGCATCGGGGTGCCCTGGCTGAGCATCAGCGTCGCGAGAATATTCCGGCTCTGACGTCCACGCAGATCGAGGATCTCCGGGTCGTCGGTGGGGCCTTCGACGCCGCAGTTCCACGATCGGTTGTGCGATTCGCCGTCGTTGTTGTTCTCGCCGTTGGCTTCGTTGTGCTTCTCGTTGTACGAGACGAGGTCGTGCAGGGTGAAACCGTCGTGAGCGATGACGAAATTGATGCTCGCGCCAGGGCGACGTCCGGTGGCCTCGTAGAGATCAGAGGATCCGGTGAGGCGGGAAGCGAACTCGCCCAGCGTTGCCGGTTCACCGCGCCAGTAGTCACGGACGGTATCGCGGTACTTGCCGTTCCATTCGGTCCACAGGCCGGGGAAGTTGCCGACCTGGTAACCGCCCTCGCCGACATCCCACGGTTCGGCGATCAGCTTCACCTGACTGACGATCGGATCCTGTTGCACCAGATCGAAGAAGGCGGAGAGGCGGTCCACGTCGTGCAGTTCACGGGCGAGTGTCGAGGCGAGGTCGAAGCGGAAACCGTCGACATGCATTTCGGTGACCCAGTACCGCAGCGAGTCCATGATCAGCTGCAGTGTGTGCGGATGACGGGCGTTGAGGCTGTTGCCCGTTCCGGTGTAGTCCATGTAATGCGCTTCGTCGCCGTCGACCAGGCGGTAGTAGGCAGCATTGTCGATGCCGCGGAAGCTGATGGTCGGCCCCATGTGGTTGCCCTCGGCGGTGTGGTTGTAGACCACGTCGAGGATCACCTCGATGCCTGCCTGGTGGAAGCTGCGCACCATCGCTTTGAATTCCGCTACGGCCGCATCGGGTTTTGCGGCCGACGAGTAGTCGGTATGCGGAGCGAGAAAACCGAAGGTGTTGTAACCCCAGTAATTTCGCAGTCCTTGGTCGAGAAGCACCTGATCGTGCATGAACTGGTGGACCGGCATCAGTTCGATAGCAGTGACACCCAGATTGGTGAGGTGCTCGATGATCACCGGATGCGCGAGTCCGGCGTAGGTGCCGCGCAGTTCCTCCGGAATTCCGGGGTGCGTCGCGGTCATACCCTTGACGTGCGCTTCGTAGATGACCGTCTCGTGGTACGGGCGCTTCGGCGAGCGATCGGACGCCCAGTCGAAGAAGGGATTGATGACGACGGTCGACATCGTGTGGCCGAGCGAATCATGTTGGGGGAAAGGGATGGTGGCGGGTTCGTCGGTGAGTGGGGCGGGATCGAAGGGTTCGGGGTCGAGGATCTCGTCGGATTCCTGATCGCCCGTGGGTGACGCGTCTTCCACCTCGTCCTCGAGGACCACCTCGCCCGATTCGGCTTCCGAACTCGTCTCGTCGGTCGCGTCTTCCGGCTCCGCTGCAGGAGTTTCGTCGTCTCCCGAAGGTTCGGGATCGCCTGCCGACTCGACGTCGTACGAGAACAGTGAACGGTCTCCGTCGAAGTCTCCGTCGAATGCTTTTCCGTACGGGTCCAGCAACAGTTTGCTCGGATCGCACCGCAGGCCTGCCGCCGGATCGTACGGTCCGTGGACGCGGTAGCCGTATCGCTGGCCGGGGGATACGGACGGAAGGTATGCATGCCAGACGTAACCGTCGACCTCGTCCATCCGAATCCGGGTTTCGGTTCCGTCCTTGGCGATCAGGCACAGTTCCACGGCTTCGGCGACCTCGGAGAAGAGCGAGAAATTGGTCCCCGCACCGTCGTAGGTGGCACCGAGTGGGTACGCACTGCCAGGCCATACCGGGATGGGAGTGGCTGAGGTCTCGCTCGGCGGTTGATCCATGAATCAGACCCTATCGGGTGCAGCCGATCGAATCTTGTCGACTGTCTACGCCGCTGATCACCGTTTTGCCTGGCTGCGGGCGGTTGCCAGCATTCCGGCTGTGATCTGTTCCACCTCCGCCTCCGAACACAGGTACGGAGGCATCGCGTAGACGAGGTTTCGGAACGGTCGCAGCCACACTCCGGAGTCGACGGCTGCATCGGTGGCGCTCTGCATCTCGACCGGCTGCTCGAGTTCGATCACTCCGATCCCGCCTTTGACGCGGACATCGACGACCCCGGGAATTGTGACGGCTTCGGCGAGGCCACGAACGAGGCCATATTCGAGGGCTGCGACATCACGCCGCCAATCCATCGCGAGCAGCAGTTCGGTCGATGCGACTGCGACGGCGCACGCGAGTGGATTGCCCATGAAGGTGGGGCCGTGCATCAGCCCGCCGCCTTCGCCGGCGGTGATCGCCTCCGCTATCTCCGTGGTGCACAGCGTCGCCGCCAGGCTCATGTATCCGCCGGTCAGTGCCTTGCCGACGCACATGACGTCGGGGCTGACGCCGGCGTGATCGGCGGCGAACAGCTCGCCGGTGCGTCCGAATCCGGTGGCGATCTCGTCGAAGACCAGGAGGACTTGGTACTTGTCGCAGAGATTACGTAGGTCGATCAGGTAGGCGGGGTCGTGGAAGCGCATTCCGCCGGCGCCCTGGACTACCGGTTCGACGATCACCGCGGCCAGTTCCTCGTGATGCTCGGCCAGCAGTGCTTCCAGCTCCTGTGCGTACTCGGGCCGATAGTCCGCGGGGGGAGTCTGCGCGAAGACCTGCGCGCGCAGGACATCGGTCCAGAGAGAGTGCATCCCGCCGTCGGGGTCGCAGACGCTCATGGGGGTGAAGGTGTCACCGTGGTATCCGCCCCGCCAGGTCATCAATCGGTTCTTCGACGGTTTGCCGAGACTCCGCCAGTACTGCAGGCACATCTTCACGGCGACCTCGACGGCCACCGAACCGGAATCGGAGAGAAACACCTTGTCGAGGCGTGATGGTGTGATGTCGACCAGTAGTCGTCCGAGGCGAGCGGCGGGTTCGTGCGTCAGTCCACCGAACATGACATGGCTCATCTTGCCCAGCTGCCGCGCGGCCGCGGCGTCGAGCACAGGATTGCGGTAGCCGTGAATGGCGGCCCACCACGAGCTCATCCCGTCGACCAGTCGGCGGCCGTCGGAGAGCGTGAGGGTAGCCCCCTCGGCAGAGTCGACGATCAGCGGACGAGTCGACGCGGGAAACGATCCGTACGGATGCCAGAGAACATCGGCATCGATGGCGGAGACGTCTTGGGGATCAAGTCCGGTTGTGAGCACGGATGCACCCTAACCATTGAGTTGAACGGTGTTCAAGTATGGTCGGAAAAGTGAACACCTCGCTGAATTGGCTCACTGCCGTCGAAGCGGACCGTAGGGCCGCTGGACTGCGTCGCGAACTTCGTCCTCGCACGGTCGACTCACCGTTGATCGACCTGGCGTCGAACGATTACCTCGGACTCGTGCGGCACCCCGATGTGATCGAGGGTGCAACGGCGGCACTGCGCCGTTGGGGCGCGGGCGCCACGGGCTCGCGTCTGGTCACCGGCACCACCACCGAACATGAACTGCTCGAAGTCGAACTGGCCGAGTTCGTCGGGGCGGACTCGGGGCTGGTCTTCTCCTCCGGTTACACAGCCAATCTCGGCGCGGTGACGGCGCTCTCGGGTCCCGGATCGTTGATCGTCTCCGATGCGGGATCGCATGCCTCGCTGGTGGATGCCTGCCGCCTCTCACGCGCGCGGGTCGTCGTTGCCCCGCACTCGGACGTGAGCTTTCTCGCCGACACGTTGCGTAGCAGAGTGGAAGAGCGAGCTCTGGTCGTCACCGATTCGGTTTTCAGTGCCGACGGAGACCTCGCGCCGCTGCGGGAGATGCATCAGGTGTGCCGGGAGTACGGGGCGATCCTGCTGGTCGACGAGGCGCACGGCATCGGTGTGCGCGGTGCCGGTGGACGCGGTCTCGTCCACGAGTCGGGCCTGGCCGGTGAACCCGACGTCGTCGTGACGGCAACACTGTCCAAGTCGCTCGCCAGTCAGGGCGGAGTTGTACTCGGTGACAACAAGATCCGCGCGCATCTCGTCGACGCGGCAAGAACGTTCATCTTCGACACCGGTCTCGCACCGGCCGCCGTCGGCGCGGCCAGAGCCGCACTCGCAGTACTCCAGCGCGAGCCGACGCGAGCGCTCGACGTCCTGGCCCGGGCATCCGAGTTGGCGGACGTCACCGGTGCTCCGTCGCCTGAATCTGCTGTCGTCTCGGTCGTTCTCGGTGATCCGCAACGGGCGTTCGATGCCGCGTCGGCGTGCCGGGACCAGGGGTTGCATGTCGGATGCTTCCGCCCGCCGTCGGTTCCGGAGGGAACGTCACGGCTGCGTCTGACGGCTCGAGCGACGCTGTCGGCCTCCGAGATGGAGCAGATCGCTCTCGTCCTGCGCGAAGTATTGGCAGGGGCCCGAGCATGAGCATTCTCCTGGTGACCGGAACGTCGACCGACGTCGGAAAAACAGTGGTGACAGCCGCATTGGCATCGCTCGCCGTGCAGTCGGGTAAGTCGGTTGCAGTGCTCAAGCCGGCCCAGACCGGCGTCGACGTGGACGGTGCGGGTGATCTGGCCGAGATCGAGCGTCTGACCGGTGGCGGCGTGACGCTGGTCGAGTTGGCGCGATATCCCGAACCGTTGGCGCCGGATACTGCTGCACGTCGAAGTGGTCTGCCGTTGTTGGCGCTCGACGACGTAGTCCGAGTTGCTCGCGACCTGGACACCACCCACGACCTGACCCTGATCGAAGGTGCCGGCGGCTTGCTGGTCCGGTTGGGGGCCGACGGGTTCACCGCGCGCGATCTCGCGGCAGCGCTGGGTGCACCTGTAGTGCTGGTGGTTGCGTCCGGCCTGGGCACGCTCAATCACACGGCTCTGACGGTGGAAGCGCTGGGTGCGGTTGGCGTGGAGTGCGCCGGGTTGGTGATCGGTTCATGGCCGCAACAACCGGACCTCGCCGAGAGATGCAATCGCGAGGATCTTGTCTCGGTCAGCGGTGTTCCCCTTCTCGGGTTGATGCCTGCGGGAAGTGGCAGCGAGAGTGTCCAAGAGTTTGCTCAGACCGCTTCAAGCGCGCTCGGTAAATCTACGTTGGCCATCTGACGCCGTAACATCCGATTTGTCTGCATCGATAGCCAAGGCACAGTGGGGCGCCTTGGTTTCGACGTCTCTCGCGTACGATTCCGGTCGGTATGTTTCAGCCGGTGTCTTGGGGCGACCCTGCATCCGAGCGCCGATAGTGGTTGTCGAAATTGTGAGTAGGTCAGCCGAATGTAGGTGGTGAGCACGGTCGAAAAGTCGTTGTCGTCATCGGCCGTACGTCGCGCACTGCTTGTCGGCGTAGTCGTCTTCGTCTCGTGCCTGGTCGGAATTCTGAGCCGTCTGCCGGGCACGCTTGCTGTCTTCTGGCCGGCCAACGCGCTGCTACTCGGGATTCTCTTTCGGTCGCCGCGTTCCGCCACACTGCTCACCTGGATTTGCGTAGTAGTCGGTTATGTCGGAGCCGACCTGATCACCGGTGGGGCGTGGGAGTCCACGATGTGGCTCAACGCCGCCAACATCGTCGGGGTTGCCAGCGGCTTCTACGCCTTTCGCTGGGTCGACGGTGAGGATCGTCGTCTGAACAGTATCGAGTCTGTCGGATATCTCGTGGCGACGACGGTCGTCGCCGCGTCGATGGCAGCACTCGTCGGCGGAATCGCGAACCGCGTGCTGTTCGGCGGGCAGTGGTGGGACGGCTGGTTGCTCTGGTTCTCGAGTGAGTTCGTCAACTACATGACCATCGTCCCGTTGGTGCTGACATTCCCTTCGCTTCGGCGAGCGGATCGGGACCCGAAAGCTGTTGCCGCACTTCTGCGTCGATCTGTGGTTCCGACAGCGCTGCTGGCCGTCTGCATCATCTTGGAGTGGGTGATCGGCGGTGCCGGAGCGATCGCGTTTGCCATGCCGGCCCTGGTGACTGCCGCCTTGCTCACCAATGTCTTCGTCACCTCGGTGCTCACAGCCGTATCAACTGCCTGGACGTTGGTATTGACGGCCGACGGTCATCTCGGATTGTCCAGCGAGGGCGTCTCGCCCGTCAGTGCGTCGGTCCAGATCGGATTGTCGCTGCTGGCGGTAGCGCCGATCGCGGTGGCCTGCGTGATCCTCGAGCGCCGCCGCGCGCTCGAGGCACTCACCCAGGCAGTCACCCACGACGATCTCACCGGTGCGCTGCGTCGGGACGAGTTCTTGCGGCGAGGCGGCAGCGTGACGGGTGCGACCGAACCGCGTCGGCACTCGGGACGTCCGGTCAGCGTCCTGATGATGGATCTGGATCACTTCAAGATGGTGAACGACAACCTCGGTCATCGCGCCGGCGACACCGCGTTGGTGAGTTTTGCCGATCAGGTGCGGCGGAATCTCGACGACAAGCATCTGTTCGCCCGTTTGGGCGGCGAGGAGTTCGTCGTACTGATGGCCGGTGTCGATCTGGCGGGTGCGACCGAGACGGCCGAGATGATTCGACGTGCGCAGGCCGAGAGTTCGTCGGCAGTGTTGGGTGAACTCGGGCCCACCGTCAGTATCGGTGTCGCGTGTTCACCTGCAGGCGGTGCGGATCTGACGCAATTGGTCGACTGCGCCGACGAAGCGTTGTACCGGGCGAAGAAACTCGACCGGAATCGAACCGTGTCGCTCACGGTCGGACAAGCGAAGTAACCCGTGCGGACCCGCAGTGTTTGCAGGTCCGCACGGGTTGGTGGTGTCGGGCGATTCAGAACAGATTGATCAGAGCCGGGACGCTGAACAGCGCGACGTAGTAACCCATGAACAGGACACCGCCGTGGATCTTGAACAGACGCCCGAGCAAGCCGCCGACGAGGCCGACCGTCACGGTGATCAGAAGCCCGAGGATGCCGCCCTCCCAGATGCTGATGACCACGACCAGTCCCGTGAACACCGCGATCACAGCTTCGTGACTGATGTGTTTGACCACCGCTGACGCAGCGCGGTACGCGTAGTTCATGGCAAACGGATATGCGATGACCGTCGCGGTGACGACTGCGAGCAGGCCGTAGAGCAGGAACTCCCACTGGGTCAGGTACGTGGAGAGATTGTTGATCACTCCGGTTTCCTGATTGGTTTCGAAGACCGGCGGAGCGTTGAACAGAGGCGCCGCGGGACCTGCTGCCAGCGGGCTGAGCGGAAGGCCGAAGGCCACGAGAGGGATGAGGGTTTCCGCGATGTACGTGGATTCCGTCGTACCGTTCTTTGCCGAGACCATGGTGGTCAGCCGGTGATAGCCGTTCTTGATCCGCGCACCCACCAGCTCACCCATCAGAACGGTCATGGCAACGGGGCTGAAGACGAACGTTGCGCTGGAGACCGTGGAGGCCGCCGCGGTGTAGCCGATCTGCTTACGATCGAGGACCTTCAGAGGATTGGGGAAGTATCCCTTCCACCCCTTGATGTCCGGGGCCAGTGCGACGGTCTTGGGTTCGCTGCGCTCCATGTCCTTGCGACTCGACGGCCCCAAGGTCAGCGCGAGGTCCGCGATCAGCGGCCCGACCGCGATGGCAAGGAAGTAGCTGATGTTGAGCGACACATCGTAATTCGACGTCAAGGCGCGTGCGCCCAGGATCAAGATCACGAAGGGAACGAGAGCGACCACTCCGGCCCAGCGGCCCGGCGAGGCGTAGGCGATGCCGACGGCGGCGACCAGGAACAGCCACGGTGCTATCGACTGAACGGTGTCGGCGAACGGAGCGAGGATGGTCGCGAACAGGACGGCAACCGGCACAGCGACGAACGCCGAGATCACTGCTCCCGAGATCGCCTTGCGGAGTGCGATGTGCGGGATGCCGAGTGAGCGCATCATCTGCGCCTCCGGCAGGAGTGGAATCGCCATCGTGTCACCGGGAATGCCCAACAGCATCGTCGGCACCGCGTGAGTCATGTGTTTGGCGATCGCACCGGAGAGGAAGAACGTGAAGACTGCCGCCGGGGGAGCACCGAGCAGGATCACGAGCAGAGTCAGCGGTGCGATGGTGGCTGTCTCGTCCGTGCCGGAGATCAATCCGATGAACGTGAATGCGACCGCACCGATGATGCCGAAGAGAACGGCAATCAGAATCTCGTTGGTCAGAACCGAACTCATGCGAGCCCACCGTCCTTCGGTGCTTTCGAGGCCGGTGCTTTCGAGGCCGGTGCTTTCGAGACCGGTGTGTTCGGGACCCGCGCGTGCTCGGCCTCGGCAGCGGCGAAGTGGTCGTACAGACCGAGTTCGCGAAGTTCCAGTTGGCTCTGTTCCGGAATGTCGGCGAGAGTCCCGAGACCCTGGCGTTGTTCACTCATCATCGTGATGACACCGTCGATCGACTCCGCGTCGGCGGCCGCCAAGGCGACTATCCGCTTCGGCTTGATGAAGATTCCGCAGACGACGCCGGCGAGCAGGCAGGCCGCGATGCCGACCAGCAGGCTGTACGCCTGGGCCAACGACGGCTCGCTGACGACCCGTTCGAACAGTGCTTGGGCTGCGAGAAGAGCCGAGGCGCCGACGACACTGCCGACTGCGACAGAGATCGCGAGGTGTCGACCGTTGACGGTGTCGCCCCAGACTTCGAGGTATGTCTGCTGCTCGGTCGGCTCGGTTGTGGTGGTCGGCGTCGTTGCCGACTGCGGTGGTGACATCAGTCTTCTCCAGTGTCATACAGGGCGAGGTCATACAGGGCGAGAGGCTTGGGAGGCGGGGGACTTGCTTGGCGAATGTCAGGTGCGTGCAGCGCGGAGGGCGTTGACAACCCGGGACGGGCTGGAGTGTCCGATCTGTTCGGCCATCCAACTGCTTGTGTCGGTGAGCGAATCCAGGTCGATGCCGGTGTCGATCCCGAGGCCGTGGAGCATCCACACAAGATCCTCGGTGGCGAGATTTCCGGTCGCGCCCTTGGCATACGGGCACCGTCCGAGACCACCTGCGGAACTGTCGAATTCGGATACTCCAGCGGTCAACGACGCGTAGACGTTCGACAGTGCTTGCCCGTAGGTGTCGTGGAAGTGCATCGCGATCTGCGATGTGGGGATGCCACGTTCGCGGATCGCGCCGAGTAGAGCGAGCACATGACCAGGGGTGCCGACGCCGATGGTGTCGCCGAGGGAGAGCGACGTGGCACCGCTGTCGATCAAGGACTTGGCGATGTCGGCGACACGCTCGACGGACACGACGCCTTCCCACGGGTCTCCGAAGCACATGGAGATGTACCCGCGGACGGGAAGTCCCAGGGCTCGAGCGGCGGTCGTGACCTCGGCGGCCGCGGCGATCGCGCCGTCGACCGTGGAATTGAGGTTGCGTTTTGCGAATTCCTCTGTGGCGCTGACGAATACTGCAACTTCACGCGCTCCGGCGGCGACGGCCCGCTCGAGACCCTTGCGGTTCGGGACGAGAACGACCGTACGTACCGAGTTCGGCAGGTGGAGCCGACCCATCAATTCTTCCGCGTCCGCAAGTTGCGGGATCCATCGAGGTGAGACGAAACTCGTCAACTCGACAGTGCGGGAACCGGCCGCGACCAGGCGTTCGATGAACTGGGCCTTCGTCTCGGTCTCGATCACCGCCGTCTCCGCTTGAAGTCCGTCTCGAGGCCCGACTTCGTAGACCCGGACCGAGGTCGGTAGGCCCGGCGCCGACACTCGATGAGGCGCCGGTTTCCACACTGGTGATCCTGCAACTGTTTCCGTCATTGTCGTCAGTTTCCGCCGCGGATCTCGGCGAGAACCTTCTCGGCATGCTCGACGCGAATGCTCTTGTCCGCGATCAGGCGTGCGACCACGGCGTCGATCTCGCTCTTCTGCGCTCCGGCGGTGGCAGCGATGTTGCGGGCGTGCAGTCCCATGTGCCCGCGCTGGACACCCTCCCCGGCGAGAACGCGGACAGCAGCCAGGTTCTGGGCGAGACCGACTGCAAGAATGATGCCGGCGAGTTCCTCGGCACTCTCGACGCCGAGCATCTTGATCGCGGCCTGCGCTACGGGGTGCACCTTGGTGGCCCCGCCGACGAGGCCGACCGGCATGGGTAGCTCGAGGGTGCCGACGATGTTTCCGTCGGCGTTCTTCTCGAAATGCGAGAGCGAGGAGTAGATTCCGTCGGCGTTGACTGCGTGAGAGTGGCACCCGGCTTCGACTGCACGCGTGTCGTTTCCGGTCGCCAGCACCACGGCGCTGATGCCGTTCATGATGCCCTTGTTGTGTGTCGCGGCGCGGTAGGGATCCAGCTCGGCCAAACGTGCGGCATGGATCAGGTTGTCCACTACTTCTGCGCCGCCGATCAATTCGGCGTCGAACACGGCGCGAACACGGGTGAGCCGCAGATCTGCCTTGTTGGTGAGAATGCGCAGGACGACGTGCCCGCCGCCGATCTCGGACACTCGATCGGCGATTGCTTCCGCCATCGTGTTGACTGCGTTGGCGCCCATCGCATCTCGTACGTCGACATGAAGGTGGAGGACGACGTAGGTGGCCTGGTCCGAGGACACGACGCGAACCGAAATATCCTTCACGCCACCCCCGACGCTGACCAGCTTCGGGTCCTGCTCGTTGGCGAGTGCCATGATTTCTTCACGCGCCTCGAGGAGCCGGATCCGGGCCGCCTCCGGATCCACGACGTCGACGAGTTGAATCTGGGCTTGCATGATCGGCTGGGTGCTGGAGGCGTGAAAGCCGCCCAGTCCGCGTGCGATGCGAGCGGCGTTGCTCGCAGCTGCGACGACCGACGGCTCCTCGGTGGCAAGAGGGATCAGGTAGTCCTTGCCGTTGATCGTGAAGTTTGTGGCCACGCCGACCGGAATGCCGATGACGCCGAGGACGTTCTCGACCATGCGATCGGCCTGGTCGATGGTGAGGCCGTCGGCGGCGTCGTAGACCGCGATGTCTGCTTCGGTCAGGTCGGTCTGGCGGACGATCTCGGCGCGCCGGGCGGCGACGTCGTAGGACCGGAAATCGGCGATACGGCTGTTGACAGACCGGTTGTTCTTGGACCGATTGTTCATAGACACGGGGGTCGTCCTCCTGAAGTGGTTCTGTGCTCCGCTTCACAGTAGGGAGGTTGATGCCTGCCAAGCCACGTGCTCATAACACATCGATCAGTCGAAGTTGTGGTGTCATGCACCATCGTTGCTGTCGGTGTTGTCGCTTACGCCTTCTTCGGTTCCCACTTCCCGAAGTTCGTCGAGCCTCGTCGCCATGGATACCCGGAAGAAGTTCTCGTCTTCACGCCACGAGTGACCGAGGAGTGTACGGATGCGGTCGAGACGCTGAACGACGGTGTTCGGGTGATAGTTGAGTGCGCGGGCAGCCTTGGTCGGGCTTCCGTCGTTGCGGACCAGGGCCCGAAGGGTCGCAGTGAGATCGGTGTCCTTGTCATGGTCGTAGGCGAGTACCGGGCCGATGACTTCGTCGATGAACTGATGGAGTGATTCCGGATTCTCGCCGAACAGAACGCTGTACGGCAGATACGACGCAGTCGTGACCGCGCCGTCGGTCTTGCCCAACGCGGTGATCAGGCGGGCCGTGCGCAGCGCAGAGGTGAAGCGCGCCGGGAGTTCTTCGGGGCGCTCCGCCGTCGCCGGCGCAATGACTACTGCGTGGGGTCCTACCGAACCGGTGATCTGGCGGTGAATGACGGTCGCCGCTGCTGCCGGGTTTCCCGAGCGCGAGACCACCGCGATCAGTCCGGCGTGCTGCGCCGCCAATGCCGCTACCGGCAGATTCTGCCCGATTGCGCGGAGCGCGGCCGTCCGGAGTTCCGGAGCGACCGAGACCACGAGGACAGTGTCGAGTTCGCCGAGGGAGATGCCGAGGTTGCGGGTCCGACGTTCGAGATCGCGCCTGCGCTCGGGCGCAGTGCTCAGCAAGTCGGCGACCAGTTCGTCACGTGCGCGCCGGTCCGCTGCTGCTGCCGCCGAGTGTTGCAACACGAGGATGGCAGTGACCTGAGCTGCCCGTTCCACGGTCCGGAGTTCGACGGGGCCGATCGGCGCGTCCGAACGATTCAGCAAGATGGCCCCGAGGAACGATTCTCCGGCGGTGACAGCGCTGACGAGTTGGATGGCGGTCTCACTGTCGTCGGTGACAAACGTGCATCGGCCGCTGCGGCGACTCTGGTCGATGGCCTCGGACACGGCGCGAGGTAGCGACAACGGCACCGTCGTGATCTGCTCGCCCGAGGATTTCACGAGAGGGCGTAACTCACTGTCGACCACGACGGTGCTGCGCTCGAGTGAGCTGCTGAGGGTTCGTGCAACCTGGGCGTATCCGCCGCCGCGGAGAACGGCATGGATGAGATCCTGGTGGACGATGTTCGACTTGTCCCGCGCGGACACGTGCTCACGCAGCTCGTCGAGTGCTCGCCCGGTCTCGGCGGCGGATTCCTCGGCGCGGTCGAGGGCCCGTGCGGTTTGCAGGACCACCGAGGCGTGATCCGCCAGCGCCGAGAGCAGGGCGATCTGATCAGCAGTGAAGCGGCGTTCCCGGCGGTCGGCGGCAAACAAGACTCCGAGGATCTGGCCGTCCGAGAGCATCGGCACGCCCAGAATCGCCACCAGACCCTCGGCGACGATCGCGGCATCGACCACTTCGTCGTGGCGCGACTGCGTGTAGTCGCTGTAGTTCTGAACCCATTGGGCTGCTCGAGATTCGGCAATCGCGCTGACCAGTCCCGCGCCGGCAGGAACCTGCAGATGCTGGAGTTCCGGCGAGACCGCGCCGGCCGTCTTTCGAACATTCAGGTCACGAGTGATCACGTCGAACTCGGACAGGTACGTGACGTCGGTACCCATGATGTCGTGTGCGCGGTTCACCAGCCTCTGCAGCAGAGTGTCCACGTCGCGAACTTGCGCAAGCTCACGCGCACTCGAATAGAGGACCGCCAATTCGTTTTCGCGACGGCGCAGTCGGCGAAATTCCGACCGACTGGCCCGGATGCGAGCCGCTGTCTCCGCGATCTCCGTTGCGCCAACGCCGAATTCGGCCAGTACCTGTTCGACGTGTTCGTCACCGACAGCGTCGGATGTCACGTCGAACAGCGCGGCAATCACGTTGGGTGCTGAGTCGGAGTCTGAATCAGGGGCGGTCACACCGAACAAACTACAGACCGGTGGATCCACCGAATTCGTCGAGCGGCGTGGATGCGTGATTGTTGTTTACTTCCAATGCATTCCGAGTCGCGCTCGTGTCTACTGTCTCCCTTCTCAGTCTGTTCACGGCCTTCTCGAGCGCGCTGATTTCTGTCTCGAGAGCACTGATTTTGCGGTTCAACGCTTGGATGCTCGCCATGCAGACGCCGTTCGCGTCGACGGCGGAGATCCGGCGGGTGTTGGATCCCAAGCCGAAAATCGCCGCAAAGTCTTGCGCCATCGGACCCAGGTGACGGACCGACTTGTGGTCGAATCCGTAACTCCACGTGCTTATTCGGAGTGTCGACAACCGGTCGAGCACGTCCTGAGCGCTCGTCGGAACATCTACGCCGGTATGCACGCCACGTCGATGCGCGGCCCGTGCGAACACCCACTGCGCGGGATGTCGCAGCGCGGCGTTCACCCGAGTGCTGACTCCGACACCCAAGTATTCGGTGCGCTCGCCGTCTTCAGTGCTCTCGCCCTCGTCAGGCGGTGAGTTCACGTCGTGCGGTTTTGACGGTCTTGTCGCTCAGCAGAATTCCGGCTCCTGCGCCGAGCAGTCCGAGGCCGATTCCGACAGCGGCGCTGCCGAGGCCCAAAGCAATTCCCAACATGATTCCTCCAAAAATTGTGCAGTGAATTGAGGGGCCAGGTGTCCGACGAAAGTGCTGCCGACCTGCTCCGCGCTCATCTTTCACATTGCTCCAGCACGCGGGCGATGACAACCCGTCTGGACCGAATTTCTCGTGGAAAACACAGGCGTGCAACACTGGGTGAAGAACTGCTGGGTCATCGGCGTCTTGTCGGCGCCGTACGGGCGGCAGTAATCAAGTAGCCATCGACCGATCTCTAACGCAGGTTTATCTGCGCGCGGTAACGATGACCAGGCAAAAGGGTGGCATGTGAACGAATCGAGCAGTGGCTTGTTTTCCGACCTCAGTGCGGCGGAGTCCGTTGTCGACGCGAAAAGCGCCGAGCAACTGGCGGCCGAGCGTGAAACTGCGGCAGCGGAACGGTCCAATACCGACACCGCTGAACAGCGGCAGTCACAGCTGTTCAGCGGTTAAACACGTCAGGACTCCTTGATTACCGACAGAACATTGCCGGCGGGGTCGGTGAACCACGCGATGTCGGGACCGTTGCCACGCATGATGCCTCGCGCATCTTGAGGGAATCCGTCGTATTTCAGAAACTCCACGCCACGTGCGGTCAGTTGATCGACCGTCGTGTCGATGTCGTCGACGACGAAGTTGAGGATCGTGTACGTCGCGGGTTCGTGATTCGGCTTCGGGTAAACCAAGATCTCGGTTCCACCGGCAAGATGTAGGCGCACAAGTCCCATGTCTTCGTCGGTCACTTTCAGCCCGAGTGTTTCGCCGTAGAACTTCTTTGCAGCATCGATGTCTGTCACCGAAAAACCGCTGAATGCTTTGGTGTCCGCAAGCATGACTGTCTCCGTTCCTGGCTGTTGTCCGACTAGGTAGGTTCGGAATCCGTCATTCCGGATTCCATCTCGGCCCGGGCCGCCTCACTGAACTCGATGATCTGAACGTAGTTTCCGTCGGGGTCGATCGCGGTGGCGAACAAACTGCCGTCGCGGTCTTCGAGTGGGGCGAGCCAGTTTCCGCCGAGTACGTCGATGCGTTGCGCGATCGACCGGGCGTCGTCGGTCTCGACGTTGAGGAACATCCGGCCGGGCTGCGGGTTGGTCTCGCCGACGTCGTCGCGTCTGTCGAGCATCACGTAGAAACCGTTGAAGTCGAGAACGTCGTAGCCGGGTTCGCCCGGAGTGCGGTCGACTTTCGGAGCGAACGCCTCGGCGTACCAGTCGCGCAAGCGTTGGGGGTCGGTGCTCGAGAGCAAAATGCTGCTGATGCTGGATCCGGACATGGGTCCTCCTGCTGTTGGTCGTTGCTGCCGTCGGCGATCGAGGCACTGGCCACATCACCTCGCAGGTACAGACTTCCCGCAGCGACGAAACTCATCGCGGCTCAGGTGTGCTCCGAAACCAGGATCGCCGTCGTGCCTGGTTCGAGTGCCCGAAAGATGTGCTCCTCGTCGCCGGGATACGCGAGATAGTCGCCCGGCCCGAGCTCGATCGGATCTGCAGTGGGCCCGACCTCCGCCCGCCCGGTGCCGATCACAACGTGTTCGGTGGTGCCGCGCGCATGCGGCGTCGAAATGCGGGGCTCGCCCGGTTCTGCAACTATCCGATACAGATCGCGGCGCGCGTTCGGTGGGCTGGGAGCCAGGAGGGTCGCGATGTACGACGCGTTCGCCGACGCAATCGCGGGCCCTTCCCCGGCTCGAATCAACTGAACGGTCTGTGCTTGCGAGTCGACGAGTTGTGAGAACGGCACACCCAGGGCGTTCCCGAGTGCCCACAGTGTTTCGAGGCTCGGGTTCCCGAGGCCGGATTCGAGTTGGGAGAGTGTGGATTTGGCGATGTCAGCGCGTCGGGCGACCTCCGAGAGGCTCAAGCCCGCTCGGGTGCGCTCACGTTTGAGTGCGACTGCCACCAGCTTCTGAGGACTCTGCTCAGTACCAATTCCGGCACCGTCAGGTAGGCCACCGTCAGGTACACCACCGTCAGGTACACCACTGCCAAATCCACCACTAGCCATCGTTCGATTCTCCGATCGATCGTTTCCCTTGACGAACGTTCTTGCGTCGTTCAACATAGAATACATGCGTTCTTTATGGCGAACAGTTGATCGCGACACGCTCCGGGTGAGCGTGCTGATCTGTCTCTCCGTGGCCATCGTTGGTGTTTCCTACGGTGTGACGGCAGGATCGGTCGGGTTCTCGATGTGGCAGCTCCTTGCGTTGGCCGTGCTCGTTCTGGGTGCCTCGTCGGAGTTCTTGTTCATCGGAATCATCGCGGCCGGGGGGAGTGCCCTCGCCGCGGTTGCAGCCGGTTTGTTGATCAACTCGCGAAACTTCGCGTACGGATTGTCGGCGGGATCCTTTCTCGACAGGGGTCGGCACAGAGGCTCGGGTTGGCGCAAAATGGTCGGCGCGCACCTGGTCAACGACGAAAGCGTCGCGGTCGCCATGGCCCAAGCAACGGTGAAGCAGAAGCGTGCTGCTTTCTGGTTGTGCGGGACCGGAATCGCGGTGGCGTGGCCCATCGGAGCGCTGCTGGGCGGTCTTCTCGGGAGTGTCGTCCAGGATCCGGGCGCGTTGGGGTTGGATGCCGCTTTTCCGGTTGTCATTCTGGCTCTCGTCTTGCCGGCGCTGAGGGAGAGGGTGACGCTGCTTGCCGCCGTGGTCGGTGCAGTGATCGCGGTGGCCGCGTCGCCGTTCCTGCCGCCCGGTACCGCGCCGCTCGTAGCCCTGCTGAGTATTGCGGTGACGATACCGTTTCGGGAGAAGGTCCGATGAATACGGCAACGGTCTGGATCGGCATTCTCGTATTCGCCTGCGGCTCTTACGCTTTACGGGTGAGTGGCGTTCTGCTCCGCGCTCGGGTGATGCTTTCGGGATTTGCCGAGAAGACTCTCGATCGTGCCGTCGTGGTGCTACTGCTCGCAGTGGTTGTGACCTCGACGATCTTCACCGGCCATGACGTTGCCGGACCGGCGCGAGTGCTCGGGGTGGTGGCCGGAGGTATCTGCGCCTGGTTCAGGGCGCCGTTGGTGGTCGTGGTGATTGTCGCGGCCGGTACTACTGCATTACTGCGACTGTCAGGAGTGTCGTAGAGCCGATTCGGTGCGCGTTGAATGTGGGGTCGAATTCAGGCGGGTGCGGATGCCGTCGATGAACAGATCCAGGCCGAACTGGAAGCGTACCGTCGGATCGCCGTCGAGGAGGTCCTCGTCGGAACCGCCGCCGATCACCTCGGGGGAGTCCGGGGAAATGGGTGCTCGGGTGAGTGCCCCCATTTCTTCCATCTGCGCTCGGGACTGCTCGTCGACGGTATGGCCGAGTACGTAGTACAGCAGGGCGTATGCCGCGAGTTGGGCGTGCTCGCGTGAGAGGCCGGATTCCTGCCCTGCTTGTACGAAGTGCTCGCGTACCTTGCTGCTCGTCATCCGCGAGGCGAAGGTGGCGCTGACCAACTCGGCGCCGTCGCGGTGCGCCAGCAGTGCAGACCGAAGCCTGTGTGCCAGTTCGGAATACGCCTCTTGCCACGTGTCCGCGTCAACGGGGGAGTCGAGGTCTTCGAGGATCTTGTCGACGACCGCACCGAGCAGGGTCTGCTTGTTCGGGAAGTGCCAGTAGAGAGCTCCGGGTTGGACACCCAGTGACGTTGCGAGCCTGCGCATCGTGAGGTCGGCAAGTCCGAACTCGTCGAGTATCGCCATGGCGCCGTCCAGCACGTCGCCGCGTCGCAACTGCACTTGTTGTTCCCCTCGTTTCGTCCCGCTGTGGGCTGCTCGCGATCGAATGTCGATCGGACCCGCCTTTGACAGTATTCCACCACGTCTCTAACGTGAACACCGTTCAACTTGTACGGTGTTCAATTTTGCTGGTTTCGAAGGAGACGTCTGTGACCCCGCCCCCGATTAGCACGGCCCCTGCGACGGTCGACATCCTCGACCAGGCGCGCGAGCAAGTTCTCGAAAGAGGAGTTGGCCTGACCGAAAGCCAGGTGCTCGACGTACTCCGACTCGACGACGACAGGCTCGAAGACCTGCTCGCTCTCGCCCACGATGTGCGTATGAAGTGGTGTGGACCGGAGGTCGAGGTCGAGGGCATCATCAGCCTCAAGACGGGCGGTTGCCCCGAGGACTGCCATTTCTGTTCGCAGTCCGGACTCTTCCAGTCGCCGGTTCGCGCGGCCTGGTTGGACATCCCGAGCCTGGTGGAAGCTGCCAAGCAGACCGCGAAGTCGGGTGCCACCGAGTTCTGCATCGTGGCCGCCGTCCGCGGACCCGACGCCCGGTTGCTCGCTCAGGTGGCTGCCGGAATCGAGGCGATCCGCAACGAGGTCGACATCCAGATCGCCTGCTCGCTCGGCATGCTGACCCAGGAACAGGTCGACCAACTGGCCGCCATGGGTGTGCACCGGTACAACCACAACTTGGAGACCTCCAAGTCGCATTTCCCGAACGTCGTCACCACACACTCGTGGGAAGAGCGGTGGAACACCCTGCGGATGGTTCGGGAAGCAGGCATGGAAGTGTGCTGCGGCGGAATCCTCGGCATGGGCGAATCGTTGGAGCAGCGTGCAGAGTTCGCGGCCAACCTGGCTGAACTGGAGCCGGACGAGGTTCCGCTCAACTTCCTCAACCCGCGTCCGGGTACCCCGTTCGGTGATCTGGACGTGCTGCCCGCCGGCGAGGCGCTCAAGTCCGTTGCGGCATTCCGTCTCGCGCTGCCTCGCACGATCCTGCGCTTCGCGGGTGGACGTGAAATCACTCTCGGTGACCTGGGGGCCAAGCAGGGCATCCTCGGCGGAATCAACGCCGTCATCGTCGGCAACTACCTGACGACTCTCGGACGTCCCGCCGAGAAGGATCTGGATTTGTTGGTTGATCTGCAGATGCCGATCAAAGCTCTGAACGACACTCTGTGAGCGTTCCGGTGACCGAGGAGCGGTACAACCCGTTCACCGGGCGTCGGATCGTCGACGGCGTCGACGATCCGACGCCGACAGCGGCGTCGATGGGCCTCGAGCCTCCTCGCTTCTGCGAGCAGTGCGGACGGCGCATGATCGTTCAGGTCAGTCCTGACGGTTGGTGGGCGAAATGCTCCCGTCACGGTGTCGTCGACTCGATCGACGCCGCCCGCAGGTAGCGTCACTCTGTGTGATCTCTCTTCGGCAGACTCGACTGCGCACCGCGATCGTGATCGCCGCAACCAGTGCGGGCGTGAGCGTGTTCGTCGGTGTGCTGTGGGCGTTCCTGGCTCCGGCAGAGCACCTGTTGGTGGTGTCCGAGGGGCGCGGCGTCGCGTTGACGGGTGAGAGCCTTCACCAGTTCGATGCCAGCGCCGTATTCATCTGGCTGGCACTGATCGTCGGCGTGCTGTCAGCGGTGGCGGCCTGGCTGGCACGCCTGAGTCGAGGCCCGTATGCCCTGGGTGGATTGATCGTCGGCTCAGCGGTGGGAGCCGGCCTGATGGCACTCGTGGGTTCGGGTGTGACGAAACTACGTTTCCCCGCGGCCGACAATCCGGCGGTGGGGGAGATCGTCGCGCGAGCACCCAACATCGGAACCTTGCTGGTCCTGTTGTTTCAGCCGCTCGCGGCGTGCGTCGTGACTTTGGTTCTCGCAGTGCTCAATCCGTACGACGACCTCGGTGTGGGGGACCATCCGGAATCTGAGGATCCGGCCGCCGAGGTCGAACGGACCGACGACGAGGTCCAGCCGAAACTCCCGTAACCGTCGTGTCGCTAAACAGCCGAGGTCGACGGACGGTTCGCAGCGGACTTCATTCGCACGTCTCCCAAGAGTCGACCCGAAATCAACGCCCCCAATCGGCGGGTCGCGAAGCGAGTGCTGATCGAGGACACCCAATTCGGCAAACCTGATACCACTGTCGGCGGTGCGTTGCGTCGATCCAGTGCCCGGAAAGCTGTGTCCACCACCTGAGTTGCCGTCTGCATTCGGCCGACCGCAGCATCTTCGGACCCGACGACGTCGAAGAACTCGGTGCGCGTCGGACCGGGGCATACCGCCAATACGGTCAATCCGCTACCGCGAGCTTCTGCCCACAGTGCTTCCGTGAAGTTGAGTACAAAGGCCTTGGATGCGCCGTAGACCGCCATGCCCGGTGTCGGCTGGAACGACGCGGTGCTGGCGATGTTGACCAGTGCGCCGCGTCCGGTGAGAAGGTCGGGCAGGAATGTGTGCGTCAACTCGACGAGTGTGGCGATGTTCAGTTGAATTTCGGACGTGACGCGCTCGAGGTCTTCGTCTACGAACGCGCCGTGCGTTCCGAACCCGGCGTTGTTGATCAGTGACGTGACGGTGATGTCGCGGCCGGTCAATTCTCGGTGAAGGGTCGCGCCGACGCCGGGTGCTGCCAGATCGGCGGGCAGCACTGTCACGGTAATGCCGTGGGCGACGCGGAGTTCCGTAGCGAGGGCTTCGAGGCGATCTGCCCGCCTGGCGACGAGAACCAGATTTGCACCGCGAGCGGCAAAGCGGTGAGCGAATTCCACGCCGAGCCCGGCGCTGGCTCCGGTGATCAGGACGGTGGTTCCGGCTACGTCGATGGCCATGGTGGCTCCTTCGGTTCGGGTGGTCCCAAATGTAGGCACTGACACCATAGTTGTCAATGACAACATTTTGATAAGGTGCCTCCATGCCCGCCCACGAACAGCCGTACCACCACGGCAGTCTGCGACAGGAACTCTTGGCGTCGGCTGAAGCTACCCTCGAGCGAGACGGCGTCGACAAGCTGTCGCTGAGGCAACTTGCACGTGAGGCGGGCGTGAGTCACGCGGCTCCGGGCAAGCATTTTCGGGACCGTCAAGCGTTGCTCGACGCCCTGGCTGAAAGCGGCTTCCATCGGATGACCGGTGCGCTCGAGCGTGCAGTTTCGGAGGCTCCGCCGACCGCGAGGGCCAGGTTCTCCTCGCTCGCCAATGCCTACGTGGATTTTGCACTCGAGCATCCCGGCCTGTTGTCTCTGATGTACAGCAACAAGCATGCACCCGGTGCGGCCGAGACCGTCGTGAACGCGGGGCACGCGACGATGGACCTGACCGTTCGGCTCGTATCGGAAGCGCAGGCCGCGGGTGACATTGCTGCTGGTGATCCGGAAAGCATTGCGCTCGTTGCCTTTGCGACGTTCCATGGAGTCGCGACGCTGGCCGCGGGCGGAATGTTGGGCGACGTGCCGGTCGGCGATGTGGTGAACGCTGCGTCGACGGTCTTCTGGGCGGGGTTGTCTCGACCTGTCTGACGTCCGGGACA
Source organism: Rhodococcus sp. KBW08 (assembly GCF_003852455.1). NCBI lineage: Bacteria > Bacillati > Actinomycetota > Actinomycetes > Mycobacteriales > Nocardiaceae > Rhodococcus > Rhodococcus sp. KBW08. The sequence continues at coordinate 622,489 of NZ_QAJJ01000018.1, forward strand.
CACGCGGAATTCCCCAGAGTTCTCACAGAACCAGCACAAGGGGAGCACAAGATTGCGGACTTACATAGGAGTCAAGAAGTTTGATTCCGAGTGGAGGTTCCGCAATGAGCGTTTCAGAGATCGCCCCCAACAGGGGAGTTGTACTGGTCACGGACATCGGATTCGAGCACGGTGCGCGCATCGCCACAGAGTTTCTCGACGCTGGTTGGAGCGTGGCGGTCACGGCGCGGACGGTAACCGAGTTGGTACGCATCATGGCTGGGAAACCTGCCCATCGCTTCTTTGCGATAGTCGCCGATCCGACGGATCATTGGCAGGCCGACCGGATTCTCGACCGCGTGACGACACGATTCGGCACAATAAATCGGGTTATCGATCCGGCGGGCGCCGTGACCTCGGTGTGGACGCAGCGTGGAAGTCTCGAAGCCGTTGCCTGACAACGTGACCGGCGTCAGCTCGGTGGCCGTAGGGCGGCGAATTCGTCGGTGACCCGCAAGGTGGAGTCGGTGAAACGGTACAGGGCCGGTGGACGTCCACCCGACTTGCCCGACGGTGCGGTGTTGCCGGTGGGAGTCAGGACGCCTCGGCGCCCCAGTACGCGTTGCAAGTTGGTGGCGTCGACTTGGTAACCGAGTGCGGCGCAGTATATTTCCCGCAGTGTGGACATCGCGAACTCTTCGGGAGCCAGCCCGAATGCGATGTTGGTGTACGAGAGTTTTGCGGCCAGTCGATTGCGCGCGTGCCGTACGACGGTTCCGTGGTCGAACGACATCTCCGGCAATTTCGAAACAGGGTGCCAGGCGGTGTCCGGTGGGAGTTGTGGATCGGCGCTGAGAGGGACGAGTCCGAGAAAGGTCGACGCGATGCGGCGTGGGCCCGGCACGCGCTGTGGGTCGCTGAAGACGGAGAGTTGCTCGAGGTGAGCGACTTTTCGTAGGTCGACCTTCTCGGCGAGGAGTCGTCGAGCGGACGTCGTCAGGTCCTCGTCGTCGCGCAAAGTGCCTCCGGGCAGGGACCATGTGCCCTTCTGTGGGTTGAGCGCGCGCTGCCACAGCAGTACGGCCAACTCTTCACGTCCTTGCGGGCAGTGATCGCCGTCACCTGCGGCGATGCTTGCGGGGAAGGTGCGAACTTGGAACACCGCTGCAAGCACTTCGTGGGTGGTGTTACTATTGGGCACGTTTTCGATCCTAAGTCGAAAACCTCGAATACGGAAATCCGGGCCAGCCCGTCCGGATTTGAACTGGGTGACGAGCCCGGGTTCACGGTGAAGGAGAACGCCATGACGACCACGACGTTATGGGAGGGATCGGCCTCGCAGATTCACGACGGCCCTGGCGGATACAGCGGAGTCGAAGCGACGCCCGAATGGGCCGCTGAGATCAAACGTCTGGCTCGCGAACGCGGCGCGACGATTCTTGCGCACAACTACCAGCTGCCCGCGATTCAGGACGTCGCCGATCACGTCGGCGACTCCCTGGCTCTCTCGCGAATCGCTGCCGAGGCGCCCGAGGACACGATTGTCTTCTGCGGCGTGCACTTCATGGCGGAGACCGCGAAGATCCTGTCGCCGTCCAAGACCGTCCTGATCCCGGACGAGCGAGCCGGCTGCTCGCTGGCCGACTCGATCAATGCCGAGCAGCTCCGTGAGTGGAAGGCTGACAACCCGAACGCGCTGGTGGTGTCGTACGTGAACACCACGGCGGAGGTGAAGGGTCTCACCGACATCTGCTGCACGTCGTCCAATGCCGTCGACGTGGTCAACTCGATCGATCCCGACCGCGAGGTTCTGTTCCTGCCCGACCAGTTCCTGGGAGCGCACGTCAAGCGCGTGACCGGCCGTACCAACATGCAGATCTGGGCTGGTGAGTGCCACGTGCACGCCGGCATCAACGGCGACGAGCTGACGGCCAAGTCCAAGTCGCATCCCGACGCCGAGCTGTTCGTGCACCCTGAATGTGGTTGCGCTACTTCGGCTCTGTACCTCGCCGGTGAAGGCGCGGTCCCCGCGGACAAGGTCAAGATCCTCTCCACCGGCGGAATGCTCGACGCTGCGCGCGTCACCAAGAGCAAGCAGGTTCTGGTCGCGACCGAGATCGGGATGCTGCACCAGTTGCGCAAGGCGGCGCCCGACGTCGATTTCCAGGCCGTCAACGACCGCGCGTCGTGCCCGTACATGAAGATGATCACGCCCGCCGCGTTGCTTCGCTGCCTTCTCGAGGGCAAGGACGAGGTCCACGTCGATCTCGAGATGGCCAAGCGTGCACAGAAATCGGTGCAGCGCATGATCGAGATCGGTAATCCGGGCGGCGGCGAGTGACCAGTCCTGCCGGGCGTTTCGCCTGGGAGGCTCATGCCGACCTGGTCGTCGTGGGAGGCGGTGTCGCGGGCCTCACCGCTGCGCGCACCGCTTCTCTGCGGGGGCTGAAAGTGCTCACTGTCAGCAAGGGGGGCCCGACGGACACCGCGACTCAGTACGCGCAGGGTGGCATCGCGGTAGTCGACGATCTGAATACGGATTCCATCGAGTCGCACGTTGCGGATACGTGTGAGGCCGGCGTCGGTTTGTGCGACGAGGAAGCCGTCTACTCCATCGTCGAAGCTGGTCACGATGCTGTTGCTGCGCTGGCCGCGTTGGGTGCGGTCTTCGACCGCGGGCGGGACGGCGAAGTGTCACGCACCCGTGAGGGTGGGCACAGCACACGTCGGATCATCCATGCCGGTGGTGACGCCACGGGCGCGGAAGTGCAGCGAGCTCTCAATGCTGCCGGCCTGCCCGTTCTGTTCGGGGCTGCAGCAGTTCAGGTGGTGACCAACCGCCGCGGGGTGTGCGGACTGATCGTCTCCTCGCCGGAAGGGCTCGGGGTGATCCATGCGCCGGCGGTCCTGCTCGCTACCGGTGGACTCGGTCAGCTGTATGCCTGCAGTACCAATCCACCCGGCGCAACTGCCGACGGAATCGCGTTGGCGCTCGAGGCTGGTGCGGCAATCGCGGATCTGGAGTTCGTTCAGTTCCACCCGACGGTGCTCTTCACCCCCGGCGGACTAGGTCGTCGACCCTTGATCAGTGAGGCGGTCCGCGGCGAGGGTGCGATTCTTGTCGACACCAACGGCGATTCGGTCACCGCAGGTGTTCATCCGCTGGGTGATCTCGCCCCGCGTGACGTGGTCTCGCGCGCAATTGCAGCACGCCTACGCGATCTCGGCACCGATCACGTCTACCTCGACGCCCGCAAGCTCGACGGTTTCGATTCGCGTTTCCCGACCATCACTGCGTCCTGTCTCGAAGCAGGCATCGATCCACGGACCCAACTCATTCCGGTCGCTCCGGCCGCGCACTACTCGTGCGGTGGAGTCGCCACCGACGTCCATGGACGCACTGGAGTGCCGGGACTCTACGCAGCAGGAGAAGTGGCGCGCACGGGATTGCACGGCGCGAATCGTCTTGCGTCCAACAGCCTTCTGGAGGGGTTGGTGGTCGGGGAGCGCGCCGGAATCGCAGCTGCCGAGCGTCGCGAGGTTCATGCCGAGGTAGTCAATGTGGTGCGCAAGCCGATGCCGATCCTGCCGCGAGAGACCGTGCAGTCCGTCATGACGGCACACGCGTCGGTAGTTCGCGACGGAGGTGGTCTCCAGACTGCGCGAGCCGCGCTTGCCGGCGCTCGGCACACGGTGGCGGTGGTTGCTGCGGACCTCGAAGACGCGGCGCTCACATTGACCGCGACTGCATTGGTCGACGTGGCCGTGGCGCGAACCGAGAGCCGTGGTTGCCATACCCGCACCGACTATCCTGAAACAGATCCGAATCAGCGTCGCAGCACTCGGATCAAGATGGGCGCCGATGGAACGCTCGAAATACCCGACATGTTGTTGACAGGAGTTCATTGATGACCGAGCAGAAGATCCTGCCCGCGCCGCTCGACCGTGACGAGCTGCTCACGTTGGTCAGGCTCGCTCTGGACGAGGATCTGCGCTATGGCCCTGATATCACTTCTACCGCAACGGTTCCCGCCGATGCGGTCGCGAAGGCCTCGGTCGTGTCGCGCTCATCGGGAACGGTCGCCGGCATCGACGTCGGACTGCTTGTTCTCGACGAAGTGATCGGCGCGGGTAACTACGAGATCGTCGATCGGGTGTCCGACGGAACTCGGGTCGCGCCAGGTCAATCGGTCTTCACCGTTGTCGCGCCCACCCGCGGACTTCTCACGGCAGAGCGGACGATGCTCAACCTCGTCTGCCATCTCTCGGGAATCGCCACGGCGACATCGCAGTGGGTCGACGCCATTGCCGGCACTCGTGCCAAGGTGCGCGACAGTCGAAAGACGCTGCCCGGCCTGCGTTCACTGCAGAAATATGCAGTCCACGTGGGCGGCGGAGTCAACCACCGGATGGGGTTGGGTGACGCGGCGTTGATCAAGGACAACCACGTGGCCGCTGCCGGTTCGGTGGTTGCCGCACTTCGCGCCGTCCGTGAACTCGCGCCGGACATCGAGTGCGAGGTAGAGGTCGACAATCTCACTCAGCTCGATCAGGTGCTGGCGGAAAAAGTCGAACTTGTTCTGCTGGACAACTTCCCGCTCTGGCAGACGCAGATCGCAGTCCAGCGCCGAGACGCTGTTGCTCCCGAAACCAAGCTCGAATCCTCCGGTGGTCTCACCATCGACGTTGCCGCAGAGTACGCCAGAACCGGTGTCGACTACCTGGCCGTAGGTGCACTGACGCACTCGGTGACGGTGCTCGACCTCGGACTCGACATGTAATAGCCGCTATTGCTCGGCGTCCAGCAGTGGCGGGACTGCCGAGCGAAGCGCGCGTGTGACGGTTGCGACCGCCGGGTGTGCGTCGGAGCCTGCTCGGTGAGCGATCTTGGTTCGCCGTCGAATCGGCATCGGCGTGAGCCGCACCCCCGGAGGTGGATGACTCGCTCCGAGTTCGGGGACCAGTGAAACTCCTTGTCCTGCAGCAACAAGAGCGAGAACTGTGGCGAACTCGTCTATGTGGTGACGTACTTTCGGTGTGAACCCGGCAGCTTGGCACGCGCGAATAGTCATTGCATGACAAGCAGTTCCGGGAATCGCGGTAATCCACGCACGTTCCACGCAGTCGGTCAGCGAAGCGACAGCCTCGTCGGAATCCGACTCGGTGTCGCTCGAGGCCAGGTACACGGATTCACTGCACAGTGGTAGCGCCGTCAGGCCCGGTTCCGTAGGGCGAGGGACGAAGTCGTAATCGTGAATCAACGCCAAGTCCAGATTTCCGGCTCGTAACGCGTCGGCGACGTCAGCTGGGTCGATCTCCGAGACCATCGGTTCCAGCCCCGGATGTTCGTGCGACAGTGCGATCAAGGCCTGAGGGAGGATCGCTCGTGCTGCGGTCGGGAACGTTCCGATTCGAAGCGGCCCGGCGAGTCCACGCCGGGCGTCGACCAATTCACCCGACGCCTGCTCCAGGCGTTGCAGGATGACTTCGGCATGACGAGAGAGGTTCTCACCGGCAGGTGTGAGGCGCACACGGCGTCCCGTGCGTTCCAGCAGAGGTACTCCGGCTTCACGTTCGAGAACCGCCAACTGCTGCGACACCGCGGAGGGGCTGAACGACAACGCCTCGGCGACGGCAACAATGGTTCCGCGCAACGCCAGTTCGCGTAAGAGCCTCAGTCGACGAACGTCAAGCATCAGCTCAGCTTACGCTGGAAGACGGAAATACGAACTAGACCTGCAAGGTTTGTTCGGTGAGGCTGAGTTGTATGACTACGACTCGAGTCGACCTCGCCGGAATCCATGTCCCGCTGATCACCCCGTTCGAGAGCGACGGGCGTGTTGCAACCAATGCCCTCGAGCAGCTTGCGCACCAGGTCCTCGACGATGGCGCGGTCGGACTCGTTGCACTGGGGACTACAGCGGAAACCGCAACACTCACGGAGTGGGAGAGGGAGACCGTTCTGGATATCTGTGCGAGCGTGTGCCGTGCGAGAGGTGCGACGTTGATCGTCGGCGCGGGCAGCAACGACACGGCGGGCAGTGCGCAGGCGCTCGGGAGGCTGGCTCGGTGGCCTGAGGTTTCGGCGGCCTTGGTGCCGGTTCCCTCCTTCACGAGGCCGTCGAAAGCCGGTGTGGTGGCGCATTTCGCGCATCTGCAGTCGTCGAGCCCAGTGCCGCTGATCGTCTATCACGTGCCGTACCGAACTGCGTGCGATCTGGATAGTGGCACTTTGCGGGAGCTGGGTACTTTGCCCGGGGTTGTCGGTGTGAAGTATGCCGCGGGCAGTATCGACGCAGCTGCCGTCGAACTCTTCGCGGACCTTCCGCACGACTTCGCCGTACTGGCGGGGGATGATCTGTTTCTGGCGCCGCTTCTTGCCTTGGGTGCCTCGGGCGGCATTTTGGCGTCCGCTCATGTGTCGACCGCGGAGTTCGTTCGCTTGGTAAAGGCTTGGGACAGTGGCGATGTCGACGGCGCCCGTGACCTCGGGCGGCGGTTGTCGACGCTGTCCGGAGCTCTGTTCGCCGAACCGAACCCCACTGTCATCAAGGGCGTGTTGCACGCGTTGGGGCAGATTCCGACTCCCCATGTGCGACTGCCGTTGCTGGCTGCGAGTGACGAATCGGTAGCGCGGTCGCTCGAGGCCTACCACTCTTGACTCGAACGTGTGTTCGAGTATTGTTGGGGGTGGGGATCGGGGGATTCAATGAGTGTTCTGTCATCGGATGTGGTGTCGGGCTCTGCGGTGGGGTTACGCGGACGCCTGTGGCAGTTGACGGCTGCGGAGCTACGTGAGGCTGCCGTGTCCGCGAGCGCGGAGATTCTCCGCCTCGAGGCCATTCGGGTGGCAGTGGTCGACGAGCTCTCGTTGCGTCCCGATGATCAGGTGATCGCCAGCCGCGGGGTGGGTGCCTGGTTGGCGGCGAACACGATGCTGCAGGTGCGGGACGGGAAGAAGATCGCCGCCCTCGGTGCGGCGCTGCGGCCGTTTCCCACGGTGGCAGCCCGGTTCGATTGCGGGGATTGTTCGTTCGAGCACGCCGCGTTGATCGTGGCGTTTTGTGAATCGCCGCCGAAGGGGATGCCGGACGAGGCGATGCCTCGCTGCATCGATTTGTTGTTGGCTGCCGCGTCGGGAGTGGAAGCAACGACGACGAAGGTCCGATATGTGATCGCGACGTTGGAGCGCGTTTTCGAATCCGATGAGATTCCACCCGCCGAAGACGTCGACCGCAACGAACTCCGCATCGCGTCGACGCTGAATGGTCGAGTGGTGGTTCGCGGGGATTTCGACGCCCTCACCGGCGAAATGCTGCTCTCCGCCCTGTCGAACCTGACGATGCCCACCCCGGCACCCGATGGAACCCCGGATGCTCGGTCGGCGGCGAAGCGGACCGCGGACGGGTTCACCGAACTGATCCGCCGGTATCTGGACTGCGCCAAGACCGGTATGGATGGTGGTCAGCGGCCGCACGTGAACGTGCACATCAATGCCCGTGATCTGGCTGAGCACCGGGACTGCGCCGCAACACCCACTGATGGTGGGGGGTCTGTGTCGGATCTCGATGTCGGGCACATGCCCTGGCTGGGACCACTCTCGATCTCGCAGACCAGGCTCCTCGGATGTGATTGTTTCCTGTCCACTGTTCTGCTGGACGATCACGGCGCGCCGCTCGATGCGAAACCCGGGAAACGATTGGTCACCGCCGAACAACGCGTCGCGCTGATCGCGAGAGATAAAGGCTGCGCGTTCCCCGGCTGCACGTGTGTGCCGGCGTGGACCGATGCGCACCATATTCGGCACTGGGCCAACGGTGGTCCGACGGTGATGAACAACCTGGTCCTGCTGTGCCGTTCACATCACCGGCTGATGCACCGCAAATCCGGGTTCGTCGGGAAGTGGGAAATCCGGATCGGCGTCGACAACAAACCCTGGTTCATCCCACCGCCCTCGATCGATCCGCAGCGGCACCCGCGGCCGGCGAACACCACCTTCACAACCTGAGCGGGTGGTGAGACCCGGACAGCCACATAACTTCACGCCGATAGGCTCCATCTCGTAGGTACATCCGACGTGGAGCCTGGAGGCCGTGTTGTTCCGAGCGGCCACAGATGTGGGGGAGGCGCATGATTGTGGACGTTGTGCGGGCAGTCGACACCGATGGCCCGGAGATTCTGGCGCTGCGGCACTCGGCAGAGGATTGGTTGGCAGAACGCGGAATCATCCAGTGGCGTCCGCGTGAAGTAACTCTCGAGCAGATCAGGGCCCAGATCTCGCGTGGCGAGTTCTTTGTCGCACGAGACCGCGTGCAGTCGAGAATTGTCGGCGCGTTGCGGTTGATCTGGTCGGACCCTGTGGTCTGGCCGGATTCGGATGAGCCTGCTGGCTACGTGCACGGTTTGGTCATCGATCGAGCGTTTTCGGGCACCTCGATGGGTGAACGGCTACTCGGCTGGGCGCTTCGACGGTCCGCGGAGGAAGGCGCGCAGTACTTACGGCTCGATTGTGTGGAAACGAACGTGCGATTGCGCCGCTACTACCGGGACGCGGGTTTTGTGGAGGTCGGGCGTCGTGATTTCGGAGATGTTGTCGACAACGGTTGGTTCAGCGTCGTGTTGTTCGAGCGCTCCCTGACCTGATTCATTCACAGTAACTTTCCAGCCGGCTCCCAGTGCCGCCGGGGTTGAAAGCGCGATCGTTGGCAGGACAGTAACTCGTGAAGGGACTTCCTGATGACCGCCGTTCTGCATCCGGCCCCGCCTCATCGGCCGGCAACAACTGCCCATCGAGCCGAGCCCTCGCCGTCGTGGTTCCGCACTCGCCGTACAGGTTTGGCGCTGGCGATCCTGTTGGTAGCAACGGCGGTCTTGTATTTGTGGGATCTGACCGCGAGTGGCTACGCCAACACCTTCTACGCTGCGGCGGCGCAGGCCGGCTCCCAGAATTGGAAAGCGTGGTTCTTCGGTTCCCTCGATACTTCGAATTTCATCACTGTCGACAAACCTCCCGCCTCATTGTGGGTGATGGGTCTGTCCGGACGGATCTTCGGATTCTCGAGTGCCAGCCTCCTCGTTCCGCAGGCGTTGATGGGCGTCGGATCGGTTGCACTCGTGTATGCGGCTGTCAAACGAGTGGCGTCGCCTGCTGCGGGTCTTGTGGCGGGAGCTGTGTTGGCAGCTACGCCCGCTGCCGCTCTGATGTTCAAGTTCGACAATCCCGATGCACTGCTGGTTCTGCTCATGACTCTTGCCGGCTACTTCGTGGTGCGGGCCATGAGCACGGCGGCGGGTCGACGAGCGGCGATGTGGACAGCCCTCGCCGGTGTTGCACTGGGATTCGCTTTTCTCACCAAGATGTTGCAAGGTTTGATGGTATTACCTGCATTCGGAGTTGCGTATGTGATTGCCGGACAGACACGGCTGCGAACTCGCTTGGTCCACTTGGTGATCGGAGCCGCGGCGGTGACCGTATCGGCCGGGTGGTGGGTACTTGCTGTCTGGCTGTGGCCGGCCGATTCTCGCCCGTACATCGGTGGGTCGACCAACAACAGCGTCATGGACTTGGTGTTGGGATACAACGGGTTGGGTCGACTTTTCGGCAACACCGGTGGCGGAATGAACGGTGGCGGTGCAGGTTCGAGCTTCGGGGGGAGTACGGGACTCGATCGACTGTTCGGCGGCGAGATGGGCATACAGATTTCCTGGTTGATCCCCGCGGCACTGATCGCGTTGGTGTTCGGCCTCCTCGCCTGTGGGCGCGCACCGCGCACAGATCTACTCCGTGCGTCGTTGATCCTGTGGGGTGGTTGGTTTCTCGTGACCGGCGTGATCTTCAGCTACATGTCCGGCACGATCCATCCCTATTACACAGTTGCGCTTGCACCTGCCGTCGCAGGGATGATCGGGACCGGTGGATACGCGCTGTGGGCGGTTCGTGCCCGCTGGATCGGGCGTTGCGGCTTGGCGGCGATGATGCTGGCCGCAGGAGTCTGGAGTTGGGTGTTGTTGCATCGCAACGCCGACTGGCTGCCGATACTGAAATGGATTCTGTTGGCAGGCACAGTCGTCGGCGCGATCCTGATTCTGATGGGAGCGCAGGATCGATTCCGGAAGCTCGCTGTCGCTGGATTGATCATCGGCTCGTTGGCAGGGATAACCGGTTCGGCGTCTTACGCAATTGCCACCGCTGCAACAGCGCACGGCGGGTCCATACCCACGGCTGGACCAACAGGTGCGGTGTCCGATTCCGGACTGGGCGGGGGAGGAGCCATCGGTGGGAGCCCAGAGCAGCGAGACGGTGAGGCCCCACCGATTGAGACGACCGATAATCTCGTGTCAAGTGGGCCAGAAGCGGGCGGTGGCAGCGAAAGTACTTCAGAGTTGACGGCAATGCTGGTCAACGCGGGCACCACGTGGTCGGCTGCGACCAACGGTTCGCAAAGCGCAGCAACCTACGAGTTGGCCAGCAATACTGCGGTGATGGCCATCGGCGGTTGGAGTTCTGATCCCGCACCGACGCTGGACCAGTTCATCCAATACGTGGCAGACGGCGAAATCCACTACTACATTGCCGGTGGCCAGGGCGGAAGCCAGAGAAACAGCCAAGGCGGGGACGGCACGTCGAGTGCCATCCAGGACTGGGTCGAGGCCAATTTCACGTCGACGACGGTGGGAAATTCCACGGTGTACGACCTCACCGGGTATGTCGGACAGTGACGTAGTTGTTGCCGTAGGCCATGATCGAGACATGTCTGGGCGCACTGCACACGAGCTGAAACGTCGTCGCGAGCAATGGACCTGGCGCGACGGGTTGGTGATCGTCTCGATCGTCGCCTTGGGAACTGTCGTTGCGGCGGTGACGAACGAGGACACGGGCACGTCGATTCCTGGCTGCGATTCGGTGGAATCGCCGGGTCCGCCGGTGCGATTCAACTACGGTTCTGCGGGCGAGCCTGGCTATGACGATCCGGATTATCCGTGGTTCGCGGGGCCGAAGGCCACCGCTATGAGCGATGCACTACTCGAATCGTTACCTTCCGATGTCGAGGTTGTATTTGCGAGTCCGTCGCAATCGCTCGAGTTTGCGCCGATCCAGAATTACCGGGGCGCTTCGTTTCCCGATGGAGTCGACCCGATCGAGTTCAGCGGTTCGACGTCGGCGAACGGAACCTTGACTCGAACCGGACAGAGTGCGGATATCTCGGTTCAGGTTCGTGCATGGGATCAGGCGGTGCCGCCGTGCTTGGAGGGACTTGTGGATCGGCGCGAGCACCTCGCGAACGGAACAGTGCTGGACATTGCAGAGTTCGAAGACAAAGACGGTTCGGAAGTCGGGGGCGAGCGCGGTGTTGTCGCGTATCTCGGTGACGGATCCAGAGTTGTTGCGAGCATCGACACGTCGACCGGCACTTCTACGGGTAGCGGCCCGCTTTTGACCATGGACGAACTGATTGCGGTCGCGACCACGCCAGGACTTGCGGTGACCGCACCGGTTCCAGACTCGACGCCGCCACCGATGGCATCCTGCTACACCGATTCCGTGAATGCGGGCCCAACTGCGACGCGAGTGGATATCGACCGACTGAACCAGGCACTGGATGCCCGTTGGAGGGATCTCGGCGCGGCAGGTGTCACCTTGGAACGTCCGCTCGGTTCGTTGGTTCCAGACGATTACGGGCAGGGTGGGGCGTGCGAGCGAATCGTCGTCTTGACTGCGGACGGCCGCGGGGATGTCGAGATAACGATTGGTACGACCGTGCCGGAACCAGGTGAGACACTCACGATGCCCGACGCCACCGTGGTGACTCGCCTGGTCGATCCCGATGGCTCGGGCGACGACACGGTCCGGGTTGTCCACCCCTCCGGCGAAACCGTGGTGGTGACCCAGTTCGTGAAATCGGCTGCCTCCACGACAGTGCCACCCTTGGCAATCGAGCAACTCGAGTTCATTGCAACTACACCAGGACTGATGCTTTCGGCTCAGTGAGGGTGCTGCTGGCAGAATAGTGGGGAATTGTTCGTACCCAGTTTTTGTACCCAGAGACGTCGGAGGCTCAACGAATGGGCGATGCCAGCCCTGCTCGCGGTGACGATTTCTCCACTTGGTTCATCGACCAGTTCTCCGTGTACTGGCAGTCCGGTGGTGGGGCTCGCATCGAAGGACGTATTGCGGGCTATCTGTTGATCAGCGAGTCGCCGGGAGTCAGTGCGGAGGAGTTGGCTCAGGCGCTCGGGGCCAGTCGCGGATCGGTGTCCACTTACATCCGCAGGTTGATCGACCGGGGCTTCGTCAAGCTCACGCGCAAGCCTCGCGACCGGACTCATTACTACGTCATGGATTCCGACGTGTGGGGCGGATTCCTCGAAACAGAGCACGTGTATCTCGAGAATCAGCGCAAGCTCGCGACCGAGGCGTTGCAGTATGCAAACCCCAACGGCCCCGCGTACATTCGCGTGCTCAATATGCGGGACTACATGGGGTGGATCATCGACAATCGCATGCTGAGCAGCGAATGGATGCGGTTCAAGGCCGAACGTGACGGCAAGAAGCCCGCATCCGAATAGGACGCGGGCTTCTCGATCGCACGATACTGATCTACATCACTTGTTCAGTTTCGCGATTGCCTCGTCGATCATCGGAACGTAGCGCTCGAGAGACCAGGGCACGGTCAGTGGGTTGATCATCGACGAACCCGTGACGAAGGGCTGCTCGGTCGGAGCGATGACAGTTCCCCGAGCCACAGCGGGGATGGCCTGGTAAGCGGGCTGCGCTTCGATCTCGGCCCGATTGGCCGGGTCCGAGTAGAAGGTGAAGAGCAGATCGGACTTGTCGAGGAGGTTTGCGTTCTCGAGGCCGATGACGGCGGAGTCTGTTCCTTCCGATTCCGTCAAGGTGTAGACGACGGGATCCACCTGTAAGCCAAGTGCACGCACCATGGCCACGCGCTGCTCCTCCGCGAAGAAGACGCCGAGGGTTCCTGGGCCCGTGTTGTAGATGAAGGAGAAGCTGACGTCGGCGTAGTTCGGATGCGCTGCAGTCGATTCCGCGAACTGCGACTTGATCTTGTCGATCTCGGCTGTTGCCTTCTCGGATTCGCCCATGGCTTTGCCGATGACGTTGATCTGCTCTTCCCACGTGATGGTCCACGGACTCTCTGCGTAGGCCACAGTCGGCGCGAACGCGTTGAGCGAGTCGAACTGCTGCTGTGTGATGCCGGACCAGGGGGCGAGAATCAGATCGGGTTCGAGAGCGATGATCGCTTCGATGTTGAGGTCGGTCCCGCCGGTGAACTGTTCCGGCAGTTCTCCACCTTGCTTCGTGACCGCTTCGTGCACCCACGGCAGATACCCGGTGTCGTCGCTGCCCCACGCGTACTTTTCGACGCCGACCGGGATCGTGCCCAGTGCGATCACGGTCTCCGCCGATCCCATTCCGAGTGTCACGATTCGCTCGGGCTTTTCGGTGATGACGGCGTTTCCGAGCGCACTTTCGATGGTGACGGTCTCGAAGTCGGTGCTGCTCGAATCGGTTGCGGTGTTGTCGCTACTGCATCCACCGACCACAAGAGCGGCAATGACCAAGCTGCTCAGAGCCAGAGTTCGGCGAAGTGAGCGCACACGGGCGTATCGCATGGAGAACCTTCCGTTGTCGATGCGCCGAGGAGTGTGACTCCGACGGATCACAGCCGACGGCCGGTTCCAGGCGCGTCAGGAAGCATAGGCTAGCCTTCGCTAAAGTTTCAAATCTGTTGAAAGTTCACGGACCGGCAAACGTCGACATATCCGGGGAACCCGTCGACGCTTGCCTATCGCGTTCAGCAGGTAGGCACGTCGACGGTGATCTTCGGCTCGTCGACCAGTGGCTGGACGGGAACGCGGGCCTCGCCCTCGGTTACGGGTTCGGTCAGATCGAACTTCAGTTCAACAGTCTGTCCTCGGGGAATGACCGCCCTGGTCATGAAAGCCGGGTGACCCTGCTCTGATCCGTTGACGGCAAACGAGATCTGTCCGCCTACCGAGACTGCGTCGAGTTTCGCTCCGGCCGTTGCCAGTAGTGTGACTGCAGCCACATTGGTGCCCTTGGGTAGTCGACCGGGGTTGTCGACGATCCCACTGACATATTCGGTCAGCTCGGCGTCGGGTGCGTTGTTTGTCAGTCGAACGGCGACCGTCGTCTTTCGAGTATCGCCGGTGCACGTCTCAGCGGTGTAGTCGATTTCTCTCGTGAGGTAGTAGTCGAGCTTGTTACCGGCCTGGTTGTTGATCACCACACCCGCATAGGGCGCCGCATCTCCGGGAATCGTATGACCGAGAACCGTGTCGGCAAGAACCGATTGTTCGTCGGGGTGGGAGCTCCACACTGCGATTCTGCCCTCGCTGACGCCCTTGCCCAGAGCTTCCAGCAGTGCGCTCGGTGATTTGATGTTCCCGGTCATCTTCGCGACGACACGGGCCGCGATGGTCTGCAGATACTGCTTTCGTGCCTTGTTGTCGGTGGGAAAGCGTGCGTACGCGGTCGACTCGGTCAGTTCCACGACGTTGTCGGCAGTGACGGACTCCCCGTCCGGCATCTCTACCGGTCCCACAGCCTCGAGGAGGTAACTCAGGGCGATCGGATCTGTCGCTATCGCACCGTCGACCATCTCACCGCCGGACTCCTGTGACCACAGGGACTGCCAGATCTGCGCCGCGTACGGAAAGTGCGAGCTGAGGTTGCTGTTGCGAAAATCAGTGGTCGGTCGACTTGTTCCGTACAGCTGATTGAAGTCAGGACCAAGGTCTATCGGTTGATTGTCCAGCGTTAGTTCGGAGTTGGGGGAGAGTGTGTCCACCCGAGCGGAGCCGTCGTCGACTCGGACGATGCCGTATCCACCCAACAGGCCGCCGGTTCCGCGGGCCTCCGCATTGGTCTGGAAGCCGATGAAGTAATTGCGCGGACCGTCGGTGCCGAGCATTGCCGGTGCGATGCGCGCCGCGGTGGCGGTGTTCGTCAGGAGGGTAGCCAGTTCGCTTGTCTGCGACTGTAATTCTGCTCGGGCATCGTTAACTCGGCTCAGGTACTTCGATTCGGGAACTTCCTGTGCCTGCGACGACAGCAATTCCGCGGCGATAGCTGTTTCAGCCAGTTTCGGAGCCGCCTCGCGTAACGGTGCGAGTGCCAAGCGTCCGCCAGGCTGCACCAATTCCGTTGGCGCGAGTGAAGTTCCGGCAGTTACGGCAGGGCCGAGAACGTCACGCGTGAGTCCCTGGACGACCTCGGTCATCTGGCGTGTCGAGTCGAAGGGCGAGCCGATGACCGGAATTGCGGCGGTGATGTTCCAGGGGAGTGAGTGAGTGTTGTCGTATGCGTCGGATGCTTTTCGATCGGCCTCCGCCGCAGCGGACTCTGCGACCGGAGTATCCCCGGCAAGGAGTGCGCTCTTCGCCGATTGCGCATGGTCGCGAGCTGCTTCAAGGTTGTCTTGTGCCTCGTATGCCGTGTACCCGAGCCAGGCCACGAAACCGCCCACGACCAGCGTCGTTGCCGCGATTGCAACCGCAATTCGACGGCTTCGCGGAAACGCAGTCGTTCCCTTGGGTTCGCGCTCCGGTGCGCTCGGTGGGATGGTGTCGGAGCCCTTCGGTTCAGCCCCGGAATCGTCGTCGGACTTTGGTCCCACCGTGTCGTTGTTCATCCGCTGAAGCTCCTGACGTTTGAGTGCGTGAAAGCTGCGTCGACATGTCTAGCAGGCTTGGACCAGTGGTGAAAACTTAGACGAGACAGTAGGGTTCGGTTCGGCCGTTCGTGGTGTTCGCTCCCATGGATTCACGTGATCAGCCACCGAACGTTCGTGAAAAACAAGGCTGGTGAAATGTGAGGTGACGGGTTGAGTGCTTTTCCGTTGTCTCGGGCTCAGCTCGCGCTGTGGTTCGCGCAGCAACTGAGTCCGTCCACTCCGTTCGTGGTGGCTCAATACGTGGAACTACGAGGACCGGTTGACGTCGACGCGCTGATCGAGGCAACGAACACGGCATGTCATGAATTGGAGTCGGCGTTCGTTCGCCTCGTCGCGACGGACGCCGAGCCGCACCAGGTCGTCGACCACTCCATCGTCGACGATCTCGAATACCTCGACCTGCGTAGCGACGACGACCCGGTTCAGCGCGCGAACGAGTGGATGACAGCGGAATACTCACGGCCACTTGACGTGATGTCGGATCGTCTTATCTCGGCGACCTTGCTTCAGCTGGCAGAGAACCACTTCTACTGGTACTCGCATGCCCATCACCTCGTGCTCGACGGACTTGCGGCGATGACACTCACCATGCGAGTGGCCGAGCGCTATTCGCACCGTGTCCAGGGCACGGCGCTGTCTCCTTTCGCTGGTCTGGGGGTACGCGCTCTGCATGACCTCGATGTCGACTACCGATCCTCTGCGCGATATCGATCGGACAAGCAGTACTGGACGGAGATGTCCGAGGGGCTGCCTCGCCCGGTTCGTCTGGCCGAGGGCGCCGGGCTGACGTCGATGCCGCAGCGCATGATGGTTCAATCACTTAATCAATCACTTGCACAACAGCTTTCGAGTATCGCCGGGGAGTGGAACACGTCGGAGGTGGCGATCCTCGTCGGTGCATTCGCGTCCTATCTCGGCCGGATGGCCGATTCCGACGACGTAGTCCTGAGCTTGCCGGTGTCCGGCCGCACCACCGCGAAGTCGAGACGTTCAGGCGGAATGCTGTCCAACATCGTGCCCGTCCGTGCGCAACTGGAACGGGACATGTCGCCGCAGGAGTTGGTTCGGCAGATCTCGGTGCAGATGACCGGCGCGCTGCGGCATCAGCGATTTCGCTACGAGGACATGGGTTTCCAGGGAGATCGGGGCGGATCCCGCGAGTCGGCGGGTCCGGCCGTGAACGTCATGATGTTTCACAAGGCGATTCGGCTCGGTGACGTCGTCGGTGAGTTTCACGTCCTGACATCCGGACCCACCGAAGACCTGTTCTTCAGTATCTATCCCTCGATCGCGGGGGAAAACCTTCGACTCTCCTTCGAAGCCAATCCGCGTCTGTACAGCGAGCGCGACCTGGCGATGCACCATCGTCAGTTCGTCCGACTACTCGAGGGATTCCTCGACTCTGCCACTCGTACGCTCGGCGACCTCCGCGTCCTCGCAACGGACGAACTGGAAGATCTGGTCCCCGCGCTGGGTCGGCAGGCAGACACGTTCGCAACGCTCGGCGTTGTGCTCGAGGAAGGCTTGGCGCAGGGGAGTGCGGTCGCGATCCGCGAGCAGGGTGTGGACGTCACCTACGCCCAGCTCAGTGCCCGCGTGGAGGCACTGTGCGCCTTGCTCAGGGAGAACGGCGTCGGCCGAGGTGACGTCGTCGGGATTCTCGTCGAGCGCTCGACCGATTCGGTAGTCGCGTTTCATGCAGTAGTGCGGACCGGTGCGGCCGTTCTCTTCGTGGATCCTCGAACACCCTCCGAGCGTGTCACTTTCATTCTCGACGATGCCGACGTGTCCGTCGTGGTCGGGAACGGTCCGGTGGACGTGCCGGCTTGGATCTGCGTCGTGAATCCCAACCTCGACGAGACGGTCCACGAGACTGTCGACGGGCCGATCGATCGAGGATCGGGGACCGGTTCATGCGTCGCCGACGTGTCCCTGGAGGACACCGCCTACGTGATCTACACCTCGGGATCGACCGGTCGGCCGAAGGGCGTCGCGGTCACGCACCGAGGCATCTCGCCGTTGCTGCGTTCTCACTCACGGCGACTGAAGATCGATAGTTCTTCCCGCATCGCGCTGCTGGCGGCTACTTCGTTCGACGTGGCGATCCTCGAAATTCTGCTTGCACACGGCTGCGGCGCGACCGCCGTGATCGTTCCTCCTGGATTGATCGGTGGAGTGGACCTCGAAGACTATTTGCGGCTCGAGGGTGTCACGCACCTGATCTCGACACCGTCGGTTCCGCTGACGATGGATCCTCGGAAACTGCCGGATCTTCGAATGTTGAACGTCGGCGGCGAGCGACCGCCGGCCGCGCTGGTGGATGCGTGGTCGAGTCATGTCGACCTCGTGAACTCGTATGGACCTAGTGAAGCAACCGTCGCGGCATTCATGAGCGAACCTCTGGAGTCTGACGGCGATACGCCGATCGGGCGTCCGATCGACGGCGTTGCCGCTGTGGTGTTGGATTCGTTGTTGCGTCCGACTCCGGTCGGCGCAGCGGGTGAGCTGTACGTGATGGGGCCAGGACTGGCGCGCGGGTACCTTGCGCCGACGCTGACCGCGGAGCGATTTGTCGCCGCGCCATTCGGTGCCGGCGGCGCCGGCGAGCGCATGTACCGCACCGGCGACGTGGTTCGGTGGAACGACGCCGGTCAACTCGAGTTCCTGGGCCGTTCCGACCAACAGGTGAAGATCCGTGGAGTACGCATCGAACTGGGCGAGATCGAGGCTGTGCTCTTGTCCACGCCTGGCGTCGCGCAAGCAGCGGTGATCGAGTGGGCGGGGTCCATCGCGGCGTATGTGACCGCGACGGAACTCGGGGATGGCAGACCTCATCCATTGAGTCAGGCGATGGTGCTCGATCACCTGACTTCCCTACTCCCTCGTTCCATGCTTCCGAGTTCGGTGACGATTCTGGCAGCGTTGCCCGTCACAAGCCATGGAAAGACAGACCGATCAGCGCTTCCTGAACCGACGTCTTCTGCGGTCGCCGAGCAGCGCGCGGCGGCGCACCGTCCGATCGAGTACGACGAGGAATTGATTGCCTCGGTGATGGCCGAGGTCCTCGGCGTCGGAGTTCTCGGACCGCACTCCGATCTGTTCGCCTGGGGCGGTAGTTCTCTCGACGCCGTGTATGTCGCTGCTCGCGTCAGTTCCGCCTTCGGGAGAAGGGTGGGTGTCAGGGATGTGTTCGGTGCCCCGACGCCGGCGCAGTTGGCCCGGAAGATCCGTGAGGGTCGGGCGGAGTGGGTGGTGGAGCCCGAGCGCATTTCGGGCGACGTCATCGTGGAAATCGCTCCGGCGCAACAACGTCTGTGGCTTCTCAACCGTCTGGATCCGCAGTCGTCGGCGTACAACATCGCGTTCGAGGTCACGTTCAGCGGTGCGCTGGATGCAGTGGCGATGAGCGCGGCGGTTGGTGACCTGACCGATCGCCATCTCGTTCTGCGTACGGTGTTCTCGTTCGACCAGAATCACGACGCGTGGCCGATCCAAGCACCATCCGCGGGGTCCGTGACCCTGATCGAGGTTCCGTCCGCGGATTACGACTCCGCGTCAGCGGATTTGGTTGCGGCAGGGTTCGACCTGTCGACCGATGCGCCGCTTCGTTTGATCCTCACCTCGGACAGCGATCTCGACCACCGCTTGACCGTGGTTGCGCATCACATCGCCTTGGACGGCCTTTCGTTTGCAACGATCGTTTCGGATCTCATCGCGGCGTACGACGCCCGCGCCGACGGGCGATCGCCGACCTGGCCTTCGACCTCGCTCGACCACCGCGACTATTCCGCTTGGCACAGAACCGTTCTCGGTGATCCTGCGGATCCGCAGAGCTTGGCTGGGCGGCAGTTGGAATTCTGGTCCGGCGCCCTCGCGGGCGTTGATCCGACTCTTGCTCTCCCCGCGGACAGGTCCCGCCAACCGGGCCGGCCGGCGTCGGCGCGAGACCTGACGTTCGAGTTGCCCGCGCCCGTCCATGCGGCGCTGAACGAGATCGCCAGAGCCCACGACTGCACTACTTTCATGGTGTTGCACGCCTGCCTTGCGATCGCGCTGAGCAAGATCACCGGTGCGCCCGACATTGTCATCGGAACGCCGACCTCCGGTCGAACGCATCCTTCGTTCGACGGCGCCGTCGGTATGTTCGTCGGCACCGTGGCGCTGCGAACGCTCCTTCGCGGCGCAGAGACTTTCGGTGAGTTCTTGAGTCGGGTGCGCGAGGTCGATGTGGCGGCTCTGTCCAACGCCGACGTCCCGTTCGACTGGGTGGTCGAGCACGCGGTCGGTGGGGCCGCAGGAGAGAAGAATTCGTTCCTGCGCGTGGTTCTTGCCGTCGATCCGCTGTCCTCGATTCCCGAGATCGCGTTGGGAGCGATGACGGCCCACGGCGCTGCGCTGCCCCCGGCACACCCTCGTTTCGATCTCGAAGTGACGGTGCGCGAAGACCGCACGGTTGACGGCGACACGAACGGTATTCACGGCATCTTCCGGTTTGCCGACGATCTATTCGATACGGCCACCGTAGGCGGCTGGGTCGAGCGACTGCGCCGAGTGTGCGACTCGGTATCCGAGAACTCGTCGATCCTGTTGCGTGACATCGATGTTCTCAGTACCGCGGAGCGTGAGGAGCTGCTGGCTTGGGCGCCGGCGCCGGCGCCGGCAAGTGTCGCGCAGTCGCTGCCGGACCTGTTCGGGGCCGTCGCAGCGCGGCGTCCGAATGCAACCGCCGTGACGAGTGGAGACAGTCGCGTCACCTATGACGAGTTGCGAGTCCGCTCGGAGGTGCTTGCTGCCGTCTTGATCGATCGAGGAGTTCGAGTCGGGGATCGCGTGGCAGTCGCCCTGCCTCGATCGGTCGACCTCGTCGTAGCCATTCTCGCAGTCGTCCGCGCGGGCGCCGCCTATGTACCGATCGACGTGCAGTATCCCGACGCTCGTATCCAGTACATTCTGGCCGATGCACGCCCGACGTCGATCTTGTCGACGGCCGAATCAGCTGTGCGGTTCGCCGGGTACGACCAACCTGTCATCTTCGTGAACGAGACGAGTGGCACGACTGCCGACTGGCCTGTTGCGCATTCGGAGTCCGCCGCCTACGTGATCTACACCTCGGGATCGACCGGAGCGCCCAAAGGCGTTGTGGTGTCTCAGGGAAACGTGTTGGCTCTTCTCGCCTCGACACGCGAGATCTTCGCCTTCGGGCCCGAAGACGTATGGACGATGTTTCATTCGTACGCATTCGACTTCTCGGTGTGGGAAATGTGGGGTGCTCTGACCACCGGCGGATCCGTGGTGATCGTGGACAGTGACGTCGCACGCTCACCCGAAAAATTCGTGGATCTGATTGTGCGGGAACGAGTCACCGTTCTCAATCAGACGCCGGCCGCGTTCTATGCGTTGGCGGAAGTTGCAGAAGAAAAGCCGCTTCCGCTCCGGTCGATTGTTTTCGGCGGTGATCGTCTCGACTTCGGGCGCGTCCAGACATGGTTCGAACGGCACCCGAATGTGCGCGGCGTCAACATGTTCGGTATCACCGAAACAACGGTCCACGTAACGAGTTTCGAGCTTTCGTCCGGCGACGAGGCTGCCTCGCCGATCGGATCTCCGCTACCAGGACTGCGCGGCTACGTACTCGACGCGTCGTTGAAGCCTGTCCCGCCGGGATCTGTCGGCGAACTGTACGTTGCCGGTCCGCAGGTGGCCGAAGGCTATCTGGGGCAGCCCGGGACGACGTCTTCGCGATTTGTGGCTGAACCCGGATTCGACGGATCGCGGATGTACCGCAGCGGCGATCTGGTCCGTTGGCGAGCCGGTCGACTCGAATACGTCCACCGCGCCGACGGTCAGGTTGCCTTGCGTGGTTACCGCGTCGAACCGGGTGAGGTCGAATTCGCACTACTGGCTCACCCGTCGGTGTCGCAGGCCGCGGTGATGGTGCGAGAACTCGACAGCGGACCGACCTTGGTCGGTTACATCACGCCGGAGAGCGGGCACGACCTCGATGACGTGTTACGGACAGCTCGTTCGTTGTTGCCCGCGCACATGGTCCCGTCGGCTTTGATGCCGCTCGCGTCTCTACCGGTCACGATCAACGGCAAAATCGACCGAGCATCGCTGCCGGACCCGACGTCGCTCACGCAGTCGTCTCGGCAGTCGCGAGACTTCTTCGAGCAGACAGTCGCAGCCATCCTGAGCGAATTGATGGAAGTTCCGCATGTAGATCCGGTTCGTGATTTCTTCGATCAAGGGGCCAATTCCTTGACCGCCACTCGGCTCTCGTCGCGTGTGAACGCCGTTCTGGGCAGCAACCTCGATGTCCGCGACGTGTTCGAGCACCCGTATGTCGATCAGTTGGCCGGCATCGCTGCTGCCCGAATCGGCACGGGGCACGCGTCTCTGTTGTCTTCGGTACCTCGTTCGGGCGTTGCGGACGTGCAATTGTCGGCTTCCCAGTATCGAATGTGGATCCTGAACCAGCTGGATACAGAGTCCGCCGGATACAACATCCCGATCGTAGTGCGACTGACGGGTGAATTGGACGTAGCTGCAGCCGAATTGGCAATTCGGGACCTGATCGATCGCCATCGCACTCTGCGGACCGTGTACCCGGTTGTCGGTGAGCGCCCGGTTCAGAAGGTGCTCGACCTCGAGGTGGCGAGTCCGCGTCTTCAGCTCGAGGTACTGGCCGGCGACGATGCCGGGAATGCCATTGCAGGACTGGTGGGTTCGGGATTCGACGTCACCGTGGATCCGCCCGTACGGGCGGCGCTCTTCCAGGTTTCACCGGACGAACACGTCCTGGCCGTCGTAGTCCATCACATTGCCGCCGACGCTCGATCGCTGGAAGTGTTGGTACGTGACTTCACGCTCGCGTACCTCGCTCGCTCGGAGCAGCGCGCTCCGCAGTGGTCGCCACCGGCGCTCGAATACTCCGATTACACTGCCTGGCAGATAGAAGCGGGGATTCCGGACACGGTTTCCAGCTACTGGAAGCAGGCTCTCGAAGGTCTTCCCGAGCAGGTGACACTACCCCTGGACCGCCCACGCTCGCCGTCGGCCCGTGCGTCGAGTCGTCGGGTCGAGATCTCAGGTTCGGTACGTGAGGGCCTGCAATCAGTGGCACGATCGAACAACGCGACTATCTTCATGGTTGTTCACGCTGCTTTCGCGGCACTGCTGGCGAGGTACAACGGCAGCAGTGACGTGGTTGTCGGCACCGTGGTCGCCGGACGCGTCGCACCTGAACTCGACGACCTCGTCGGCATGTTCGCCGGCACGATTGTTCTCCGAACCGAAGTCGATCCGTCGAAGTCGTTCGGACAGTTGGTCGAGCAAGTTCGTCAGCGCGACGTAGCGGCGTTCGCGCACGCAGAGATGCCCTTCGAATCGCTGGTCGATCTGATCGACCCGCCACGATCGCGTTCGCGACACCCGTTGTTCCAGGTGGCGCTCTCGTTCCAGACAGCCCATTCCGCTACGTGGTCGTTGCCAGGGTTGACGGTTACGCAGATTGCGCCTGAGGTCAGGCAGGCGAACTTCGATCTGCAACTCAACGTCGTGGACGAGGGGATCGGGGGCGGACTCGGTCTCGAATTCGTCTACAACGCTGATCTATTCGACGATCAGACAGTGTCGAGCTTTGCGAGTCGGTTCGAGCGCGTCCTGAATCACGTGTCGATCGACCCGGACGTCGTCGTCGGGGGAATCGACCTTCTTGATCGTGCGGAACGAGCACTTCTCGTCCCCGCACACGGCGCGGCCGAACGTCCCGATCCATCTCGGCGTTCCGGTGCGACGCTTGCCTCGATGCTGCGATACGGGGTCGAATCCGCTCCGGATGCCGTAGCTGTCGAGGGCGAGGGCAACACACTCACTTACCGGGACCTCGATGCACAGTCGGATGTTGCGGCCGACGAGTTGCGTTCCGGGGGAGTCGGAGTCGACCACGTCGTTGCCTGGACTGCCGATCGGTCCATCGCGTCGATCGTGCGATTGTGGGCGATCGCGAAGGTCGGTGCGGCGCCGGCATTGGTGGACCCGGAACAGCCGCAGGCGCGAGTACGTGAAGTCCTCGAGACACTGGGCTCACCGAACGACGGCACTGCAGGCGGTTTCGCGGACGGTGGAAGCGCGCGTGAACATTCCGACAGCCTGACGGCTTACGTGGTCTTCACCTCGGGAACGAGCGGAACGCCGAAGGCTGTGGTCGTGACCAACGGCGGGCTCGGTGTGATCGGCCAAGACCTGCCCGCTCGATTCTCGGCCGGGCCAGGTTCTCGCGTATTCCATCGCGGCGCGCCAGGGTTCGACATGACGTTGCTCGAGGTGCTCATTGCGAGTGCGTCGGGGGCGACGCTCGTCCTTGCAAAGAACGACGAGTTGTTCGGCTCGGCACTCGCCGCAGCACTCGGGCGCGAGCGAATTACTCATCTCTGCGCCACACCTACTGTCGTCGCCTCGATCGGCGATCCGGCGCTGCCGGACCTTGCAACGGTGATGTTCGGGGGCGAGCGACTCGGCGGCGCCTTGGCGAAGCGCTGGCAAGCCGGACGCAGAGTGATCAACGGATACGGACCTGCCGAGTCGACGATGTATTCGCTTGCTACCGAGCCTCTGTCGGTTGAACAACTGTCATCTGACACTCACGACGGATCCGTCGGGTATCCACTGGCCGGGGTCGACGCCGTCGTGCTCGATGATCGACTCGAACCGGTGCCGCCGGGAGTCGCCGGCGAACTGTATCTCTCAGGTCGAATGCTTGCGCGCGGTTACGCCGGGCAACCTGCCCGAACTGCGGAACGATTCGTGGCAACGAGTTCAGGCGTCCGGATGTACCGAACCGGCGACCTGGTGATGTGGAAGCCTGAAATCTCCACATCCGAAATCTCCACATCCGATGGCAACACGTATCGCCTGCACTATCTCGGGCGAACCGACTCGCAGGTGAAGGTCAATGGTGTCCGGATAGAACCGGGCGAGATCGAGGCAGTCATTCACTCTGTCGCGAACGTCGATTTCTGCGTCGCCGGGGTACGGACGACCGAAAGTGGAAGTCCGCTCTTGGTCGCCTACGTGAGAAGTTCAGGCGCGGAGAGAGTTGACACGGGTGGACTGCGCGCCACCGTTGCAGAACTCCTTCCGACGTACATGGTTCCGCATGTCGTCGTCGACCTCGACCTCGACCTCGAGGGCGAGCTTCCGATGCGGAACGGCAAGGTCGACTTCGCCGGTCTACCGTTGCCGGCGCTCGATGCTTCCCGAACCGAGGGCCCGGACACCGCCACCGAGCACCTGGTGGCTGAGGCCTTCGCCGCGGTTCTGGGCGGCGACGGGGGCGATCGCGACGCAGACTTCTTCACGCTCGGGGGCAACTCGCTGTCCGCTGCCGAGGTCACCTCACTCCTGAGTAGTTCTCTGGGACGAGTTGTTCCGCTGAGGACCGTATTCGAGCATCCAACAGTTGCGGCGTTGGCGGCCCGGCTCGATTCGCTCGAGCGGAGCAGCACGGCGACCGATGTTGTCCGACTGGAACCGCGCCGCGACCCCACGCCCGCACCCCTGTCACGGAACCAGCGCTCGATGTGGGTACTCAACCAGCGGAACACGGCGAGCGGTGCGTACAACCTGCCGATCTGCATCGAGATCGACGGTGAACTGGACGTGCCCGCGCTGCGTCAGGCAATGACGGATCTTGTCGGCCGACATGACGTCCTCAGAACCCGGTATCCGGGCACCCCACCGGTTCAGGTGGTAGATCCTCCGTCCGCCGTGACAGTGGAAACGCGACTGGTCGGCGACATCGAGGTCGAGGCCCTGCTGCAAGAGTTCGGCTCGCGCGGTTTCGACGTAGCAGCAGACCTGCCGGTGCGCTGGATGCTGCTCCAGGTGTCACCGGTCAGGCACGTTCTGGCAGTGAGTTTTCATCACATCGCAGTCGACGGGGTGTCGATGCGAACGGTGGTCGGCGACCTGCTGACCGCTTACGGCAAGCGACGAGTGGGACTGGATCCGCAATGGTCTCCGCTGCCGATCCAGTACGGGGATTTTGCCGCGTGGGAGGCAGCACGTGACGTTTCCCCTGTCGTCGAAGAGTTCTGGCGCCGAACGCTCGACGGTGTGACATCTGTGTCGCCGCTGACGGTGGATCACTCTGATGGCGGGCCGGATTCCGTGGCGCAGCGAGTGAACTTCGTGATACCAACCGTCATCACCTCGGCACTGCAGGCGCGAGCCGACCGCTTGAAGGTCTCGCTGTTTGCGGTGGTTCATGCGGCGTTGTCCGTGGTGCTTGCCAAGCTGAGTGGAAATCCCGATGTCGTGATCGCGACAGCTGTCGACGGACGGCGGACGCCTCAGCTCGACGGCGTGGTCGGCATGTTCGTGGATACGGTGCCTCTTCGCCTTCGGGTCGACGGGGATGTGCCGATCGATCTTCTGATAGGTGCAGCTTTCGACGCTGATGTGGCTGCGTTCGAAAACAGCTCTGTTCCTGCCGAATTGGTTGGTGATGTGCTCGGCGGACGAACTCCGCAGGTTGCGCTCGGTCTGCAGAATTTCGCGGTTCCTGCCGTGGAGGTGGCGGGTCTGAGGATCGAGGCTCGCGAAATCGAGACCGCAACGACGAAGTTCCCCATGCATGTCTCGTTCTCACCCGCTGTCGACGGATCATTGACCGGCGCTGTCATCTATGCCGCGAGCGCTTTCGATCCTTCGAGCGCCGACGCAGTTACTCGACAACTGTCGAGAGTGCTCGCCTCGATCGCCGAGGATGTGCCTGTACTCGTTTCGGATCTCGCGGTGGGCACGGCGCCCAGTTGGGCTGCTGTCGACGTCGATTCGTCCCGGACACTGACCGACATCTTCACCGCCACCGCGGCGCGATTCCCGAACAACGTTGCTCTCGACGACGGACAGCGCACGGTGACGTATGCCGAACTCGACTCTGCCTCGGATGCGCAAGCCTGGGAACTGGTGGCTCGCGGAGCGGGACCTGGTGCGGTGTACGAGATTCCGGCGGTACGGACTATCGCGTACCTGGTCCGAATGTTGGCGATCTCGAAAACGGGCGCGGCATTCGTGCCGATCGACCCCGACCTGCCGCCGGCACGGTTGAAGCAACTGCGCACAGTGCTCGTCGACCGCAGTCCCGTTCCAGGTCGGCAGTATCCGGATTCAGTCGCGTACGTTGTTCACACGTCCGGGTCGACTGGTGAACCGAAAGGCGTTGCAGTTACGCACCGAGGACTGGGCCTGCTGACCGACGATGCTGTCCGGAAGTACGGCGTGACGTCGGACTCGGTTGTGCTGCACGGATACAAACCGACGTTCGATGCAGCGATCCTCGAGATGATGTTGGCGATCGGCGCCGGGGCTACCTTGGCTGTCGCTCCTCGCGAGGCTTTCGGCGGACGGGCACTCGAAGAATTCGTTGCAGAACGCGGCGTCACTCACATGCTGTCCACTCCAGCCGTACTCGACACGATGGCTCCGGAGCGGTTCGATTCGTTGGAGGTGGTGGCAGTCGGTGGCGATGTGCTCTCACCGTCCACCGCGCGTGCGTGGAGTCGCCGCGCGCGGATGCTCAATGCGTACGGACCGACGGAATGCACGGTGGTCACGACTGTCGCCGAGGTGGATCATCGGGTCACCATCGGAGTCCCGCTCGCCGGAATCGGTGCCGAGGTACTCGATACTCGACTAAGTCCGGTGCCGTGGGCCGGGATCGGTGAGTTGTATGTCAGCGGGCCCGGGCTTGCGATGGGCTATGCCGGAGATCCCGCCGGCACCGCCAGCTCGTTCATCGCAGCACCAGGGGGACGCCGACGTTATCGGACCGGTGACCTGGTCCACCGCCGCACGGATGACACGCTCGGATTCGTCGGACGCTCCGACCGCCAGATGAGCGTGCGCGGAATCCGCGTCGAGCCTGCCGAAATCGAATCAGCTCTGCGTCGATGCACGGGCGTCGAGGCCGCTGCGGTTGTCCTCGTCGACGAGATCGCCGTTGCGTGTGCGGTCGGCGATTGTTTGGAATCGGATCAGCTGACAATCGAGTTGGCCTCGATGTTGCCTGCGTATTTGATGCCCGGCCGAGTTGTCGTGCTGGAGTCGATCCCACTCACGTCGAACGGAAAGTTGGACGCAGATGCGTTGCGGCGCCACGTGTTCGAGAGCCAGGCGCCCGATGCCGCAGTGACGGTCTCGGAGGAACTCGTCACCGCTGTCATGTCGGAACACGTGTCCGGAAGTTTCGGCGCTCTGCACAACCTGTTCGAATCAGGTGGTGATTCGTTGGCAGCGGCAGCGGTGGCAGGTCGACTTGCCTCGATCTTCGCGCGGGATGTGCCCGTTCGCGCGGTCTTCGACAATCCGTCGCCGCGAGCGATGTCTCAGTGGCTGTCGGCAAGCGCGACCGATGACAAGCGCCGCGAACTGACTCGACGTGATTCTGGCATGCCGGCACCTCTGGCGCCCTCGCAACAACGACTTTGGCTGATCAATCAGCTCGAGCCGGAATCGACTGCGTACAACCTGACGTTTGCAGCGGTCCTGGCAGACGAAGTCGATCGTTCGGTCTTGCGCAGCGCCCTCGGTGACGTCGTCGATCACCATGCCGTATTGCGAACTGTGTTTGTTCCGGGTGAATTCGGTCCACAACAGGTTGAAATGGGCTCTGTCGCATTCGATCTCACGACAGTGTCCGTCGACGATCTCCAAGCGAGCGCTCGGGCTTTCGCGACTGTGCCGTTCGATCTCGAACGCGATGTTCCGTTCCGGGTGCGTGTATTCACCGAGGATGACGGAGTCGACTCTGCAGGAGTGACTGTCCTGGTGATTGTGGTTCACCACATTGCCGTCGACGGTGCGTCGATGGACCCGATCCTGGCCGATTTCGCGTCAGCCTTCGAGGCCAGGGCTGTTGGAAAGGAATGGGTCCGCTCCACTGACGGAGTCAGCTACGGCGACTACAGCCACTGGGCGCGAGAGAGTTTGGGTGACCCCGAGGATTCTCTCAGCGTGGCTCACCGGCAACTCGACTATTGGTCGAGCGCACTTCGTGGCGTCGAGGATGTGCTGGCTCTACCCGTCGACAACCCCCGGAGTGCCGTGTCTTCACGATCCGAGGAGATGGTGACGGAAGTCCTCGACGGCGCCACCTACGACGCGTTGTCGGCGTTGGCTCGTTCACATGGCGTCACGGTATTCATGGTCGTCCACAGCGTGATCGCCGTACTGCTCGCCCGCGAGTGCGTCACGGACGACGTCGTGGTGGGAGCAGCTGTGAGTCTGCGGAACGATCCGGCGCTACTGAACGTCGCCGGCATGATGGTGGGCACCGTCGCATTGCGCACGAGAATCAACTCCGCCGACCGCTTCACCACGGTGTTGGACGAGGTGCGCCGCGTCGATCTGGAAGCAATGGCGAACGCGGACGTCTCGTTCGACGACGTAGTCGCGAGGGTCGATCCGCCGCGCAGGATGAACGAGCATCCGCTGTTCACGGTCATGCTGGCCTATCGACGAGCGCTCGACGTGCCGCAGATCGACGGCATCACCGTCTTCGACATCGACAACGCAGGGTCCTCGACCGGCTACGACTTGACGTGGGACCTGGTCGACACCGGTGACAGTCTGACGATTCGATTGCTGTATGCCACGGACAAGTTCCGCGAGTCGACCGCGGAACTGTTCATGCAGCGGGTGGCACGTGTCACCGAATCAGTGACAGGTGAACCCGAGATCGTGGTCGGGGAGATCGAATTGCTGTCCAGTTTCGAACGCTCGGCGCTGACGGCTGCGAATCCTCGCCATGTCGAACCGCTGACGATTGCGGACATATTCGAACGCGCGCTGCGGCAGGTACCCGACGGCATCGCGCTGGAGGAGAACGGCCGGCGCTGGACCTATCGCGACCTGCACGAGGAGTCGTCGTACTGGGCGCGCGAGTTGGTGGTCCGAGGAATCGGACCCGATGACGTGGTGGCCGTTGCGCTCGGGCGCGGGCATCTGTGGATCGTTGCGTTGTGGGCGGTAGCGCGGGCAGGCGCAGCGTGGCTGTCGCTCGATCCGGCGCTGCCGACAGCGCGTCGGCAGACCATGATCGAGGAGTGCGGTTCGGTTGTCGGTTTGACGGCGGACGGTGCGGCCGCAAGTCTGCCTGCCTGCGTCGAGTGGCTGTCAATGGATGAATCCCGCACTGCGAGTGAGCCTGCCGCGGTTTCGGCGAGTAGGGCTGACCTAGACAACCTTGCCTACGTCATCTACACGTCGGGTTCCACGGGAAGACCCAAGGGTGCCGAGGTTTCACACCGCGGAATCATGAATGTCTGCACCGCGCACGCCGAGATCGCTCAGCTCGATCGTGGCCCCCGCGTCCTGCAATTGGCGTCGTCGACGTTCGACGCGTCGGTGATCGAGATCCTTCTCGCGGCTGCAGGGTGTGGAACGTTGATTCTGGCTCCTGACTTCGTCTACGGGGGAGAGGAACTCACGAATCTGGTGGTAGCCGCCGACGTCACGCATTTGATCGTGACGCCGACCGTCCTGGCCACGATCGATCCGGATGCAGTACCCCCGCTGATCGTCGAATCGATGGGGGAACCACTCTCTGCCCGTCTTGCGTCGGCTTGGTCGAGCCGACATTGCATCGTCAACGGATACGGACCGACCGAATCAACGATTGCGGCATCGATTTCCGCTCGGATCACTGACGGGGACGTCACTGTCGGCACCCCGGTACCTGGCACGACGGCATTTGTTCTCGATCAGAGGCTCCGACCGGTTCCGGATGGCGTTGAGGGAGAACTATTCCTCGCCGGTGAGAATGTGGCACGCGGGTACGTCGCCTCCCCGGGTCTGACTTCCGAGCGTTTTGTTGCCAATCCTCACGCGGTGGGGACTCGGATGTATCGCACGGGTGACCTCGTGCGTCGTAGGCGTCACGACCGAGCGCTCGAGTACCTGGGTCGCAACGACGCACAGGTGAAGGTGCGGGGTGTCCGCGTGGAACCGGCGGAGGTCGACGCGGCTCTGTCAAGCCATGGAGCAGTGACCTTCTCGGTAACCGTTGTCGCTGACGACGGACACGGATCCGCTGAACTCCGTTCGTATGTGACGTTGGCGGAAAACGGTTCGGCGACGGAATCGGAGCTTCGCGGGTTCGTCTCCGGCCTGCTGCCGAAGCACCTGCTGCCTTCGTCGGTGACGGTAGTGGGCGAGGTACCGTTGCTCGCTTCGGGGAAGATAGACGCAGCGGCACTTCCTGCTCCTGCACCCCAGCTAGGGTCGAGTGTGGATCGACCTGTCTCGGATACCGAACGTCACGTGGCACAGGCATTCGAAGGTGTGACCGGCGCGAAGTCGGTCGGTCGCTACGACGACTTCTTCGAGCTCGGCGGGACATCCATGGGTGCAGTTCAAGTGGCTTCGCGCTTGCGTGAGACCTTGAACAGGGAATTCCCGGTTCAATGGATTTTCACCGATCGAACTGTGGCGGAGCTTGCGTCTCGGATGGACCTCGTTCATGACGATGTCTTCGAGGGTGATTCGCTTCATTCGGATCCGCTGGACACGGTCGTCATGCTCGGCGGCGACCCCGACGACCAACGGCCGCCGTTGTTCTGTGTGCATCCGGTCAGCGGAATTGCCTGGTGCTACGCCGGACTCGTCGGTCACTTGCGGGGTCGACGGGTGTACGGAATCCAGGCAACGGGTGCAGGTGAATTGCCAGGCACGGTGGCGGAGTTGGCGTCGGGGTACGTCGATGCCGTACGGACGGTGCAGCCGTCGGGTGAATTCCATCTGCTGGGCTGGTCAGCCGGCGGAACGATCGCTCTCGAGATGGCGAGCCAGCTCGAAGAGGCCGGCGATCTGGTCGGTTCGGTCGTGTTGCTCGACGCGCTGCTGCCCGAGATGATGCCGTCTGTGCAATCAGCCCCGAAGCCTTCCGAGTTGTTCGCGCAGATCGGACTGGCAGAGGTCGAAACTGATTCTGCGCCAGTGACTTTTGCGGAGGTTGCGGCAGAGATCCGACGGCAGACCGATATGGATTTCCTGACCGATACTGTTCTGGAATCGGTAGTGGGGCGGGTGGAAAAGCTGTCACGGATCGTTCGGGATCACGGGCCCAGACCCTATTCGGGCTCGGTGGAACTGTTTGTGGCGCAGCACGATCTGCCTGAGCATCGTCACCTGGTCGAAAAGTGGTCCGAACTGGTAGGGCCGTTGCGGGCGTACCTGGTCGACTGCTCTCACTCGGAAATGTCGAGCACGGAGGTGTTGGCGGAGGTCGCCCACGTTCTCGTCGGCGATCATGGCGGTGACGATTCCGATTCGAAGGATCGCAATCATAGTGGGGTGCAATAGATCTAACGGGCCGGGACTTTGGTCCGGAATTGTCACCCTCAGGGTCCCCCCACTTATCTTTGGCGAGAAGAATCTGTAGCATTTCCCTTGTGGCAGTAAGCCATTCAGAAACTATCTCCGGAGGATCGTATGTTGGGTTCCCTTTTTTCCATCAGCTCTGAAATCGGTGTCCCGTCCGTCGACGCGCTCTTCGAGGCTGCTCGGACCATCATCGGCGCGCTCTTCGGCCTGAGCTGACACGTCGCAGCGACCTTCCCCGCGGTGAAGAAAGTCCCTGTTCTCCGACAAGGAGAACAGGGACTTTCGTGCAGCCTGCCGGTCAGCGGCTGCGTGGCGGTGAGTGAGTGTCCTACCGGCCGTTCTGCTGATACGCGATCGCTATCAGCGATCCGACTTCGTCGTTCACGTCCTCGGTGCTGGTGAGCCCGATCTTGTGACTCGACTGCCCGGGTGCTTTGGCCGGCACCAGAAGTTCGGAACCGGGGGCCTCGACGAAACGTAGTCCGAGGTCGACTCGGGCTTTGGTGGCCGCTGCGATGGCAGCGAATTGGCGAGCGCGAACAAAGGGCGTGTAGGTTCCGCGGCCTTCGACTCGAACATCGGTTCCGAGTTCTTCGATCAGACGTCGGGCTGCATCGAAGATGGGTCGCAGCGCCGCCTTCGGGCCGCTGTACTGCTGGTCGATGTACTGCTCGACGGTCGGCTCCACCCATCCAGCCTGTTTGGCGGCCTCGAACGCGATTGCCCACTGCGTATTCTGCGGTACACCGTGCTCTGCTTTCAGCCACTTGCGGACTTTGTTCTGATCGAGCGGGTCGACCCCGGACGTCCGTACAGCCTCGACCCATTCTTCGAGAGTGCGCCCGGTACGGTCGCGCATGGACGAGGTGACTGCGGCCATCATGTCGGAGGGTTCCATGCGTCCGTTCTACCGGTTGTCGCTGTGCACGGGTAGCTCGCTCAATCGATGCCCAGCATCGCCTTGAGCGCGTCTGCGCCGGTCACTTCGACGGGATACGGCGGTGCGACAAAATCTTCGCGGCTGAGGGTGAAAAGTCGACGTACGGTCATACGACCGTCGGCGGACAACTCCTCGACCGTGCCGTCCGCGCGGTACCCGACTTTGGCCGACACAGTGATCGAGGCAGGGTTGTCCGTGAACGCCGACGACACGACGCTTCGTGCGCCCAAAGAGTCGAATGCGAATGCGCAGATTGCCTGTCGGGCAAGAGTGCCGATACCCCGGCCTTGGAAGCCTCGCCCGATCCACGAGCCGGTTTCTCCGGTACGACTTTCAGGGAAGTCCGTCGCGGCGAACGCCTGGCAGCCGACGATTTCTCCGTCGACGACAATGGCTGTCTCGAATTTCCAGTCGGCCATGGTCATCGCTCCGCGGACCGACCAGTGGTATTGGATGAATCTTCGCGACACTTCGTCGGGAGTGCCCACCGTCCAGGGGACGAGAAACGGCATCTGTTCGGCAGGGTGAATGCCGGCCCGCACCAGCGCAGCGAGTTCGGGGAAATGGTCGTCGCGCACGGGGACCAAGCTGACGGGCCCACACGTGATCGTGACTCCGTACGGAGGCCAGATCTCTGTCAGTGGATCAACCATCGTCTGCAGGCTTTCGTTCGTGTGCGAATCGGGTCACAGTCTGGCATGCCGGGCCCGTCCGAGTGAGGGACTTCTGGTCATCGAGATTCTTTTGCCCTCGCGGTGCCGAGTCGTGACATTAGTGTGTGGACGGTGACTACAGACAAACCGGTACGTCTTCGTGAAGATAGATCGCCTGACAGGCTTTCGCGCGGCGTGGTAGCCGGATATGCAGCGGGAAGTGTCGGTACGGGCGGCTTCGGCGTGCTTCCAGGTCTGGTACTGGCGTACTACCTGACCGACACGCTCGGGGTAGCCGCGGCGCTCGCCTCGCTCGTGGTCATCGTCCCGAAAATCGCCGACGTGCTGATCGATCCGCTGATCGGGTCGATCAGCGATCGAAGCTCCCATCGAACTGGTACGCGAGTGCCACTCATGCTCGCAGGCGCTCTGGGGCTGCCGTTGCTCTTCATCCTCACGTTCTCAGCCCCCGTGTCTGCCGGCCCCGGAGTCGGTGCGTTGTGGGTGCTCGTCTTCTTCCTGCTCGCGGCCAGTGCCTACAGCCTCTTTCAGGTTCCGTACATCGCGTTGCCGACCGAGCTGACCGGCGATTACCACGAGCGCACTCGTTTGGTATCGGTTCGAATTGCGGTGCTGGCCCTGACAATTCTGGTCATCGGCGCTGGTGGACCGGAACTTCGCGATGCTGCCGGGGGCGGAGCACGCGGTTATCTGGTCATGGCGATCGGGGTGTCGGCGCTCATGTGTGGGGCAATGATCTGGGCAGTTCGCGGAGCGGCGCGCCACACGGTGACTCAAGCGGACGCGCCGGTCGGTTCGTTGCTCGCGCAATACCGGGACGGGTTCGACGCGATACGACGTACCCGCGCGTTCCGATTGCTGGTCATCGTCTTCGTGCTTCAGGCTCTTGCCACCGCTGTGATGTTGGCGGGTGCGCAATATCTGGCGACCTACGTGATGGGCAACGAAGGCGCGCTCACCGGTCTGTTCGTTGCACTCGTCGGACCAGCTCTCGTCGTCATGCCTCTGTGGTACCGGTTCTCGCATCGGTACGGAAAGCTTCGCGGTTACGTCGTGTCTTCCATCCTGTTTGTCGTCGCGACTGCGTTGTTGACGCTGGCGGCTGTCGACGCCGGGTCGTGGATCTACGGTGCCGTCGCTCTTGCCGGCGTTGCCTACGCAGGGATGCAGGTGTTTCCGCTGGCGATGCTTCCGGACGTCATCGAGGACGACGCGCGAATCGGTGGACGCCAGCGTGGTGGTTCGCTCAGCGGTATCTGGACCGCCTCGGAAACCGCGGGCCTTGCCCTGGGGCCCGCGGTGTTCTTGGGTGTACTCGCGGTCACCGGCTTCGTCTCGAAAACTGCGGGCGAGACTGTCGTGCAACCGCAATCAGCGCTGACCGGAATAGCTCTCGGCTTCTCGGTCGTGCCGGCGATCCTGGTTGCGATCAGCCTGCTCGTATTGCGGAATTACCGCACCGAACAAGAATCCACTCACGAGAACGTAGGTGAACGATGAGTTCCACTCAGGCCGAGGAACTTCAGGGCAAGAGCGCAAACCTCGAGAAGAGGGCGGCCGACATCTTGACTCGTTTGCGTTCGCTTCGTGAGCAGGACGCTCCGACGCACGGCGGCCGGGTTCTGTCGTACGTGTACGACAGCGGCCTCGCAGCGCTCGACGAGTTGGCAGCGGACGCAGCTCGACTGGTTCAGCCGGTCAACGGTCTCGACCCGACCGTGTTCCCGTCCACCGCGGTGATGGAGCGTGAGTTGGTTGCGTTCGCTCGCGAGTTCCTCCATGGAGCTCCAGGCACAGCCGCAGATAGATCCGCGGATACAGACACAGATGGCGGTGAGGTGGTTGTCGGCAATGTCACCAGCGGCGGAACGGAGAGTTGTGTGTTGGCCGTCAAGGCAGCTCGCGACTTTCGTGGGCTCCCGCCGGGTGAGGGTTCGCTGGTTCTTCCGACCACCGCGCATGCCGCTTTCCACAAGGCAGCGCACCTACTCGGACTGGAACTCATCCTGGTACCTGTAGATCCCACGTCGGGGCGCGTGGGCGCACACGATATTGCGACGGCAGTTCGGAAGGACACGGTTCTGATCGTCGTCTCTGCGCCCAATTACCCGTTCGCGGCGCTCGACCCGATCGCCGAGGTTGCGAAAGTTGCCCGTGCACAGTCGATTCCACTGCATGTCGACGCCTGCATCGGTGGCCTTGCGTTGCCGTGGTGGGGTGATCTGCCGCCCTGGGATTTCCGGGTGCCTGGTGTCACCAGTATGTCGGTCGACTTCCACAAGTACGGATACTCACCCAAAGGCGTCTCGGTCTTGCTGCACCGAGGGCGCGACCTGCATCGCAAGCAGTATTTCGGACTCACGGACTGGCCGGGGTATCCGGTGGTCAATCCCACCCTTCTCGGTTCCAAATCCGTTGCTGCGCTGGCCGGAGCGTGGGCGATCTCGCAAGTTCTCGGTCAATCGGGATACGCCGAATTGGTGTCCCGAGCTCAGCGGGCGACGCGCGCGCTGATCGACACGGTCCAGAGCATCGACGGGCTTCGCGTCGTGGGCACGCCGGTGGGGCCGCTGTTCGCGGTCGCCACCGACGATTCCGTGCCGCTCGAACGTCGAGTCGATCCGCATCGCTGGGTGAGTGCCGTCGGTGCCCGGGGTTTCGTCCTTCAGGGGCAGCCGGCGTCGACGCAATCCGACGGGACGACGTTGCCTCGAACCACCCACCTGACCGTCACCCCGGTGACGGAGTCCGTGCTCGGCGAGTTGACTAGCGCGCTCGTCCTCGGCGCCGACGACGTTCGCGGCTCGGCGGCAGCCTCGGCGCCGCCGGCCCTGGCAGAGTTGGCCGGAGCATTCGAACGTGGCGATGTCACCGTGGCCGATGTTCTCGCGTTGCCCAGTGACGCCGTCGCGGCGGCGTTGACGTCGGCGGGGCTGGATCCTCGGGGTTCTTCTGATTCTCCGCTGGACATGGCGGCAGTCCTCGCGGCGGTGGAATCGTTGCCCCGCGAGGTCACGAAGCGCCTGCTGGTGGAATTCCTGGCCGGACTGGTGGAGCCGTGAGGAACGGGAAACCTCGATGAACACTGCCCGAAACTCGGACAAATGGCGCGAAAGATTTGCGAATCGGGCGTAAGTTTTCTGTCATCGGCTAACCATCTTTTGTCGGAGGGTTGATTTGTGACTGGCGCCGCGACCAAGATTCTGACGGTTTTCGAGGACGTGATCGGGGTTCCGCTTCCGATTCGGGTGCGGTGTTGGGACGGTTCGGAAGCAGGTCCGCCTGACGCCGCTGCGCAGGTACATTTCCGGAATCGGCGTGCCCTACGCCGAGTCCTGTACTCTCCCAACGAATTGGGGCTGGCGAGGGCGTACGTGTCCGGTGATCTGGACGTAGACGGCGATATCTTTGCGCTCCTCGATGTCCCGGATCTGGTCACGCGGCTCGGTGAGAATCGATTGTCGGGCTTGCCGCTGCGCTCGATCGTGCGCGCCGCCGGTACGTTCGCCGGCTTGGGGGCACTGGGTCTACCGCCATCACCTCCGTCGATCGAGATGCGTCGTAAGCGCGGCACGCGGCACAGCAAGGCACGGGATTCGGCTACCGTCTCCCATCACTATGACGTCGGGAATCGCTTCTACGAACTGTTTCTCGGGCCGAGCATGGTCTATTCGTGCGGGTACTGGCCGGAGGGGGTCGAATCCCTCGAAGCCGCTCAGTTCGCGAAGCTGGACCTGATTTGCCGCAAGCTCGATCTGAAGCCGGGAATGCGACTGCTCGACGTCGGCTGCGGTTGGGGATCGATGGCATTGCATGCTGCCCAGAACTACGGCGTCGACGTTGTCGGGGTGTCACTGAGTAACGAGCAGGTCGAGTACGCCAAGGGACGAGTTGCCGACGCGGGTCTGACCGATCGTATCGAGATTCGAGTGCAGGACTACCGCGACGTCGACGACGGACCGTACGACGCGATTTCGAGCATCGGCATGTCCGAGCATGTGGGCCTTGCCAATTTGCCGGTGTACACGGCAAAACTCCATGAGCTGCTCGTGCCCGAGGGGCGTCTTCTCAATCACGCCATCGCGGCGGTGAAGTCGTTGTCGGACAAGGTCGATGACGGATCCAGTTTCATCGACCGGTACATCTTCCCGGACGGCGAGATACTTCCGCTGAGTAAAACCATTGATGCGCTGGAACTTTCAGGGTTCGAGACGCGTGACAGCGAAGCATTGCGCGAGCATTACGCCTTGACGCTGCGCGCATGGGTCGAGAACCTGCGCGAGAACTGGGACGCGGCAGTCCTTCAAGTCGGTGCTCCCCGGGTCCGAACCTGGTTGCTGTACCTCGCGGCCAGTGCGCTGGGTTTCGAGGAGCCGCACCGGCTTACGATTCATCAGGTTCTGGCCGTCAAAACAGGGGATCGGGGGGCCAGCGGCATGGCCCGCTCACGTGAGAGTTGGTACCGACCGATTGAAGTCCCGCAGATCGAAACCGGTCCGCGTATCGACTGAGGCCTATACGTTGGATGTCCATGAGCACCCGGAAGGTTGTCCTCGCGGCAGTGAAGATTTCGGCCGTTGCGGTATCGGCGCTTCTGCCGACGTCGCTGCTGTTCACACCGATGTCGAACGCCGAACCTGCGAACGATTTCTACGACGCGAGTCCGGGTGAGGTCGGTGATCCGGGTTCGGTGATTCGGACGGAACCACTTCCGCTTGCCGGTGCAGTCGGCGGAGTGCCTGGTGTGGGGACTCGGATTCTGTATTCGAGTACCGATACCCACGGTTCCAAGGTTGCTGTGTCGGGCTCGTACCTGGAGCCGGCTGCCCCGTGGTCAGGAGCGGGCCCGCGCCCGACCGTCGTGATCGGTCCGGGCACGCAGGGCCAAGGTGATCAGTGCGCGCCGTCGAGGATGTTTCCCACTGCCGGTCAACTCCGCCTGGCGGAACCCGGGAATCCGTCGAACTACGGTGCCGGTGTGGACAGTGTCGGTGTCAACTACGAGTCCGCTTTTGCATTTGCTTTTCTTGCTCAGGGCGTTCGCGTGTTCGTCACCGACTACATCGGACTCGGAACACCCGGCGTCCATACCTACGTCAATCGCGCCGAGGAAGCCCATGCGATGTTGGACGGTGCACGCGCTGCCCGAGCCCTGGCGAAGGCAGGAGTGGACGATCCGATAGCGCTGTGGGGCCATTCGCAGGGCGGCGGCGCCACTGCCGCTGCAACCGAACTCGCACCCGAATACGCGCCTGAGTTGAATCTGGTCGGGAGTTACGCGAGCGCGCCCCCGGCGGACCTGGCAAGCGTTCTGCGTCATATCGACGGTACCGGTCTGATGGCTGCGATCGGCTACACGATCAACGGCGTCCTCGACCGATATCCCGCCGCCCGAGAGCCAATCGAGTCTCGACTCAACGACTACGGCCGGTCCGTGCTCGCCGACGTCGCCGGGCAATGCCTCATCGATTCCCGAACCAAGTACGGGAAGCAGTCGACGGCGTCGTGGACCACAGACGGCCGACCCCTCGCCGATGTTGTGGAATCGGTACCGGAGATCCAGCAGGTGATCGAGGAACAACGCATCGGGCGGCGAACCCCGGCGTCGCCGATCCTGGTCAACGGGGCGCTCAACGACGACTTCATCCCGTACGAGCAAACCCGGCGCCTGGTTCAGGACTGGTGCGCGCGCGGAGCCGAGGCGACGTTGTTCACCGACACCCTGCCTGCAGTGAATCCGGGGAGCGGTAACAACCACCTCGCGCCGGCGGTAGCGGATTTCGGTGTCGGATTGCAGTACGTGCTGGACAGATTCAACGGTAAGCCCTTGGTCGACACGTGCAACGCCTGAGACACCTGCTTCTCGATTACCCTGCGGCGTAACCACCGTCTCACTGCGAACGGTGGTTGACTGACCCCGTGAACGATCGATCGCACGACCTTCCGATCAAACCCGTTCCTCGCAGCGCGCTAGGTGCTGGCCCCGCACTGAGAGTGTCGACGGGACTGCTGCTCGGTGTCGCGGCAGGTGTCGTGATGGCATGGGTCGGCTACCCGCGGTTCGCGTTCCTGATCGGCTGGGATGTCGCGGCGACGGTGTTCACGGTGTGGACGTGGATTCTGGTCTGGCCCTTCGATGCGACGCTCACCGCGAGCCACGCAACGCGGGAAGAACCGGCGCGCAACGTCGCACACCTGCTGATTCTCGGCGCTGCCGTCGCGAGCCTGGTCGGTATCGCGTTCCTGCTCTTGGCGGCACCCGACGGACATCACTACCAAGTCGTGGCGGCATCGGTTGCTGTCGGCAGCGTCGTGATCTCGTGGCTGGCGGTCCACACGCTCTTCGCCCTCGGATATGCGCGGCTGTACTACTCCGGCCCTGACGGCGGAATCGACTTCAATCAGGAAGAACCGCCGAGATACAGCGATTTCGCGTACGTGGCGTACACGGTCGGGATGAGCTTCGCGATTTCCGACACCAACTTGAAGTCGTCGGACATGCGCGCGATGGCGCTCGGCCACGCACTGCTGTCGTACCTCTTCGGTTCGGTGATCGTGGCGTCCGTCGTCAACTTGATTGCAGGCCTGTGAGCGATCAAGCCGTGTGAGCGATCAAGCCGCTGCGCGTCCGATGCTCGAGAGGAAGCCGGCGGCTCCGAAGAACAGTCCGGCGAACACTCGATTGGTGGTTCGTTGCTGTTTGGGGGAGCGCATCAAGGTAAGTACCCGTGCGGCCAGCCCGGTGTATCCGGTCATCACGATCACGTCGACTGCGCACATCGTGGCGGCGATGATCAGATACTGCGGCAGCAGCGGTGCCGCAGGGTCCAGGAACTGTGGGAGCACTGCGAGCATGAAAACGACGGCCTTCGGGTTGCTCGCGTTCACGAGAAATGCGCGAAGCATCATCATCGGGCCGGAACTGCTCGCGGTTGCTTCGTCGGTCTCCACTTCGGTGGGCGCTGACCGCCACTGCCTGACTCCCAGATAGACGAGGTATGCGACACCGAACCACTTGATCAAGGAAAAGGCCACGGTCGAACTGGCGAGAATTGCACCGACCCCGGCCGCGACAATTCCGATCTGCAGCAACAATCCCAATTGCAACCCGAAGATGTTCCAGTAACCTCGCCGCAGGCCGTAGGCAAGCCCCGACGACATCGACGCAATGGCGCCGGCTCCCGGTGACAGGCTGATCACCCAACTTGCTCCGAAGAAGGCCAACCAGACGTGCCAACTCATGTCGAATGTCCTTTGATCGGGGAATACTCCCGACAACCAGCACGCACGGGATCAGAAAAGTGTAGACGGACTGTCCTGCTCACTGCTCGCTGCAGTGCAATGATCGGGAGATGACGCCGTACCCCGTACTCGACCTGACACCCGACGAATTACTGACCACGACGCGCACGGTTCGAAAGCGTCTGGATCTGACCCGTCCCGTGCCGTTGGATCTGGTGAAGGAGTGCCTCCAGATCGCCTTGCAAGCACCCTCCGGTTCGAATCGTCAGGGGTGGCAATGGATGGTGGTGACCGATCCGGCACTGCGAGCGGCTGTCGGGCAGATCTACAAGGAAGTCACCGACGAGTACCTCGCTTCTCATGGTTCGGCGGCAAAACTCTTCGCCGACGATCCCGATCGTGCGCCGATCCAACAGCGCGTAGGCACCAGCGTCGCGTGGCTCGGTGAGCACATGGGCGAGGTACCGGTTCTTCTCATTCCATGTATCAAGGCAGGAAAGACACTGCCGGAGGGAAATCAGGCAGGGTTGTGGGGGTCGCTCCTTCCCGCCGCGTGGAGTTACGCCCTGGCCGCGCGGGCACGTGGACTCGGTACGGCGTGGACGACATTGCACCTGCAGCGTGAAGCGGAAGTTGCCGAGCTGCTGGGCATTCCGGCCGGATTCCATCAAGCGGCATTGATTCCCACGGCGTACTTCACCGGAGAGACGTTCAAACCAGCCGCCCGCGAACCGGTCGACAATGTGCTGCACGTGGACCGATGGTGAGCCTGATCTACTCGGCGATCTGTTCGATCGACGGGTATGTGGCTGATGAGCAGGGGAACTTCGACTGGGCGGTTCCCGACGCGCAGGTCCATTCGTTCGTCAACGAGCTCGAGCGGGGAGTCGGCACGTACCTACTCGGGCGCAAGATGTACGAGACCATGATTCCCTGGGAAGCAATGGCACACGGGGGCCTTCACGGCTCTTCGGTGTCGGGAGGTTCTTCGGTTCCGGAAGAGTTTGCCGGAATCGAGGCGGCGACTGTCGAGTTCGCCGAAATCTGGGGCGGTATCGACAAAGTCGTGTACTCCACGACGCTGACCGAGGTGTCGACGGCGCGCACAACAATTGTCCGAGACTTCGACGCCGACGCCGTTCGTGCGCTCCAGAGTGAAGCGGTACAAGATATCTCGATCGGCGGTCCGACCGTTGCAGCATGTGCTTTCGCGGCGGGACTGGTCGACGAATGCAGGCTCTTCCTCTGCCCGGTGAGCGTCGGGGGCGGACTGCGCGCTCTCCCTGAAGGAAGGCTCGACCTGCGACTGCTCGAGGAGCAGACATTCGACGGCGGCGTGATCTATCTGCGGTACGCCGTGCGCTAAGCAATCACCATCACCGTCGTGACGACACAGAGTAGAGCGATATAGGCGCAGGCATGAACGCGGTCCGGGATGACGCCGACAAATCGTCGGCTCAGCGCAATCGCCGGTAGAGAGCCGGCGAGCAACGCACAGACCGCCAGAAGGTCGACGGCGCCGACTCTGCCCGCCGACAGATCCGAGGCCGTGATGCCCCCTGATGCGGCCGCGTACACCGCAGTCGCGACGACAGCGACAGGCAGGCTCAACGGGTTTGCGCTAGCGGCGGCGTCGGCCATCGGAACTCCGCCGCGTCGCATCATCGGAACCGTCATGACGCTGCCGCCTACGCCGAGGAAACTTGCGACGGCGCCGATTCCGATTCCGGCTGTGCGGAGACCGTGCGGGCCTCGATGGTCCCGAGGTACGTGAGGTGTCAGAAATCCTTGTCGCAGAAGACTGTCCAGGATCGTCACGACGAGGTAGAGCACGAACAGAATCCGGATGACGGCGTCGTCGACGTGGCCCGCCGCGACCGCTCCCAGGCCTGCTCCGACTGCGACGGGGCCGATCAGAGGCCGGATGTACTCCGTCCGAAGCCGTCCTGAGTTCCTGAATGCGACTGTGGCACTGAGTGAATTGACCACCATCACGGCCGCCGAGGAT
Source organism: Rhodococcus sp. KBW08 (assembly GCF_003852455.1). Taxonomy (NCBI): domain Bacteria; kingdom Bacillati; phylum Actinomycetota; class Actinomycetes; order Mycobacteriales; family Nocardiaceae; genus Rhodococcus; species Rhodococcus sp. KBW08. The sequence continues at coordinate 665,437 of NZ_QAJJ01000018.1, forward strand.
GCGACGGCGACATGCATCGGATCGACGACGTCCGGCCGAAGCGTGGATGCAGCGTAAACGACTGGGACGGTGACAAATCCGCCACCGAACCCGAAAAGAGCGGTGGTGACTCCGGTCAAGGCGCCGAAAGCGAGCAGGATGAGGGCGTAGTGAAGCACTTGATGAACGGTAGCGATTTCGCCGTTGGCGCACATTCGAAGGTTCGCCACGTTCCATTGTCAATCAGACACGGACTCGGTAGGTTCCTCCGGTGCGCAACATCTCGATCAACGACGTCGATCACTCACCTCGCAGTGTTCTCGCAATCGGAACCGACTACCCGCCCGGTCATGTGCTGGCCGCCCACGAACATCGACGAGCCCAGTTTCTCTTCGCTGTGAACGGTGCGATGAACGTCGAAACCGAAGACGGTGAGTGGACGGTTCTGCCGTCCAATGCGGTCATGATTCCCGCCGGTGTCGCTCATGCGGTGACGATGGACGGCGTCAGCACGCGAAGCCTCTACATCGAACCGTCCGCGGCGCCGTGGTTCCCGGTCAGGTGTCGAGTCGTCGCGGTGTCGTCGCTTCTGCGTGAGCTCCTGGTCGCTGCAGTCGACATGGACGTCGAGTTGAACGTGGCGGACGACTTCCCCGCCCACGGGCGCGGCGCCGCGGTATTTCAGCTGATCCTGCACGAACTTCGTGATCTTGCGCCCCTGCCGGTGGAACTCCCGCTGCCGCGGCACCCGGGATTGCGGGCGTTGTGCACGAGGTATCTCACAGGTCCGTCGATTCACGACTCACCCACGCGGTGGGCCGAGCAACTCCATATCAGTGAACGAACACTGCACCGCTTGCTGATCTCGGAAACGGGGATCAGCGCGTCGTCGTGGATGCAGCGCGCCTGCATTCTTCATGCGCTTCCGAAACTCTCTGCCGGTGCCAGTGTGACAGCCGTTGCGTCTGAACTCGGATACTCGACGCCGGCCGCCTTCACCGCGATGTGCACCCGAGTCTCGGGTGCACCGCCCAGTAGCTATCGGGCGCGCGTCACGACACAGACACCGGAATGATGTCGGCGACGACGTCGTGGATGAGACCGTCACGGACTTCGAAGGTTTCACGAATCTCCACGGTCATCAGGCGCGTGCCACCGATTCCCGCGTCCAGCAGGTAGGTGGTCGAGACGATGTCCCCGGCTTCCGACATCTCGAGGTCGCGAACACCCTGGATGACGCGGTATTGGATGCCGTTTTCGAGGTCTGCGGACATCTGTGGTCCCGAGAAGCCGGTCTTGATTCCGGCTTCGACGCGCGTCGCATCCGGGGCGAAGTGGACATCGGAGACGTCATGGGAGACCAGGGCGTCGATGTAGGCACGTGCCTGCGCCTCGCGGGGTGAATCAGCCGGGTTGGGGGCTGCGGTCGCAGCGCCCCCGGCGAGCAGGATCAGGGCAGCGGTGGCAGCGGCAGTTCCGGCGATATTTCGCAGTGTTCGCATGAGGCATCCTAACGACGGAGAGGGCAGGAAATTCGGAAAACGGCCTTCATCGAGTAGCCGTACAGCTGCGGGGAGGATCGACGAGCGAGCAGAAAGCCGGAGCCATGACGGGCACGTAGTCGGCGCCGACGCCGTTGTCGTGAATGATTCGGCGGTAGGTGTCGACGCCGTCGGTCGGGATTCGAACCGCAGTGGGATCGCCGAGAACATCGACCGTGTAGAGCCCGAATCGAGGTCGGTAAGAACCCCATTCGTAGTTGTCGGTAATCGACCAGTAGTTGTAGCCGATCACGTCGGCGCCGTCTTCTCGGGCGCGTTCCATCCAATAGATGTGATCGCGTAGGTGATTCGAGCGTGTGTATCCGTCGGCGCGCGGCGCTCCGTTGTCAGTGGGCATGCCGTTCTCGACGATGTAGAGGGGGAGTTCTGGATACTTGCCGGAGTACCGCATCAATGCGTCGTACAGGCCTTCGGGTTGTGGCGTGACGTTGTAGAACTCGTCGAGTGCGGCGTACGCGGCAGTCGGATTGTTCAGGGCCACACCGTAGTAGTAGTCGATCCCGAGAAAGTCGAGCTTGTCGCGTACCCGATCCGTGAATACCGAATCGATCGCCTCGGACACGCCGGGAATGAAGGAGAAATTACTGCTCACGCGAGCACCGGGATCGAGAACATGGATGCGGTCGTAGATCGCCCGGTGGACTCGGACCAATGAGTCGAACATCGACGGCGCCTGGGTGAGTGCGATTCCGCCGTAGGTCAATTCACGCTGAACGTACACGGTCGGCTCGTTGATCGTGATCCACAGCGCCCCGATTCCGGAGTACCGCTCGACTACCTTCTCTGCGTTGACCAGCCAATCGGCTTCCGTCTTCGGATTTGTCCAGCCGCCTTGATCGACAACCCATCCCGGATACACCCAGTGGTCGAGCGTGATCATCGGAGTCATGCCCCGCGCGCGGATGTGAGCCACCACGTCGTCGTAGTACGCGAATTCGGTCTCGTTCCAGCTCCCGGCGGCGGGCTGAACTCGCGCCCACTCGACGCCGAATCGGAAAACCTTCGATCCCAGATCGGCCGCCCGGTCGATGTCCTCGGCGTAGCGATGGCGAAAGTCGACCGAGTCACCGATCTTGTCGTGGGTTCGTCCGGAATCGGAGTATCGAGACCAGTTGCTGTCCGGTGACGAACCTTCCGATTGGAATCCGGAGGTGGCAACACCCCAGAGGAAGTCATCCGGTGCCTCCGCCGAGGCGCGAGCGGGAAGGGCCAGCGCCCCGAACAGACACGTCAGTGCCATCAGCGCAGGCGCAATAGACCGTGACAGGGCTCCCATGCCTGGGAGACTAAGTCATACAAGTGTCCAGTCGCAGGCGTTTCGTCCGATCCGCCTGCCACTGGACCGCGTCACTCAGTCACCTGCCGCTCAGAAAACCATGGTCATCGATCCGGGGTTCCACGTCCCGGAGCGCTGAACGGTCGCTTCGTCGACCTGGGCAGGCACGGCACTCGGATCGATCGGTGTGTACTTCTCGATCGACCCCCAGTCGCGAGCCCAGTCGTTGTCGAGATACGACGGAATGGTCTGAGCGCTCAGAAGCAGGTCGATCCACCCCAACGGTCCGCCGCCGTAGTGGTCCTGCCATGCGCTGGTCACGAGTGCGCCGGAATGGTCGGGAAGGATCCGGTACTCGGGGACCTCGGCAATTCCGACCCGATGGTCGAAGGGGCGTTGGCACGGGAATGCCAGTCCGACAGCCCAATCCAGCATGACGGGCGCCTGCGAACCGACGACGTCGTTGAGCTTCTGGGTCTTCGGAACCCGTGGCGGCGTAACGGCCACCCATTGGTCGGCCTTGCTGTCGTAGTCGCTGACCACAAGTCGAATGCTGTTGGCTTCGACGGGAATCTGGTCCAGCGGCACTCTCAGGTTCCGCCATGACGGTGCCGGCCCGATGTCGAGGGGTGCGATCTTTCCGAGTGTTTCCACAGCGTCTGTTTCGGCATCGTCGACCCCGCGCGCTGTGCCGTACTCGACCTCGACGTTCTGGCCGTAGGTGACGATCCCGTCCTTGTCGACGGATCGAACACGACCCGCCGTGGCAATCGAGATGATGTCTCCGCGTGTGGCGTTCTCACCCACGTCGGGGAGTTGGTACCAGTCACTGGTCAGAGTGCCCGGGGAGGGCTGACCGTAGCTACCCATGACGGGTGTCGTCGCCGGGTCGAGGCCGAACGGCAACGCGACCGAACTGCCGTTGACGCCGGTCTGTCCGGCGCCACCGCCGGTTCCGGCCGAGTTGCCGGCGGTGTCCTCGGCCGTGTCGACGGTGTTCGCGCCACCGGTAGCGGTGGCCTCCTTGTCGGCTCGAAGGTCGGAGGCCACGCCATTGGGATCGAATCCCGTCGCCCCACCGGCGGAGAGAGCTGTGGCCACGTTGCCGGAGAGAGGGGTCAGCATCGACGAGTTCGGATCGGTCTCGATCAGGACGTCGTTGGCGAGTCCGCAATGTTGGCCGAGAACGGCGTCGACGTTCGCGCGGCCCACCGAATATGCCGGGTACTGGGTGATCGCGCCCTTGGCCATGGACAGCACCTCGAAGAGGACCATCGCGCCCGCGGCGATGGTCAGCGGCGAGATGGCAAGCAGTCGAGCGTGCCTCGCGGACAGTTCCTTTCCGGCGGTGTACGGCTCACGGAAGAAGTACCACGCAGCGACGCCGAGCATCAGCACGGTCAGCCCGAGGAGGACGGTGCTCGCGCCGAGTCCGCTGATCGACACCGGCTTGTCCCACCACGGAACGCTGTAACTGGACACGTAGTAATAGCTGTTGCTGCCGGTGAATGCGACCGCCAGGAGGAACAGGACGGCTGCCGCGAAGAGGGCCCGATTGCGCGGCGAGCGCAGGAGTTTCGTTCCCACGGCGACGGCCGTCATCATCGCCAGAACTGCAGTGAGCCCGGCAAAGATCCCGAAGTGGTGCGTCCACTTGGTCGGCGAGAACATCAGCAGTGGCAGCGCGCCGATCGTCAGCCCCACGACGCGGCGTGACGGACCGGCGGCCAAACCGGGGATCCGGCCCCCCTTGCGCAGCATCATCGCGGTGCAGACGCCAAGGCACAGAACCATGACGAACACACCGAACCTGCGGGTCAGGGAACCGTCGACGGAGATGTTGAAGAGGTACTGATAGCGGAGATACTCGTCGAACCAGGGTTGATTCGGTGAGATCGAGTGGACACGCTGCATCTCGATGACGGCGGCCAGACTCTGATCACCGAACGCGGGGATGAGGATCGACAGTCCGGCAGCCAGCAGTGGCCCGACAGCCGCGACGTAACCGGTGGTGCGGGCACGTTCGATGATGATGCGCATGATCGGGCGTATTCCGGCGATGAGAGCGGCGAAACAGATGAGTCCGGAAGGGCCGGCAGTCAAGGTGAATCCGGCGATCAATATCGCGATTGCGACCGGTAGAAGTCGTCTCGTCGCGACCGCGCGTTCGATCGAGCACCACGTCAGCAGGACACCGAGAGCAACGATCGGTTCGGGGCGCAGTCCGTTGTTGAACGGAAGCCAGAATGCGAGGAAGACGAGCGCGCCGGTCCAGAGGGCGAGTCGATTTCCGCGAATGGCGGCGCCCAGCCGAGGCGCAACCTCTCGGCTGATGACGAGCCAGGTGATGATGCCCGCCAACAGAGCGGGCAGGCGGACCCACGGGCTTGCGGTGCTGACGTGTGCCAGGAGTCCGAGAATGTTGTAGTACGGCGTTCCGAACGGGGTTTCGGGAACCGCGAACCACCGGAAGTAGTTGGACATATAGCCCGATTGCTCCGAGGCCCTGGCCATCGTGAACTGGTAGCCGTCATCGGTGGTGGTAGCGCCGATGAAGTGCCAGAGCACCAGAGTTCCGACGACGACACCGTCGAGGACGGTGAACTTCCACCATCGAGCGGGCAGAAATTTGCGTGTTCCCCGGCCGTCGCGGTTGTCGAGGCGGTGCAGCGCGAAGAGGGACACGACCGCCGTGAGTGCCCCGAGAATCATGGCGAGGGTCTTGATCACCGACGGGCTCGACGTGAAGCGAGAGTCCGCCTCGATCGAGACGTTCAAACCGGCTGCCGCCGAATCGAGGTCGCTGAAGACACCGACCACCTGTGGCCGGCTGTCGCCCTCGATGACGCGCGGTTCGGAACCAGTGGCGCTGAAGGTGGTTCGAGTCGGCTCGGCGACGAGCGTGAGCGCGCAGCCAGTCTGCAGATCAGCGACGGGTGCCGAGAGCAACACTTGATCGCGCAGGACCGCCTCGACCCGAGCGGGGGCGTCGGCGGACTCGGGGGAGACCGTCGCGACGAATCCGTATCGCCGGGCGTCTGCGGCACCTGGGGGAGCAGTCGAGACGAGTGTTCCGCCGCCGGCGGTCAACTCGTTGATCGACGCGCACGGAATGGATGCCTCCATACGAAGCGGCGTGTACGAGACCAATGGTGCTTCGACGCTTGTCGTCGATCCGGCCTGCGGCCAGTTGACGGTGGCGGTATCCTGCTCGATCGGCAGGAACGGCACTGATCCGCACAAAATGATGCCGAGGATCGATGCGACAATCGCAACGATCCGTGCTCGGTTCGGTCCGCTGGATCGCTGAGGGGTCGGCAAGGCCGGAGGTGCGGTCGTGGCCACGTCACTGTCTGTCACGACTTTGGACCCTAGCTGTGCGTGACGTGTTTGTTATAAAAGCGCGAGTAATGGGATGGTCGTGTTCCCGGTGCCGTTCCACTGCCCGGGGTTGTCGGCGATCGAGGCGGGGGTGCGGTGCACGAGGTTCACGAGTCCATTCCGCTGAGCCCACTACTGCGGCGATCGACGGCTGCATTGTGCGTCGTCCTCGGAATTGTCATGGTGATTGTCTGTGGGTTCGCGGCGATCGTGGAACGCGACCCGGCGGGCTACGTCGGCGCCGTGTTGTCCGCGATCCTTTCCTTCGGGTTGGCCGCGTACATGTGGAAGGTGTGCGTGATCATCACCACAGACGCCGAACGAGTGACAATCGCACTGTCTCCGGGATTGCGTCAGGTTTTTCGGTGGGACGAGGTTGTGTCGGCAACTGCGGTCCATATCGGGATGGGCTCCGGAATCGGCTATCGGATGACCGGCCCAGGTATGCGGGTAATTCTCGCCTCACCCGGCGACGGGGTCCGCTTTCGTCTCCACGACGGCCGCGAAATCTCGGTGGCGACCGACCGAAGGGACGAGCTGATCGAACTTGCCCGGCGGCGAGCGCCGGACCTGCAGTGAGCGTCGCTGGTGGACCGGTGAAAAATTGGGTGCGCCTATCCTGGATAATTGACGTCAGTTCCGTGTTTCGGACCCGTTGATCGGGCCCGAAATGCCGGACCGGTTTGCTGCCGCTTGCACAGGCACCCCGTTTGCGTACGAGAGGAACTCTCATGCTTGCCCGCACCGACCTGCGTGGTCGTACCCCATCCACGGCCGAACTTCGCGCCGCGCTTCCCCGAGGTGGAGTGGATGTGGACGCGGTGCTGCATCAGGTTCGCCCGATGGTCGAAGCCGTTCGTGATCGTGGGGCCGAAGCCGCGCTCGAGTTCGGCGAGAAGTTCGACGGCGTTCGTCCGTCCTCGGTCCGGGTTCCAGCGGCGGAGCTCGAGCGCGCACTTCGTGAACTCGACCCGGCCGTCAAGGAAGCCCTCGAGGTTGCGATCGAGCGCACCCGCAAGGTGCACGCCGATCAGCGTCGCAAGGACACCGTCACCGAGGTGGTCCCGGGTGGCACGGTCACCGAGCGTTGGGTTCCCGTCGAGCGCGTCGGGCTGTACGTCCCCGGTGGCAACGCTGTGTACCCGTCGAGTGTTGTCATGAACGTCGTGCCGGCTCAGACGGCCGGCGTCGGATCGCTCGTAGTCGCCTCGCCTCCGCAAGCCGAGTTCGGCGGATTGCCGCACCCCACGATCCTTGCCGCCGCAGCCATGCTCGGTGTCGACGAGGTGTGGGCCGTCGGCGGCGGACAGGGCGTTGCCTTGCTGACGTACGGCGGAACCGACACCGACGGAACCGAACTTGTACCGGTCGACCTCATCACCGGCCCCGGCAACATCTACGTCACTGCGGCCAAGCGTCTGTGCCGCGGACTGGTTGGCATCGATGCGGAGGCCGGTCCCACCGAGATCGCGATCCTCGCCGACCACACCGCTGACCCGGTTCACGTTGCCGCCGACCTCATCAGTCAGGCCGAGCACGACGTGATGGCCGCCAGCGTCCTCGTCACGACCAGCGTCGAATTGGCCGACGCCGTCGATGCGGCTCTGGCCGCGCAGCTCGAGATCACCAAGCACCGCGAGCGCGTCACCACGGCGCTGACCGGCAGCCAGTCGGGCACCGTGCTGGTCTCCGATGTTTCCGCTGGTCTGCGCGTCGTCAACGCTTATGCGGCCGAGCACCTCGAGATTCAGACCGAGGACGCAACCGGTGTCGCAGCTCAGGTCACCAGCGCTGGTGCCGTGTTCGTCGGCCCATGGGCGCCGGTCAGCCTCGGCGACTACTGCGCCGGCTCCAACCATGTTCTGCCGACGGCCGGGTGTGCACGTCACTCCTCCGGTCTGAGCGTGCAGACCTTCTTGCGTGGGATCCACGTGATCGACTACTCCGAGTCGGCTCTGAAAGACGTTGCCGGACACGTCATCACGCTCGCCAATGCGGAGGACCTGCCCGCTCACGGCGAGGCTGTGCGTCTGCGATTCGAGGCCTTGCGATGAGTAGCGCTGCGATGAGCAGTGTTCCCGGAGGATCGATTTCGGTCGACGCCCTTCCGATTCGCGAGAACCTGCGTGGAAAGTCGGCGTACGGCGCCCCGCAGTTGACGGTTCCGGTTCAGCTCAACACGAACGAGAACCCGCATCCGCCGACGCAGGCGCTCATCGACGATGTTGCCGAATCCGTGCGCGAAGCCGCGAAGGAACTGCACCGCTATCCAGACCGTGACGCTGTGGCGTTGCGGACGGATCTGGCTGCGTACCTGTCGAAGCAGACCGGGGTGCCGGTCACCGTCGACAATCTCTGGGCGGCAAACGGATCGAACGAAATTCTGCAGCAGTTGTTGCAGGCGTTCGCAGGTCCGGGGCGCAGCGCGATGGGTTTTGTGCCCTCGTACTCGATGCACCCGATCATCGCCGACGGTACCGATACCGAGTGGGTCGAGGTCTTCCGTCGGGACGATTTCGCACTCGACGTGGATGCTGCCGTCACAGTGATCGAGGAGCGTCGACCGGACGTCGTGTTCGTGACCAGCCCCAACAACCCGACCGGACACAGCGTCGGTATTGCGGAACTGCGACGCATTCTCGACGTGGCGCCGGGCATCGTGATCGTCGACGAGGCGTACGCGGAGTTCTCCGCTGCCCCCAGCGCGATGACGCTGATCGACGAGTTCCCGGCCAAGCTGGTTGTCACCCGCACCATGAGCAAGGCGTTCGCGTTTGCCGGTGGCCGACTCGGCTACCTCGCCGCTGCCCCCGCGTTCATCGACGCACTGTTGTTGGTGCGCTTGCCGTATCACCTCTCGGTGGTCACGCAAGCTGCGGCACGTGCCGCACTGCGTCACGCCGACGAGACCCTCGGCAGTGTCCATGCCTTGTCTGCCGAGCGTGATCGGGTGTCGAAGGCACTGGCGGACAACGGTTTCCGAGTGATTCCCAGTGACGCGAACTTCATCTTGTTCGGTCAGTTCGCCGACAGTGCACAGGCGTGGAAGGAATACCTCGATCGCGGGGTTCTCATCCGCGACATCGGCATCCCCGGATACCTGCGGGCCACAGTGGGACTCGAAGCCGAGAACGACGCGTTCATCAAGGCCAGTGACGAAATCGCAGGCACCCAGCTGGTCGACACGAATTCAGGAGAGACGGCATGAGCGATCGCATCGCGCGGATCGAACGAACAACTCGGGAATCAAGCATCGTCGTCGAACTGAATCTGGACGGGACCGGCATCGTCGACGTCTCCACCGGCGTTCCGTTCTTCGACCACATGCTCAACGCCTTGGGTACCCACGCCAGCTTCGATCTCGATGTCAAGGCGAAGGGTGACGTCGAGATCGACGCTCACCACACCGTCGAGGACACCGCGATCGTTTTCGGCCAGGCACTCGGCCAGGCACTCGGCGACAAGAAGGGCATCCGCCGTTTCGGCGACGCTTTCATACCGATGGACGAAACGTTGGCGCACGCGTCGGTCGACGTCTCCGGTCGCCCGTACTGCGTGCACACCGGTGAGCCCGACTACATGGTGCATTCCGTTATCGGCGGGTACCCGGGCGTTCCGTATCACGCGGTGATCAACCGCCACGTGTTCGAGTCGATCGCATTGAATGCACGTATCGCACTGCACGTTCGGGTTCTGTACGGCCGCGATCAGCACCACATCACCGAGGCCGAGTACAAGGCCGTTGCGCGTGCTTTGCGTGAGGCGGTCGAGCCGGATCCGCGCGTGAGCGGCGTGCCGTCGACGAAGGGAACACTGTGAGCGTCCTCTTCACCTATCTGCTGTTCATCGGTGCGGGAATTGCCGTCGGCGGCGCTTACTCGATGTTCAAGGTCAACAAGCTGGCGTCGGGAATCCTTCTGGCGTTGGCGGTTCTGGCGGCGGTAGCGGGCGCACTGCGTCTGTGACGCGAAAGGTTACTGCGTCTGTGACGCGAAAAGTTACGGCGTCTGTGACGGGGAAAGAGGCGGGGTCGGGGTTGCTTCGTACTCCGGGCATGGTCGGTGTCCTGATCATGGCAGCAGCAGCTTTCGGCGGCTGGTCGTTGCTGTTGCCGGTGGTGCCGTTGCTGGTTGCGCAATCCGGCGGATCGGATGCGCTTGCCGGGTCGGTGACCGGTGTCTTCATGGCGGCCACGGTCGTGACGCAACTGCTCGTGCCTCGGCTGTTGCGGACGCAGGGCTACCGGCGCGTGTTGGCGGTCGGATGTCTGCTCCTCGGTCCACCGTCGTTGGTGCTGTTGAGCTCGGCCGACGCCGGCCCTGTCCTGGCGGTTTCCGCGGTGCGAGGTATCGGTTTCGGCATGCTGACGGTGGCCGGCAGCGCACTGGTGGCGGAGTTGGCGCCCAAGCGAATTCTGGGCCGTGCCACCGGCGCTCAGGGAATTGCGATCGCTGCGTCACAAATGGCGGGGCTTCCGCTGGGGCTTGCGATCATGGAACGGTGGTCGGCGACACCGGTGTTCGTCCTCGGTGCGCTGATCCCGGCGCTCGCGCTGGTGGCCATTGCCGGGTTGCCGAAGATTTTCGCCCAGCCGACCGGGGAATCCGCCCGGTTGAGTGTGTTCGCCGTCCTGGTTCCGGTGCTCGCTCTGGCGTGCGTGTCCGCGTCGTTCGGCGGATTGTCGTCGTTGCTGCCGATCGCCATTTCGAAGCGCGCGGCTGTTGCAGGTGTGGTGTTGGCGACTGCCAGTGGGTCGATGTTGGTCGGTCGATTCTCGGCGGGGCTGATCGCCGATCGTGTCGGCAGTGGCCGAACTCTCGCGCCGGCGCTGGCGTCGTCGACCATCGGATTGGTGCTCTTCGCTGTCAACGTCGACGGCGGTTCGACACTGGTCTTGTTCTGCGCGGCGGTCCTTTTCGGGCTCGGGTTCGGTGCAGTGCAGAACGAGTCCTTGGTCATGGCTTTCCAGGCTGCCGGCCCGAGGCAACTCGGATCCGCGAGCGCGATCTGGAACATCGGCTATGACGCCGGCACCGGGATCGGTGCACTGGCTCTGGGATTCGTGGCCACGACTGCCGGCTATGCGTGGGTGTTCGCGGTCTCCGCGGTCGTTGTCGCTCTACTCCCGGCACTGGCCGCAGGCGGCAAAGTGATCGGCAGCAGGGTTGCCGATAGAGTTGGGGCATGAGCGCTTCCACGATTGCTGTACTCGATTACGGCTCCGGCAACCTGCATTCCGCTACTCGCGCACTGGCGCGCACCGGGGCGCAGGTGGAGGTGACCAACGATATGAAGGTTGCACTGGCGGCAGACGGTCTCGTGGTACCCGGTGTCGGCGCGTTCGCGGCCTGCATGGAAGGTCTGCGCGCAGTCCAGGGTGACCGCATCATCGGCAGACGCTTGGCCGGTGGCCGGCCCGTGCTGGGCATCTGCGTCGGCATGCAGATTCTGTTCGATCGGGGAGTCGAATTCGGTGTCGAGGCGGAGGGCTGCGGCGAATGGCCTGGCACCGTCGAGAGGCTGCAAGCTGAAGTTCTCCCGCACATGGGCTGGAACACCGTGGAGGCTCCGGAGTCCAGCACCTTGTTCAAAGGCATCGACGCCGACACCCGCTTCTACTTCGTCCACTCCTACGGTGTGCAGAGCTGGGAACTCGCGCCGTCCGAGCACATCGCACCTCCGAAGCTGACGTGGGCAGATCACGGCGGAAAGTTCCTCGCTGCCGTGGAGAACGGAGCGTTGTCCGCGACGCAGTTCCACCCCGAGAAATCCGGCGACGCAGGCGCCGAGTTGCTGAGCAACTGGGTGCAGAGTTTGTGACCGGGAGTTCCGGCCCGAACCGCGGCGACGACTTTTCCCTCGCTCGTCTGGCGTTGTTCTCGCTCGGCGCCGCTGTTGCTGCGTTGGCGGTCGCCACCGTCGTCATCGTCGTGCTCGAACCCTCTCCGGGTGTCGGTCTCGCGATCGGTCTCGTGGGGGTCGTCGCTGCGATCGCGGCAATGGGCGTCGTATCCAAGCGGATGACCCGAAAAGCGTTCGGTGACCCGGAAGACGGTTCGAGGTCCTGACCTACTAGGGTTACCGCACGTGAGCCTGGTCCTTTTGCCTGCTGTAGATGTCGTCAACGGTGAAGCTGTTCGCCTCGTGCAAGGAGAGGCGGGAAGTGAGACCGGTTACGGGTCGCCCCGCGATGCTGCTCTTGCGTGGCAGAACGACGGCGCCGAATGGGTGCATCTGGTCGACCTCGACGCCGCTTTCGGGCGTGGGTCCAACAGCGAACTGCTGGCCGGCGTCATCGGTGACCTGACGGTCAAGGTGGAACTCTCGGGAGGAATCCGCGACGACGCTTCACTGGAAGCCGCACTGGCCACCGGCTGTGCTCGCGTGAATCTCGGTACCGCAGCTATCGAAGATCCCGAGTGGTGTGCGCGTGCATTGGCCAAGTACGGCGACAAGATCGCCGTCGGCCTCGACGTTCGTCTCGTCGACGGCCAGTACCGCACCCGTGGTCGCGGCTGGGTCACCGACGGCGGCGATCTGTGGGAGACCCTCGCGCGTCTGGATCGCGACGGCTGCACCCGTTACGTCGTCACCGACGTCTCCAAAGACGGCACCCTCACCGGTCCCAACCTCGAACTTCTCAGTCAGGTCTGCGCAGTCACCGACGCGCACGTCGTGGCCTCTGGTGGTGTGTCGACCATCGAGGATCTGCTCGCCATTTCCAGCCTGGTGGATCAGGGTGTCGAAGGCGCGATCGTGGGCAAGGCGCTCTATGCCGGACGCTTCACACTCCCCGAAGCACTGGCAGCAGTTTCCGGATAGATTTTCCAGATGACTCCGACGCGTGACCTCGACGAACTTCTCGCGATTGCGAGTCGGCTTCTCGACGGCGTCCACGATCAGTTCGTCTCCGGTGTCGGTGCCCCGAGCGCGGTCCGCAAGGGTTGGGGCGATTTTGCCACCGAGGTCGATCTCGCGCTCGAGAAGCGGTTGACCGCGGAGTTGTTCGAGCAGACCGGCATCGAGGTGCACGGCGAGGAATTCGGTGGCCCCGACGTCGGTTCGGGACTTGTCTGGGTTCTCGACCCCGTCGACGGAACTTTCAACTATTCGGCCGGATTGCCTACTGCCGGAACGTTGTTGGCGCTTCTCGACGACGGTGTCCCGGTGCTCGGATTGACCTGGCTGCCATTGATCGGTCACACGTACGCGACTCGTGCCGGCGGTCCGTTGCTGGTCAACGGAATCGCCGTACCTCCGCTGGAGCCAACCGATCTGGCGTCGTCGATCGTCGGCTTGGGCGCGCTCAACGTCAACAGTCGCGGCCGGATCCCCGGCAGTTTCCGGCTCGACCTCCTCGCCGAGATCAGCAAGGTGTCCTCACGGATCCGGATACACGGCTCCACCGGAGTCGACCTGGCGTTTACCGCTGCGGGCATCCTGGGCGGTGCGATCGTCTACGGCCGCAATGCGTGGGACAACGCAGCCGGTGTCGCGCTCGTTCGCGGAGCGGGCGGGGTGGTCACCGATCTGGCCGGCAACCCGTGGACCGTAGAATCGGAGTCGGTGCTCGCCGCCGCCCCGGGCATCCACGGTGAGATTCTCGATATCCTCAACGCGCTCGGTGATCCGCGCGCTTCGTCCTCAGGAGGACCACAGTCATGACCCTCGCAGTTCGCGTGATTCCGTGCCTCGACGTCGACGCCGGACGAGTGGTCAAGGGTGTCAATTTCGAGAATCTTCGCGACGCCGGAGATCCCGTGGAACTCGCGGCGGCGTACGACGCTCAGGGTGCTGACGAACTGACCTTCCTGGACGTCACCGCGTCCACGTCGGATCGTGGCACGATGCTCGACGTCGTAAGTCGTACTGCCGAGCAGGTTTTCATTCCTCTGACTGTCGGCGGTGGAGTGCGCACGGTGGCGGACGTCGATCGTCTGCTGCGTGCCGGTGCCGACAAGGTCAGCGTCAACACCGCGGCAATCGCGCGCCCGGAGCTACTCAAGGAACTGAGTGAGCGTTTCGGCTCGCAGTGCATCGTCCTCTCGGTCGACGCCCGCACCGTTCCACAGGGGCAGCCGGACACACCGTCAGGGTGGGAGGTCACCACTCACGGAGGCAAGCGCGGGACGGGTATCGACGCGGTCGAGTGGGCCGAGCGTGGCGCGGAGTTGGGAGTGGGGGAGATCCTGCTCAACTCGATGGATGCCGACGGCACCAAGGCCGGCTTCGACCTTCTGATGATCCGTGCTGTCCGGGCGGCGGTCCACGTACCGGTGATCGCCAGTGGCGGTGCCGGCCTGGTCGAACACTTCGCTCCTGCCGTGGAAGCGGGCGCGGATGCAGTTCTGGCAGCGAGTGTCTTCCACTTCGGCGATTTGAGCATCCCGCAGGTCAAGGATGCGATGCGCGCCGAGGGAATCGTCGTTCGCTAGGCGTTCTCGGCGCGGATTCCGTCGAACATGAGGCGACTGATGGCCTGGTTCAGTGCTGCGCAGTCGACGGACGAATCGGCTCGCAATCCTTGAATTGCACTTGCCAGCATCATGCCGTTGACGGCCTGCGCGGTGTTGTCGACGTCGAGGTCGGCGCGTAGATAGCCGCATTCGACTCCGTGATGCAGATACGCCGCGGTCAACGATGCCGACTGATCGAGAAGATCGAGCATCCTGCCTGTGAGATCGGCGTCGACGCCGGTCGTCTCGAAGAGGAGAACCCGCGGAATACGCGGGTCGTCGAAGAAGATGCGGGGGAGTGCTTCGGCGATGCGACCGACCTGCGCGCGGTACTCGTCCAACGTGTTTGCTGCGTCAGGGGCATTCTCGACGGCGAGTGCGCTGATTATTTTTGCGATCAGATCGTCGATGACGTGGTCGATGATGTCGCGCTTGTTCTCGAAGTATCGGTAGAACGTGCCGTGACCGATTCCGAGAGTTGTTGCGATATCGGCAATTCCGGTCGCGTGGTAGCCGCGTTTCGCGAAGCACTCGAATGATGCGTCGATGATCTCGCGGCGCAGTTCCGCCTTTTTTCGTTCTGCTCTGGTCATGGCCTTCGTCACGTCAGGAATGATACCGTTCTCAATAACGGAATGACATGTCAGTTTCTGATGTGCAGTTCACGGGTGCGTGGTTCACAGATGCGCGGGTTCATGGTGTGCAGTTCACGAGAGGGATTCTCCGATGGCAGTGCAGTACGACGCAGTAGTGGTGGGGGCGGGCTTCGGTGGAATGGGTGCGGCCATTCAACTCAAGCGGATGGGCCTGGACAACCTGGCGATCCTCGAGCGTGAGGACGATCTGGGTGGGACCTGGCACGTCAATCGCTATCCCGGTTTGGCCGTCGACATCGCGTCGGTCACGTACTCGTACTCGTTCGAACCCAATCCGAACTGGTCCAGGCTCTTCGCACCTGGTGCCGAACTGAAGAAGTACGCCGATCATGTCGCGGACAAGTACGACCTGCGTAGGCACATGACGTTCGGTGCTGTGGTCAACGGAGCCCGCTGGGACGAGGATTCCTCGCACTGGGTCGTATCCGTCGAGGGATCTCCGGATATCACCGCAAAATACCTCCTGACCGCGACGGGCTTCCTCTCGCAGCCACATCGCCCGGACATCTCCGGCATCGACGAATTTGCGGGCAAGATCATCCACACCACCGCCTGGGACGATTCCTACGATTTGTCGGGCACCAAGACCGCAATCATCGGAACCGGTGCCACTGCCGTGCAGTTGATCCCCGAGGTGGCGCGGCAGGCCGCAGAGTTGACCGTCTACCAACGCACACCGATCTGGGTAGTTCCCAAGATCGACGTCCCCATTCCGAGCGCGGTGCAGAGGCTGTTCTCGCGCATTCCGCTCACCCAGCGAATCGCTCGCGCTGTCAGTTCGTCGATACTCGAAATGATCATGGTCAGTGCGGTCCTGCACTACAAGCAGGTCAAACTGTTGAACAAAGGCGCTGCAGCCGCATCGCGAGCGTTTCTGCGGTCGCAGGTCCGCGATGCCGGCCTTCGCAAGCAACTCACACCGGACTACGACTTCGGGTGCAAGCGACCCACGTTCTCCAACAGCTATTTCCGTACGTTCACCAAGGAGAACGTGCACCTTGAAACTACGCCGATCGACCATATCGCCGCCGACGGCATCGTCACCGCTGACGGACGCAAGACCGAGATCGACACCTTGGTGCTGGCAACCGGCTTCAACCTCTGGGACGTGAACTTTCCGGCCATCGAGGTTATCGGCCGTGAGGGCCGCAACCTCGGCAAGTGGTGGCGCGACAACCGTTTCCAGGCTTACGAGGGAGTTGCGGTTCCTTACTTTCCCAATTTCCTCACGCTCGCCAGTCCGTACTCGTACAGCGGTTTGTCCTACTTCACGACGATCGAATCGCAGATGCAGCACATGGATCGACTGTTCGGCGAGGTGAAACGGCGCGGCGCGGACACCTTCGAGGTCACCGAAACCGCCAACGCCAAGTTCCTGGACCGGATGACGGAGAACCTCGCGGACTCCGTCTTTTACGGCGGTAGTTGCCAGACTGCGCGGAGCTACTACTTCAATCAGCACGGCGAGGCTGCGATCCTGCGGCCCACCTCTACGCGCAACGCGTTTGTCGAAGCGAAACGCTTTCCGCTCGAAGACTATTCGATCATCTAGGCGCGCTTGTCCCGTGTTCGGCTAACGTGTCGAACCGACTCCGATCGGAACCGATATCACGGGATAACGGTTCTGCCGCTTCAGTCGGGACGTGACCGAACTGTGCATCAGTTTGCTCACCGCGGAGGCAGCACCTTTTCGCGGTGATCCGATCACGATGGTGAAGGCGTCGTACTTGTCGGCAGTCGCGAGAATGACACCGGCCGGGTCGCCGTAGGTGCAGTCGTACGTCCACGTATCGGTGTGTGAGGCGAGCGCCGAGGTCGTCTGCTCGCGTTGCGACACCATCTCGTCGTGCAGACGCGTGTCGAATTGTGGTGAGTCGATTTCGACAGGCAAGTCCTCGGAAGTGATGCAGTGAACGACGTGGAGGGCCGAATCTTCCTTGGCGGCAAGCATCAATCCGTAGCTGACGACATTCTTGCTGGTCAGGCCTGTGCCGATGCCGAGAACTATGTGGCGGGTAGGGACGCGATCGGTACTCGGGTTCACGAGGTGGCAGGTGTACTCCGGGTGTGGACCGTCATGATGCTGATGGTTCATGTCGGATCCTCTTCCGCAGCGACGGCGACGTAACTCCCATTCTAGGGCGGCCACGCAGGGGAATTCCACGGAAGTCACAGGTGGAAGGTATAAACGTCATATGAGTCTTGATCCCGCAATCGCAGCGAAGCTGAAGCGTAACGACGCCGGACTGTTCAGCGCGGTTGCGCAGGAGAAGTCGACCGGTGATGTGCTGATGGTCGCGTGGATGGATGACGAAGCGCTCGCGCGAACACTGGAAACCCGTAAGGGGACGTACTATTCGCGCTCGCGGCAGCAGTACTGGGTCAAGGGTGAGACGTCGGGGCACACCCAGTACGTCCACGAAGTGCGACTCGACTGCGACGGCGATTCGGTCTTGCTGATCGTCGACCAGGAGGGCGCGGCGTGCCACACCGGCACTCACACGTGTTTCGACACCGACGTCCTACTCGCCGCTCAGCAGTGACGCGACATGGCCGCTGACAAGACTCCACAACCGCTCGATTACACCTTCACCGCTCCTATCGAGAAAGACGGGGCGTTCGCGACGTTTCTCACCGTGCCCGGTTCGGCGGAACTTCTGGGAACCAGACGCGCAGTCAAGGTGGTCGGGATCCTCGACGGCGAGCATCCCTTCGAGGCGACGCTGATGCCCTCCGGCGACGGACCTCATTGGCTTCCGCTCCGCGTGGCGCTCTGCAAGGCGATTGGCAAGAGCCTCGCTGGAGAAGAAGTATCGGTACGTCTACAGCAGCGATTGACCTGAAGTTTCCCGAACCGAGGAGAATTGTGGTCGACAGAGCCGTTGATTCGTTGCAGATGGTAGCGCGAGAGCTGAGTCCGTTCGGCGGTGACGAGGGGAAAACACGCACGCTGCGCATGTCGCGGACTCTCGCGGCACCCATAGGCACGGTCTGGGCGGCGATAACCGAGTTCGACCGCATTCCCCAATGGTTCATGCCGGTCGCGGGAGAAGCCATGATCGGAGGCCACTATCAGCTCGAGGGCAACGCCGGCGGCGAGATTTTGGCGTGCGATGCTCCTCGGGCTCTTCGCATCACCTGGGAATATGACGGCGATGTGAGCTATGTGGCTGTGAATCTCGCCCAAAAAGGCAGTGGTGCAACGCTGTTCGACTTCGAACACGCTGCGGACGTGGAGCCTGATCGGTGGGCCGAGTACGGTCCAGGTGCCGTCGGCATCGGGTGGGACATGGGACTGCTCGGGCTGGCTACACATGTGGAACTGGGGATCGCGACCCCACTCGAGACACCCGAGTGGTCGGCGAGCGACGAGGCCAAGGCGTTCATCGCGGGAAGCAGTGAACTGTGGGCCGAAGCTGCGATCGTATCGGGCGACGACCCGGATGCGGCTGCAGCCGCCGCTGCTCGCACGACGGCTGCATACACCGGGTAGATCGTCGCTGCGGGGACTAACATCGGAATAGTCTGGTTGTTGCGGGACTTCCGCGCCACGAGCGGAGACGACGATGGTGTATCGGCTCATCGAAGTAGTGACGGTGTTCGTTCACTTCGGATTTGTTCTCTATGTGGTGCTGGGTGGATTTGTCGCGTGGAAGTGGCGTCGTACCATCGCAATCCATCTTGCTGCGGTGGTCTGGGGAGCCGGTTCGATAGCGGTCGGATACGACTGCCCGCTGACCAATCTCGAGAACTGGGCCCGCCGGATGGCCGGAATCGCGGAGTTGCCGTCCACCGGATTCATCTCGCACTACATCACCGGCGTGTTCTATCCGGTGAGTATCGAAGGCCTGGTACAGGCGCTCGCGGCGACGGTGGTTGTCGGATCCTGGGTCGGATACGTGCTGCTCGCACGGCATTCGAAGGCTGAGGTCAAAGCGTCGTCAGTGTCATGATTCTTCAGTGTCATGATTCCTTGGTGACGATCCCTGCCGTTTCTGGATGGAAACGGCAGGGAGGCGCTGTCAGGAATTACGCGCGAGTCAGTGCCACCACCGGAATTGTGCGGATCCCAGCTGTCTTCTCCGCATATTCGGCAAATCCCGGGTATCGACTGGCCTGCTCGTCGTAGATGCGGTCACGTTTCTCGCCGGTTACTTCGCTGACGGAGACCGGGTATGTTTCGGTGCCGACCTCGACCTCTGCCTGGTCGGTGGCAACGAGGTTGTAGTACCAGTCGGGGTTGGTCGGGGCGCCGGCCTTGGATGCAAAAACGTAGATGGTCTTAGGATCCCGCTCGTCTGCCAGATACATCATGGGACTGACGAAATCGCGCCCGGATTTACGTCCTGTGTGATGGACCAACACCATGGGTGCACCTTCGAAGGGGCCACCTACCTTGCCCTCGTTTTCCCGAAACTCCGAAATGATGCCTGCGTTCCAATCGTCGGTACTCATCGTTGTCTCCCGGTCTGCGAGTGGCGAAAGGCTCTGGTGCCAAGCTTTGCACAACTGGTGAATCGACGAGGGATCATCTTCGGCGTCCACCATGATCTACTATCTACGTATGAACGCAGATAGTGGTGTTTGTCGCCGCAAGCTTCCCGATGATCAAGTCGACCTTGTGGTCGAGGTGTTCCGCATGCTCGCCGACGCAACTCGTGTGCAGGTGTTGTGGGCATTGGTCGACCGCGAGTGCTCGGTGAACGAGCTGGCAGAACGTGTCGGCAAGCCGGCGCCTTCGGTGTCACAGCACCTGGCGAAACTGCGTATGGCGAGGTTGGTGCGAACGCGCCGTGATGGTACGACGGTGTTCTATCGCCTGGAGAACGACCATGTGCGCCAACTGGTTACGGATGCGGTCTTCAATGCCGAACATGCCGGACCCGGATTGCCGGGGCATCACCGTAGTGAAGGTGAGCTTCGGGAGATTCACCCGGAGCGCTCGGCGAAGGTCGATCGTGCCGATCAAGAAGAAGGTGCGTCATGACACACGAGCCGAAGACGACCCACGGACACGGTCACAGTCATGGCCGTGGTCACGGTCATGGCCACGGCCCGAAGGGATTTCGATCGGCAGTTCGCGAAGTGTTCTCCCCGCACAGTCACGACGCTGCCGACAGTGTCGACGACGCGTTGGAATCGAGCGTAATTGGCATCCGGGCGGTCAAGATCAGTCTTGTCGCGCTCGGGGTCACCGCAGTTGCTCAGGTTGCGATCGTGGCGATCTCGGGTTCGGTGGCGCTGCTGGCGGACACGATTCACAACTTCTCCGACGCGCTCACGGCAGTCCCACTCTGGATTGCCTTTGCGCTCGGCCGACGTGCGGCGACCAGGCGTTACACCTACGGGTTCGGCCGTGCGGAGGACCTGGCCGGATTGTTCGTGCTTGCGATGATCGCATTGTCGGCGGTGATTGCCGGTGTGGAGGCAGTGCGGCGTTTGATCAATCCGGTGGAGATCGAGCACCTCGGTTGGGTAGCGGCTGCAGGTTTGATCGGTTTCATCGGCAACGAACTCGTGGCGTTGTATCGGATCAGAGTGGGGCGGCAGATCGGTTCCGCGGCTCTGGTGGCCGATGGATTGCATGCTCGCACAGACGGATTCACTTCGCTCGCAGTCCTTCTGGGGGCGGGGGGAGTTGCGCTGGGTTTCCCGTTGGCAGACCCGATCATCGGCCTTGTCATCACCGTGGCCATCGTGGCAGTGCTGAGGACCGCAGCGCGAGACGTCTTCCGGCGGTTGATGGACGGCGTCGAACCGGAGTTGGTGGACGATGCCGAACATGCGCTGCAACACGAGCCTGGAGTTCTCGGCGTACGTGATCTGAAGATGCGATGGATCGGGCACCGGTTGCACGCCGATGCGGAACTCGACATCGATCCACGGGCAACTCTTGCCGAAGCTCACGCAATCGCGCACAGCGCCGAGCATTCGCTCACTCATGCGGTGCCCAAGCTCGCCACTGCCCTGGTGCATGCGTATCCGGCGCATGATGCGCCGAATTCGGAGGCAGCGGTCGGAGCGCAGGCCTGATCTGCAGAAACAGACCTCGCGGAATCCTTCAAATGTTCAGTTCGGAACTTGTTTTGCCATTTGACGAGATGGGAAGGTTATGCAACCCTATCTTTGATCAATCGGCGGACTGTGTCGAGTGGTAGCCGGTTCGGTCATCTCGCGCCGCAAGCCCACAGCAATCGATGCAGGCCGTCGGTACTTTTTTCGGCAGATGAGAGAACGACGCTGTGCATGCTGATCGACGTTTCGAGCCCTTTCCGCTGACCAACGCACAACGCGGAATCTGGTTTGCCCAGCTACTGCGTACCGATGTGCCGATCACGATCGCGCAGTATGTCGTGGTCGACGGATCTCTCGACGCTGCGGTTCTCGAAAGGGCCTGCGTCGCAGCAGCGCATGAGTTCGGCTCCGGAATGCTGAAACTCCTCGAGGTGGACGGCGAACCTTTTCAGCAGATCGATTCCGACCTCAGCCAGAGCGTCGAGGTCGTCGATCTGAGCTGCGAACTCGAGCCGGAGACGGCCGCACTCGAGTGGATGCGGAACGAGTACACCCGCCCTTTCGACCTACTCACTGATCGGTTGGTGAAATCTGCGGTTCTGAGCGTCGGCGCGAACCGTCATTACTGGTACTGCCGGATCCACCATCTGGTACTCGACGGCTACGGCGCCATGAACTTCATGACACGCATCGCCGAGTTGTACTCGGCGGAGGTTGCCGGTCTCGAAGTCCCGGAATCCTCGGCCCACGATCTTGGTGCCGTGTACGCGGCCGAGGCCGAATACCGCCGTTCGCCGCGATTCACCAGGGATCGGGACTACTGGGCAGCCAAGACGGCTGAGCTTCCCGCAGCCTCGAGCCTGGCCGGCAGGCGGATGGACGCCACAGCGGGTGCTGTCGTTGTCGGACGACCACTCGACGCCGCGAATGCGATGGTCAACGCGGACGGATTCTCTTCTGTGGTGGCGGTAGCGGCCTTTGCGCTCTATTTCGCCCGTGTGACCGGCACCGAAGACGTGGTCCTGAGTTTGCCGGTGACTGCTCGAACGAACAAAGTTCTGCGTGGTTCGGGTGGAATGATCTCCAATGTCGTTCCGGTACGAGTCTCGGTGACTGCGAGGACCACCGTCGCCGAATTGAGCGCGGCAGTCCAGCTGGAATTGACCGGTGCGCTCAGACATCAGCGATACCGCACCGAAGACATGCGACGCGATCGAGGCCTCGGCGCCGAGCGTGGATTCTTCGGTCCCGCGATCAACATCATGAACTTTCACCCCGAAGTGGTCCTGGGTTCGGTGACCGGTCGATTCCACGTGCTGTCGACGGGGCCGGTGGAAGACCTGTCGGTCAACATCTATCCGAGTGCGTCGGGTGAGGCGCCGAGAATCGATTTCGAGGCCAATCCCGATCTGTACGACGCGGATACCCTCAGCGACCACGTTCGTCGGTACGTCGACCTGTTGATTCGCTACGGTGACGCGCTGCCGGACACCCGGGTTCTCGATCTCGAGATCCTGAGCGACGAGGAACGGATGTCACTCGTTCCGGCGCGCGGACCTGCCGCGCTGAAGCCGATGACATTGCCCTCGATTCTCTCGGCCGGCGTCACGGCGTCGCCGGAGGGGATCGCACTGCAATGTGGAGCTCGGCAGCTCACCTACCGCGAACTCGATCGACGATCCAACGTTCTTGCTCGAATGCTCATCCGGCTCGGAGTAGGACCCGGTGCCGGTGTGGCGATCGCGCTGCCCCGATCGATCGATGCCGTCGTCGCGTGGTGGTCGGTTGCCAAGACCGGCGCTGCCTGTGTTCCGGTGGACCCCGCGTACCCGATCGAACGAATCGCTCACATGGTTCGGGACAGTAATGCTGTTGTGGGACTAACCGATTCGACTGTCCGACAGTTCTTGCCCGGCGATCCGGACTGGATCTCGATCGACGGATTCAGTTATGTCGGTGACGAGTCCGTTGTCGGCGACGCCGACCGCACGGCGCCGTTGCGAAGCGATCACACCGCGTATCTGATCTACACGTCCGGGTCCACCGGTACGCCGAAAGGTGTTGCCGTCACGCATAACGCGTTGGTCGATTTCACCGCCTGGGGTCGTCCTGAACTCGGTGTCGGAGTGCATTCGCGGGTACTGAGATTCTCGTCGGCAAGTTTCGACGCTTCAGTCTTCGAAATGGTCCAGGCGTTCAGTGCCGGTGCGACGATGGTCATCGCTCCGTCCGATGTCTTCGGCGGCGACGAGCTCACCGAACTACTGCGCAGCGAGCGAGTCACCCACATCATCAGTGCGCCGGCAATTCTGAGCACTGTGGACGCCACCGTTCTCCCGGATCTCGAAGCCGTCGTTGTCGGTGGCGACGTGTGTCCGCCGGATCTGGTTCGGCGCTTCGGCCCGATCTGCCGGTTCTACAACAGCTACGGCCCCACCGAATCGACGATCGTCATCACCACGACGTCTCCGCTGTCACTCGACGACGCCATCACGATCGGTTCACCCGTTCAAGGCGCACATCTGATGGTTCTGGACCGCTGGTTGCGGCCAGTGCCGGTCGGTGTGGCCGGTGAACTGTATCTCGGTGGCCCCGGATTGGCTCAGGGCTACCACGCACGTTCGGCCCTGACCGCTGCGAGTTTTGTCGCTGACCCTCTCGGCGGCGGAACTCGGTTGTACCGCACCGGTGACATAGTGCGTTGGACTCCGGAGCTCTCGCTCGAGTATGTCGGCCGCTCCGATTTCCAGGTGCAGGTCAATGGACTTCGGATCGAACTCGGTGAGATCGACGCTGTTCTCGCACAGCATGAATCCGTCGATGTCGTCGTGACGCTGGCTCGCGGCACCGTGTACTCGTACGTGAAGATCAAGGCCGGCTACAGTCTCGACGAAGAGGCTCTGACCGCACACGCATCTCGATTCCTGCCCGCCCACATGGTTCCGTCGCAGTTGGTGCCGCTGGTCGACGTGCCATTGACCCCGGCCGGAAAGATCGATCGCCAAGCGTTACCCGAACCGGAACTTCGGTCGGCCGACCAGAATTACCGGGCACCGAGCGGGCCGGTCGAGCGCATCATCGCCGACGCCGCTGCGTCAGTTCTCGGCATCGAGCGAGTCGGCGTCGACGATTCGTTCTTTGCACTGGGCGGAGACAGCATCGTTGCCATCTCACTCGTCTCGCGAGCGAAATCAGCCGGCGTCGTCTTCACCCCGCGCGATGTGTTCGAACGTAAGACCGTGGCTCGATTGGCCGAAATTGCGCGTCCGGCAGATGAATCCGTTGTGCTCGACGAATTGCCGGGTGGGGGAGTGGGGTTTGTCCCCCTGACCCCGATCGCTACCGAGATCCTGGGCACGGCCGGCAGCATCGATGCCTTCTATCAAGCCGTGTCAGTCAGTGTTCCTGCTGGAGTGAATCTTTCGCGTCTCGTCGCGACTCTACAGGTGGTTGTCGATCGGCACGACGCGCTCCGTGCGCGCTTGCTGCCCGACCACTCCGGGCTCGACATTGCCCCGACCTGTGCCGTCGATACATGGGTTCGCCGAACGGTCACCGACGCGGCACCCGGAAACCCGGAGTTCGAGGACGCTCTCACCGAGGCGACCGCAGACGCCGCCTCGAGGCTCGATCCGTACCGCGGCGTCACAGTTCAGATGGTCTGGCTCGATTCGGTGCTCGGTTCGGGCCGCTTGGTCATCGTCATCCACCACCTTGTCGTAGACGGTGTCTCCTGGCGGATTCTGCTTCCCGACTTCGCCGCTGCGTGGCAACAGATCATTGACGGTGGCACACCGGTATTGATGCCCGTCGGTACGTCACTGCGGCGTTGGTCGCACGGACTCGCCGACGTGTCACCGTCGGCGGAACTCGAGTACTGGCGAGAGGTCCTCGACTCCGCCGCTGCACTCTGTGGTTCGCGTCCACTCGATGCGGAACGGGACCGAGGGTCGTCACTCCGTAGGGTGCGGATCGACATCGACCACGGCATGACGGATCACTTGTTGCGCTCCGTGCCGTCGCACTATCGGAGCGGTGTCAACGACGGATTGCTCAGCGCACTTGCCCTGGCAATACGCACCTGGAGCGGATCGCAGCGCGTGCTCGTCGCGCTCGAAGGTCACGGACGTGACGAAGACGTGCTGCCCGGCGCTGACCTGTCCCGGACCGTCGGTTGGTTCACAGCGGTGTACCCGGTCCGAATGGATCTCACCGGACTCGGAGCGGACGTACCTACGGTCGTGAAATCCGTCAAGGAACAGCTGCGAGCTACACCCGGGTCCGGCATCGGGTACGGGCTGCTACGCCGTGCCGGGATGCTGACCGGTCCGGAGCCACAGATCGGTTTCAACTACCTGGGCAAACTGTCCACCGCGGAGTTCAGCGACGAACTGCGTTCCGCCGGCTGGATTCCCGATGCCGGAATCGATCTCAACAACGGCAGTGGAAGCGATCTCGCTGTCAGCCGTGCGATCGACATCAACGCCGCGGTCGTGGACGGACCGCACGGCGAATACCTTTCGGCGACATTTGCCTTCCCCGAAGGCATCTTCGAACCCGGAGAAGTCGAGGAGCTTGCACAGTCGTGGCGCGATGCCCTGGAGAAGATTGTCGCCTCCGTCGGTGATCATGCCGGTCTCACGCCGTCCGACGTGCCTCTGGTCTCGACGTCACAGGACGAAATAGAACTGTGGGAGAAGCGGTTCGGCCACCTGGAGGACATCTGGTCGCTCTCTCCGCTGCAAGCCGGATTCCAGTTCCACGCCGGCCTCACCGCCGATACAGTCGATGTCTACACCGGCCAGATCGTTCTGTCGCTGGCTGGAATCGTCGACAGCGAGCGACTACACCGGTCGCTCTCGAGACTGTTCGAGCGTCACGCCGCGCTTCGGACCACCTTCGTCTACGACTCGAACGGCGTTGCAGCACAGCTCGTTCTCGATTCCGTGACAACTCCGTGGCGGGAGGTGCTCGGGGGTGACCCGCACGCCATCGCGGAACGAGAGCGTACGACGCCCTTCGATCTCACAACCCCTCCGCTGCTTCGTGCAGTTCTGGTGCGCGAGGGTTCGGCCTCCGCGCACCTGATCGTCACCAATCACCACATTCTCTTCGACGGTTGGTCGATGCCGTTGTTGGTGCGCGATCTACTTTCGCTCTACGCCGCCGACACATCGCTCTCGGCTCCTGCTCGGTCGTACCGCACGTATCTGGACTGGCTGGCCGAACAAGACAACGGCGAGGCATTGGAACGGTGGACCGGCGCGCTGGCGGGGGCGGACGAACCGACGCTGATCGCACCGCACCGCGCCGAATCCTCCGTGCACGCAGTTCCCGTGGACGTCGACGTCCCGCTGGAAGCCTCGTCGACCGAGGCCGTCGTCGCGTTGGCCAAGCGCACCGGGGTCACGGTCAACACCGTCGTCCAGACAGCATGGGGCCTGCTGCTGGGTGGAATGCTCGGGCGTGACGACGTCGTGTTCGGCGCCACCGTCTCCGGTCGACCCGCGTCGCTGACCGGGGTCGAAGACATTCTCGGCCTGTTCATCAACACCGTCCCCGTTCGCGTCCGCGTGGACCCGGACGGTTCGGTTTCCGAACTGCTCGAACAAGTTCAGTCCGAGCAGGTCCGGTTGCTCGACAGCCATCACGTCGGTCTTGCCGAGGTGCAGTCGGCGGTGGGCGCCGGCGCGGTGTTCGACACGTTGACGGTGTTCGAGTCGTATCCCGTGGATCGTTCGGCGCTCGAATCCGCGACGGACATCGCCGGGATGCGCATCACGGGTATCGAGGTCGCAGACGCGACTCATTACCCGCTGGCGCTGGTCACCGTCCTCGAACCGAGCCTCCGTCTCACCATCGAGTACGCACCCGACGCAATGGACCACGACGCCACGGTGCGTCTGGGCGGACGTCTCGCATCGATACTTGCTGCGATGACCGAGGAGAGTGTCCGCATCCGGGACATCGACTCTCTCGACGATGCCGAACGTCGGCTCGTGCTCGACGAGTGGAACAACACTTCCCACCCTGTGGTCGATGCGACGCTGCTCGATCTGATCTTCGCCGACGCTGACGTCGCCGACATGTCCGGTGCTGCAATGACCTTCGGAGACGCGACGGTCAGCTACCGTGAATTCCGTGCCCAGGTCAACTCTCTTGCTCGCCACCTCGTCGACTGTGGGGTCGGGCCCGAGTCTCTCGTTGCGATCGCGCTGCAACGAAGTGCGCATTACGTGGTCGCGGTCCACGCCGTCATCGCCGCAGGTGGAGCGTATCTTCCGATCGATCCGAAACACCCGGGTGAGCGGATCCGGCATGTGCTCGACATAGGAGCACCATCGGTAGTGCTGTCGATGACGGCCGATGCCGCATCTCTGCCTGCGGAGATCGAGCCGGTGCTTCTCGACGAGATCGATCTTTCGGGGTACTCCACCGACCGGATCGAGGACGTCGAGCGTTCCGGTCACGTATCTCCGGATCACGTTGCCTACGTGATGTTCACGTCCGGGTCCACCGGGAAACCCAAAGGTGTTGCAGTCTCGCATCGTGCGATAGTCAATCGCCTGCTGTGGATGCAACATCAATACCCGCTCTCGCCTCGGGATGTCGTGCTGCACAAGACGCCGGCCACCTTCGACGTTTCGGTGTGGGAGTTGTTCTGGCCGTTCGTCACCGGTTCGAGGCTGGTCGTAGCCGAACCCGACGGACACCGCGATGCGCGTTACCTGTCGGAGTTGATCGCTCGCGAAGGTGTCACCACCTTGCACTTCGTCCCGTCGATGCTCGACGTCTTTCTCGTCGACGGAGATCTCTCGCAACTCGAGTCCGTTCGAAGGGTGTTCGCAAGCGGTGAGGCACTTCCGCGTGCGACGGTGAGTCGCTTCCACGAACGAATCGGTGCAGATCTGCACAATCTCTACGGTCCCACCGAAGCTGCCGTGGACGTGACGTTCCACGAGACGGATTCCGCGGCAACGGGCCCGGTGCCGATCGGTGCTCCGGTCTGGAACACTCGAACCTACGTGCTGGATCAGCGCCTGACGCCCAGCCCGATAGGAGTTCCGGGAGAGCTGTATCTCGCGGGAGTGCAGCTCGCCCGTGGCTACGTGGATCGTCCTGATCTGACTGCAGATCGCTTTGTGGCCAACCCTTTCGGCACTGGGCGCTTGTACCGCACCGGTGACCTCGTCATGTGGAATGCCCGTGGTGAGATCGAGTATCTCGGGCGTACCGATTTTCAGGTGAAGCTTCGCGGACAGCGCTTGGAACTCGGCGAGATCGACGCCGTCCTGGTGGAACTCACGGGTGTTCTCGCCGCCGTCACCGTCGTACACGAGGACCGCCTGGTCGCTTACGTCACTGCTGAATCGGCAACCGACACTGCGCTTCTCGCCGCTCATGCGCGGGCGAAGTTGCCCACATACATGGTCCCCTCCGTCTTCGTGATCTTGTCGTCGATGCCGCTCGGTCCGAACGGTAAACTTGACAGGCGAGCTCTGCCGGAACCGGATGTGGCTGCAGGAGAATACGTCGCTCCGTCCTCCGAATCCGAAAAAGCCATTGCGGCAATCTTTTCCGAGCTCCTCGGAGTGGACCGTATCGGCGTCACCGCCGACTACTTTGTCCTCGGTGGCAACTCGCTCACGGCTACGCGGGCCGTGGCGCGGATAAATTCGGCGCTGGGATCCTCGCTGGGTGTTCGAGAACTGTTCGATGCTCCGACGGTCGGTGCGCTGGCTGAACTTGTCGCAGACGGTGATCGGCCCACGGGCACAGGGCTCGCTCCACGGCAGCGACCGGAACGGATTCCGCTCTCACCGGCCCAGCAGAGAATGTGGTTCCTCAACCGTTTCGATCCGGAATCCGGGGCATACAACATTGCGGCAGCACTCTCGCTGTCGGGCGACCTGAACGTCCAGGTTCTGCACCAGGCGATCAGCGACGTCGTCGACCGGCACGAGGTGCTGCGAACTCTCTATCCTGATTCGGAGCAGGGGCCGTACCAGCGCATTCTCGACGAGGTGCCGGTCGATCTCGAACCGGTGGATGTCAGTGACCCAGTCGCGGTGATCAGCGAAGTGGTCGGCAGCGGGTTCGACGTCACCACTGAGGTCCCCGTGCGGGTCGCGCTTCTGCGGTCCTCTGGGCGGGAGCACGTTCTTGTTCTGGTCGTTCACCACATCAGCGGCGACGGGTGGTCGATGCAGCCACTGGCCGCGGACGTGATGACGGCATACGCATCGAGGTTGGCGGGCGAGGCGCCGCAGTGGACGCCGTTGAGTGTCCACTACGCGGACTACACGCTCTGGAAGATCGATTATCTCGGCGACGAGGACGATCCGCGGTCGGAGGCGTCACGGCAGATCGACTACTGGCGCGGCGCATTGACGAACGTGCCGACTCGCCTCGATTTCCCCACGGACCGAACGCATCCGCCCGTCGCCTCGTATCGCGGAGGGACGGTGTCGTCGGCAGTTTCCGCTCAGACCTACAGCGCCGTGGAAACCCTGGCTCGCAGCACTCGATCCACACCGTTCATGGTCCTGCACTCCGCATTGTCGGTTCTGCTGTCCCGGATGGCGGGGGAGACCGACATCGCGATCGGCACCCCGGTCAGCGGACGCGGCGATCGGACCCTCGACAATCTCGTCGGCATGTTCGTCGGGACCGTGGTTCTTCGGACACAAGTGGATCCGGCCGCAACTTTCCGCGCACTGCTCGAGACGACCCGCAACGCCGACCTCTCGGCATTTGCCCACGCCGACATTCCCTTCGAGCGTCTGGTGGAGGTGCTCGACCCGCCTCGTTCGTCGGCGCACCACCCCCTCTTCCAGGTAGTACTCGCCACCGGCGATATTCCGACTCCATCCGTGCAGCTTCCCGGCCTTACCGTCTCTCAGGTCGCGTTGGATGCGAGGATCTCGAAATTCGATCTCCAACTGGATGTGTCGTCTCCGGGCCCGGACGGGTCGGTGACCACGACGTGGACCTATGCAGTCGACATCTTCGACGAACCGACCGTGCGCGAGATCGCGGCTCGGTTTGCCGCCGTTCTCGACACTGCCGTCGCTGAACCGGAATCAGTGGTCGGCGACCTCGATCTGCGGACGATGCCAGAGATCGAACGCCAGGAAGCTGCAGATACGGTCGCTCTGGCAGAACTGACGCTGCCGGAGATACTTGCTGCCGGCGTCAGCAGGTCGAACGGCGGTTCGGCGTTGCTGTGCGGCGACCTCGAACTCTCGTACGACGACGTAGACCGGCGCACCAATCGGTGGGCGCGGGCACTCGTCGCGCAAGGAATCGGTCCCGAATCGGTAGTGGCGATTGCCATTCCACGATCTGTGACGTCCGTCCTCGCGACCTGGGCCGTCGCCAAGACCGGAGCCGCTTTCGTGCCCGTCGACCCGAGTTACCCGGCCGAGCGTATCGAGCACATGCTCACCGATTCGGGTGCAGTCCTGACGCTGACCGACGACGTGGCGGTGTCATTGGATCGCGCCGATGTCGGCGACGCTCGACTCGTCGACTCCGAACGCACGTCACCGATTCGGATGGACAACACCGCGTACGTCATCTACACGTCGGGATCGACCGGCGTTCCCAAGGGCGTCGCCGTCTCGCATGCGGGGCTGGCGGCGTTGGTCGGCGAACAGGTTCGACGATACGGACTCGACAACCGCAGTCGCACCATGCATTTCGCCTCACCGAGCTTCGATGCTTCGGTGCTCGAACTGGCAATGGGCGTTGGTGCGGGCGCCGCGATGCTTGTTGTTCCCACCGGAGTTTACGGCGGTGCCGAGCTGGCAGATCTCATGCGCGCGTCGAAGATCACCCATGCGTTCGTGACCCCGGCAGCTCTGGCCACGGTCGAACCGGCGGACGTTCCCGATCTGGGTGTCGTGATCGTCGGGGGTGAAGCGTGCGACGCTGCGTTGGCCGCGCTGTGGGCACCGACACGAAAGATGTTCAACGCGTACGGTCCCACCGAGTCCACCGTCATGGCTACCCTCGCGGGACCCATGTCGGCGACCGATCGGATCACCATCGGTGGTCCCGTTGTCGGGACCGTCGCACATGTTCTCGACTCTCGCCTCCGTCCCGTTCCGGACGGTGTTACAGGTGAGCTGTATCTGAGCGGGCGTGGACTGGCCCGCGGTTACCACCGTCGCGGCGACCTGACGGCAGCGCGATTCGTTGCCGATCCCGCACGCTCGGGCCTGCGGATGTACCGCACCGGCGACCTCGTGCGACGTCGTGGAACGGAACTCGAGTATCTCGGCCGTAGCGATTCACAGGTCAAGATTCGTGGGTTCCGCATCGAACTCGGTGAGATCGACGCAGTGCTCGCCGTGCACGCGGGCGTGCGAACTGCGGTGACGACCGCACACCAGACCGACGGGCTGCACTCGTACGTCGTTGGTGAGCATCTGGACCCGGAGGAAGTACGCACCTTCGTCTCCAGTCTGCTACCCGCACATATGATTCCGGGCTCCGTGATCGTCGTCGAGGAGATTCCGCTGACACCGGCCGGCAAAGTCAATTACCGAGCACTACCCGCGCCGACGATGCATCGGAACGCGTTCGTCGCACCGGTTACGAAGACGGAGACGTTGATCAGTCGGATCTTCGGCGACGTTCTGGATGTCGACCAGGTGAGCGTGGTGGACGACTTCTTCGACCTCGGTGGAAACTCGCTGAGCGCTACCCGAGTGATGGGACGAGTCGGCACCGAACTCTCGGTTGCCCTCTCGGTTCGGGTCCTCTTCGACGCCAGGACAGTCGCGGCGCTCGCTGCGGCAGTCGACGGAGCGCACCGTAGTACCCGTCTCACTCTGACGGCCGGGCCCAGGCCGGATCGGATCCCCCTCTCGCCCGCGCAATCACGAATGTGGATTCTCAATCGATACGATCCCACCTCACCCGCATACAACATCCCGCTCGTCCTTCGCCTGCGCGGGCAGCTCGATTCCTCAGCTCTGCGAGAAGCGCTGTCGGACATCCTTCTTCGTCACGAATCCCTGCGAACCATCTTCCCCGAAGACGCAGCTGGGCCCTATCAGTCCGTTCTCGGAGATGCCGACATACCCTTCCGTCACACGGTGGTTTCTCCCGAACAGGCTGCCGACCTGATTGTCGGCGCTCTGAGCGAGGGCTTCGACGTCACCCGGGAAATCCCGTTGCGGGTGAATCTGTTCGAACTCTCGGCCGACGAACACATCCTGGCCGCCGTGGTTCACCACATCGCCGCGGACGGTGGGTCAGTGGCGCCGCTCGCTCGGGATCTGGTTCTCGCCTACTCGGCACGCCGTTCGGGAGCAGAGCCGTCGCTGACGCCCCTGGTAGTTCAGTATCCCGACTACAGCGTGTGGCAGCACCAGGTCCTCGGTTCGGAAAGTGACCGGACCAGTGTTGCTTCGAGGCAGGCCGAGTACTGGCGTGACCAGTTGGCCGGAGCGCCGGAGCTTCTCGAACTGCCCACCGATTTCCCGCGGCCGGCGATTGCGTCGTTGCGCGGAGCGAGCACCGAACTGGTGCTGACGTCCGAGATGGCCGGCGCTGTGAAGCAGGTGGGCCGCACGCACGGAGCCACGCCATTCATGGTGCTTCATGCGGCCCTCGCGGTTCTTCTGTCCAACCTCGCCGCGACCGATGACGTGGTGATCGGGACACCGATTTCCGGACGCGGCGAACCGGCGCTGGACGACGTGGTCGGAATGTTCGTCGGCACGGTGGCCCTGCGTAGCCGTCTCACGCCGGCGATGTCGTTCCTGGATTTGTTGGCCCAGGTGCGAGCCACCGACCTCGCTGCATTCGAGAATGCGGACCTACCGTTCGAGCGGCTGATCGACATTCTGCAACCCCCTCGATCCCAGGCCCACGCGCCGATATTCCAGGTGGCGCTCTCGCAAGAGCAGGAGGGAACCGCGGCATTCGCGCTGCCCGGCCTCGAGATCGAGGCCGTGGACAACGCAGTCGTGCCCTCGAAGTTCGACATCCAGGTCACGATGGTCGAGCACGCTGATTCGATGAATCTCACCTGGACCTACGCCACAGATCTCTTCGCCGGCGAGTCCGTGGACGGATTTGCGGAGCGGTTCTACCGGATTCTCGCGCAGATTGTGGAGGCTCCCGACACGGCCGTCGCTGATATCGACGTACTGGCCGAGGGCGAATACACCAGGCTCACGTCCGTATTCGGTCCGCCTGCGCCAACAGTTCGCACCCTGGCGGATCTTCTGACCCTGCATTCGGAATCCGAGAGTGTGGCTATCGTCTCCGAGTCGTGTGTCGAGATGACGTACAGCGAGCTGGATTTGCGATCCTCGCAGCTGGCTCGTCTCCTCATCGAGCGCGGAGCAGGCCCCGAAACGGCTGTCGCAGTTTCTCTTCCGCGATCGGCTGAATCCATTCTCGCGCTGTGGGCCGTGGCCAAGACGGGCGCAACGTACGTTCCGGTGGATCCGACATACCCCGACGAGCGTATCGCTCACATGCTGAGAGACTCCGGTGCGCGAGCCGTCGTCACCGACTCCGTGACGGCGCCGACACTTCCGAACGGAATCGACACGATCGAGGTCGACGATCTCGATCTCGATCGATATTTCGCAGGGAAGGTCACCGATGTCGATCGGATCCGTCCACTGCACGTCGATCAGGTTGCCTACCTGATCTACACGTCAGGCTCGACCGGTCTCCCCAAGGGGGTCGCCGTCCCTCACCGCGGACTGTCCGTGTTCTCCGCCCGCACCCGCACCGATCTGGCGGTATCGCGAGACTCTCGGGTATTACGACTGTCTTCCGCGAGTTTCGACGCCTCGATGTTCGAGATGATCCTCGCGTTCACTGCCGGTGCGACGATGGTGGTCGCTCCGCCGACGGTCATCGCCGGTGACGAACTCACCGACGTGATCCGGCGTCACCACATCACTCACGTGGTGACAGCGCCGGCGGCGATGACGACCGTCGATGCGACTACGCTCGCCGACCTCGAAACCGTGGTGCTCGGTGGCGACGTTTTCCCACCACAACTGCTCGACCGTTTTCACGACACGACACGACTCTTCAACAGCTACGGACCGACTGAGAGCACCATCGTCATCACCAAGACCGGGGCTCTCCCCGAGACTGTGGCGCTGTTCGGTGACGGTGTACAAGGAGGTGACCGTTCACTCGCGTCCGTCACGATCGGCACACCGCTCGAAGGCGCCCATGTTCTGGTCCTCGATTCCGCCCTCAATCCCGTCCCCGTCGGGGTCAGGGGTGAGCTGTATCTGTCGGGCCCAGGCCTGGCTCGCGGGTATCACCGACGCGAGGGGTTGACCGCAGAACGCTTCGTCGCGAACCCGTTCGGGGCACCGGGCGCGAGGATGTACCGGACCGGTGACGTGGTCACCTGGACCGGCCAGGGCGAACTGGCCTACTGCGGACGATCCGACGCCCAGGTTCAGCTTCGCGGGCTCCGCATCGAACTGGGAGAGATCGAATCAGCTCTCGCCTCCGTCCGCGGAGTGATCGCCTCCGCTGCCACCGTTCACCGACATGACTCTCTCGGCGATCAACTCGTCGGTTATGTCACCGTCACAGGTGCGGTGTCGGCGGAGCACATCCTCGACGCCGTCGCAGCGGTGTTGCCCCGAGCCTCGGTGCCCACTGCTGTCGTCCTGCTGGATTCGCTACCCCTGACTCCGGCCGGGAAGCTCGATCGCGCAGCACTTCCCGTTCCGGCGTTCATCGCCTCGGCGACGTTCAGGGCG
The DNA here is from genome assembly GCF_003852455.1 of Rhodococcus sp. KBW08. Taxonomy (NCBI): domain Bacteria; kingdom Bacillati; phylum Actinomycetota; class Actinomycetes; order Mycobacteriales; family Nocardiaceae; genus Rhodococcus; species Rhodococcus sp. KBW08. Next base: position 700,522 of record NZ_QAJJ01000018.1, read on the forward strand.
CCGACGACACTCGCGGAGATTCGTGTCGCGAGTGCTTTCGCCGACGTTCTCGGTACCGACACCGTCGGAGCAGAAGACAGTTTCTTCGAGCTGGGTGGAAACTCGCTCAGTGCCACACGGGCGATTGCCCGCGTCAACGCTTCGTTCGGGGTCAAACTCGGTGTTCGTGCGCTGTTCGAGGCACCCTCTGTCGCAGAACTGGCTCTGCTGGCGGGCTCGGCAGAACGCGATGACCAGCCTCGATTGGAAGCGCGACCGCGACCCGAACGTATTCCGCTCTCGCCGGCGCAGACTCGGATGTGGTTCCTCAATCGATTCGACGCCGCGGCTGCCACGGACAACCTACCGCTCGCGCTTCGTCTGAGCGGCACCCTGGACGCGTCTGTATTGGCGCTTGCGCTTCGTGACGTCGTCGAACGTCACGAGTCGTTGCGTACCTACTATCCCGATACCGCGGACGGACCCCGTCAGGAGATCCTGTCCGCGTCGTCGGTGGATCTCGATCTGGTTCAGCACGACGTCACCGAAGCCGAAGCGCTGGAACGGCTCTTCGCTCTGGCCGGCGCCGGATTCGACGTGACGACTGCTGTTCCGCTGCGGACCGCTTTGTATCGAATCTCCGAGACCGAGCATGTGCTCGCAGTCGTGATGCATCACATCGCATCGGACGGATCGTCACTCGGGCCCTTGGCAGCCGACGTCATGGGCGCCTATGTCTCGCGTTCTACGGGTGACGCTCCGCAGTGGGAGCCGTTGCCCGTTCAGTACGCGGATTACGCTCTCTGGCAACATGATCTGCTCGGAACCGAATCCGAACCTTCAGGTGTTGCTCAGGCGCAAATACAGTTCTGGACGTCCACGCTCGCCGGAATTCCGGACCAGTTGAATCTGCCGACGGACCGGCAGCGTCCGGCCCGTCAGAGCTATCGGGGCAAGGAGATTCACTTCACGATCGGCTCGGACACCGCCGATCGACTGCGTGATCTCGCCGCCGGATCAGGCTCGAGCCTGTTCATGGTCGTCCACGCCGCGTTCGCCGTACTACTTGCAAGGCTGGGAGACAGCGCCGACATCACTATCGGTTCGCCCATCGCGGGACGTGGACACGAGTCGCTCGACGCGCTCGTGGGGATGTTCGTGAACACCTTGGCACTTCGAACCCAGGTGAACACGGCGGCGCCGTTCACGGAACTGCTCGACCACACCCGCGATCAGGATCTCGCCGCCTTCGCGCATGCGGACCTGCCGTTCGAGAAGCTCGTCGAGATCATCGATCCCGTCAGATCGACGGCACGCCATCCGTTGTTCCAGGTGGCACTGTCCTTCCAGAACCTCACGCCGACGATGTTCGGGCTACCCGGACTGCAGATTGCGGCAGTTGGCGCCCCAGTCGAGACGGCGAAGTTCGATCTCCACCTGACAGTCACCCCGGGGGAGTCGGGTGCGATGTCGGCGTCGTTCACCTACGCGACGGATCTGTTCGACCAATCCACGGTGGCGACATTCGCCAATCGCCTCCTGCGCGTGCTCGATTCGATCGGTCATGACCCGAACGTCACGGTAGGCGACATCGCTCTGCTCGGCGACGAAGAGATCGCGGCCACCGTCAAGACGTGGAACGACACCGACACGGTCGTTCCGGAGACAACCCTCGCGGATCTGTTCGACGCCCAGGTGCACAGAACACCGAACGCCGAAGCACTGGTTTTCGGTGACCGTCGCCTGACCTATGCCGAGTTCGACGCCGAAAGCAATCGCCTGGCGCGATATCTGATCGGCATCGGTGTCGGCCCGGAAGTGACTGTTGCGCTCAATCTTCGGCGTTCCGTCGAACTGGTCGTGTGCATGTACGCGGTGGTGAAGGCGGGCGGAGCCTACGTTCCTCTCGACCCGGATCAGGCGGCAGAACGCACGGCGCACATACTCGAATCCGCCGAGACCGCCGTTGTTCTGAACACTTCTCACGATTCAGTCGGCGGGCCGTACCGCGTCGTGGACGTCGACACACTCGAGCTGGACGGTACCGACGGGTCGCCCGTTCGGGACACAGAACGCCTCGCACCCCTGCACACGGACAACATCGCGTATGCGATTTACACCTCCGGATCCACCGGAAAGCCCAAGGGCGTAGCGATCTCCCATCGAGCGATCACCAATCAACTCTTGTGGAAGCAGGCTCAGTTCCCTCTCGATGTCGATGACCGTGTGCTCGTCAAAACCGCAGCCACCTTCGACCTGTCGGTCTGGGAGTACTGGTGGGCGTTGCAGACCGGTGCCTGCCTGATTCTCGCCGAGTCGGGAGCACAGCAGGACGGTGACTACCTCACGTTGCTCATGGAGCGCGAGCAGGTGACAACGCTGCATGCCGTTCCCTCGATGTTGTCACTGCTCAGTGCATCCGCGCGTCGGCTGCCGAGTTCTCTGACCCGGATCCTGTGCATCGGTGAGGCACTGCCGGTACAGACCGCCAAGGATGTGCGAGATCAGAGTTCGGCGCAGGTCTACAACCTGTACGGCCCCACGGAGGCCGCGGTCAGCGTCACGGCACACCGAACGAGTGGTGTCGACGTGGCGACTGTTCCGATCGGAACTCCCGCATGGAACACACGATTGCATGTACTCGACGACCGCCTTCATCCGGTTCCGGTCGGTGTTGCAGGTGAGCTCTATCTCGCCGGAGTTCAGCTGGCCCGTGGGTACATCGGGGATCCGGGGCAGAACGCGACTCGTTTCGTCGCCGATCCGAATGAAACGGGAGAGCGCCTCTATCGAACCGGCGATCTCGTTCGGTGGAATGCGGCGGGCAGTCTCGAATACCTCGAGCGTGCAGATTTCCAGGTCAAGGTTCGAGGCTTCCGCATAGAACTCGGTGAGATCGAAACAGCGTTGCGCGCCGAGCCGTCGATTCAGGATGCGGTAGTCACGGTCACGACGTCAGCCACCGGCGAGCAACACCTGGTCGGTTACGTTACCGCGGTCGAGGGTTCGACAGTCGAGAAGTCGGTGATCCTGACCCGACTGCGTGCCACCCTGCCCGGCTACATGGTGCCGACTGTCCTGATGACACTCCACGCCCTCCCCCTGGGGAGTACAGGCAAGGTAGATCGACAGGCGCTCCCGGAACCGATCTTCGAGGCACGTCGATTCCGCGCACCCACCACGCCTGCCGAACTGTCGGTAGCCACCGCTTTTGCCGAGATCCTCGGTGACGGGAAGACCGACGAAGTGGGAGTCGACGACGACTTCTTCGAACGCGGCGGCAATTCGCTCAGTGCGACTCGGTTGCTCGGACGGATCAACGCCGCGGTGGGCACCGACCTGCCCGTGCGTGTGGTCTTCGAGTCGCCCACCGTCGCAGCGTTGGCTGCAGTAGTGGAAACTGCCGAGCTTTCGCGGCGACCCGCGCTGGGTTCGCAGCCGAGACCGGTGAGGATTCCGCTCTCACCGGCGCAGACTCGTATGTGGTTCCTCAACCGGTTCGATCCCGGTTCGTCGGCGTACAGCATCCCGGTGGTTCTTCGATTCGTAGGTCCGCTGGATGTCGAGGCGCTGCGCGTGAGTGTCGCCGACGTGATCGCCCGTCACGAGATCTTGAGAACCGTGTACCCGGAGTACGACGGGATGGGATACCAAGAGATTGTCGAGGCACCTCAGGTTCCCGAGATCCTCGATGTCATTGCCATTGAAGAGAATTCGCTCCACGACCTGCTGGTCGAGGTGCTCGGTGCGTCGTTCGACGTCACGTCCGAGATTCCCGTGCGAGCTCATCTGTTCCAGCTCGACGAGTTCGAGTTCGTGCTGGCGATGTCGGTGCATCACATTGCGGGTGACGGTTTCTCGATGGGGCCGTTGACGCGTGATGTGATGGTGGCGTACGAGGCGCGGACCCGAGGGGTGGAGCCGTCGTGGTCGCCGCTCGAGGTACAGTACGCGGATTACGCGTTGTGGCAGCTCGAGATGTTGGGTTCGGAAGAATCGTCGACCTCGCTGATCTCGCGCCAGCTCGCGTTCTGGTCGGACATGCTCGACGGCTTGCCCTCCGTCCTCGAACTCCCGTTGGATCGTCCCCGCCCCGCGGTGGCTTCCGGTCGTGGATCGGTTCTGAACGCTCATCTCGAACCTGTCCTGCAACAGGCGATTTCCGATTTGGCCCGACGGTATCGTGCGACGCCTTTCATGGTGCTGCATGCGGCTCTGGCTGTTGTACTGTCGCGGTTCACCGGCAGTTACGACTTCGCCGTCGGGACGCCGACGGCCGGGCGCGGAGAACGCATGCTCGACGATGTGGTCGGCATGTTCGTCGGGACCGTGGTGTTGCGCACCAGCGTCGATCCAGATGAGCAGTTCCTCGACCTGCTGTCCCGCCTCCGCGACGCCGACCTCCAGGCTTTCGCTCACAGTGACGTGCCGTTCGAGCGTCTGGTGGAGGTGCTCGATCCGGTTCGCTCGCAGTCGTATTCACCGCTCTTCCAGGTCGGTCTCGCGCTGCAGAACCATCTCGATTCACGGTTGACTCTCAACGGGCTGCATATCGAGAGCATCGAACCTACGGTGGTGACCACTCAGGTCGACCTCGATTTTGTCGCGGCGGAACAGTTCGACAACGACGGTCGACCTTCCGGGCTCGTCGTTCAGCTGACGTACGCCACGGATCTCTTCGAGGAATCCACTGCCTCCCGTCTGATGTACGCGTTCGAGTCGGTCTTGACTACTGCTGTAGCAGAACCGGATCGGCGAGTGGAACTTTTCGCCGTGGAGTCTGTGG
>NZ_QAJJ01000019.1:0-19777 GCF_003852455.1 Rhodococcus sp. KBW08
GAATTCCGAATCTTGGTTTTCACCAATCGAATTCATCGCGACGTCTGAACCGGTACCCGACACCCGAACGAGGCCGGGGAGGGGTCGGGTCACGAAAAGCGCCCCGCCTCGCGCCCACTGCCTCGTCATCATCATGCTCCCAATCATACACCCCCACCCACCAAACCGTAAAAACAACCCGAAAACACGAAACACCGAAAAACTCACCACTCCAACAACATTCGACGTTAACGAAAACACCACCGTGCACAACCCACGAAACCCACCCAACATCAATCGAATACCGAAACCTACTGACACACAACACAATTCAAAAACACCCGAAACGAGCCCAACAACACCCCCTCCACAGCCCGGCACCACTCCCCCACAACACCGAACCCGAACATCCCGCCGGCCCGTCACCGCCGGCCCTAAGAGATACGTCCATCACCTCGGGATCAGGACAGTTTCATTCGCAACCGGCTAACCTTTCAGTGCGACTACGTTAGGAAAACACATGCCCGAACAGCCAACCCGGTCACGGAACGACAAACTCAAAATCCAGGACTTGGCTGCACACGTCCGGGACGGGAAGATTCGCGTCCCGGAATTCCAGCGCTCGTTTCGATGGGGCGCAGAGAATGTTCTTGCCCTGTTCGACAGTATCCTCCGGGGCTACCCTTTCGGCAGCCTTCTTCTCTGGAAGCGTCCCGCCCATACTGCAGTCGTCCAGATTGGAGCAATCCGAGTCGAGGCCCCTGATGTGCCTGATGCCTTGTGGGTCGTCGACGGACAACAGCGCATCATTAGTTTGGTGAATGCTGTCGACCCGAACGCCAGCGCTGTCGACGAGCGCTTCCGAATCATCTACTCACTCGAACAACGCCGCTTCATCTCAGCACGCGATCCCCGCGCTTCTCTCGGCATCCCCCTTCCGGACCTATTCGACCTCAGTCGCGCTTTTGCGTGGTTACAGGAGAACCCCGACGCCATTGAGCACGCCGCACAGATCCAACAAGTGACAGCACTTCTACGCGATGTAGAAGTGCCCGCTGCGGTCATCGAACACGCCGACGAACAGGAACTTCGCGAGGTATTCGATCGCATCAATTCCGCAGGTAAACGACTACGTGGTTCTGAAATTTTCGACGCAATCCATAGCGCAACCGATTCGGACTCCGACCGCCCGATTTCTATCGAGACGATCGCCGATCGTCTCGACCAAGCCACCGACTTCGGTCGACTGGACAACGAGATCATCTACCAGGCAATACTTGTTCGGCGGCACCCGGACATCACGCGAGACGCCCATAACGAATTCAGTGCCGAACGCTCCAGAACTACACCATTCGCAGATGAGTCACAGGCCGATGCGTACGAGCGGACAGAACTCGCTTTGGACGGTGTCATCCGTTTCCTCCAAGAGCGAGCCGGAATTCCACATCTCACATTTGTCCCGTACCGATTCCACCTGATGGTTCTGGCGCGATTCTTCGCGCTCTTCCCCGAACCGTCCCCTCGAAATCTCGAATTGCTCTCTAGATGGTTCTGGCGGTCCACCGCCGCCGCTTCCACTCTCGGCTACACCGGATCGACTGGGAACATTCGTACCCTAGCCGCCTTCGTCGAGCCTGACGATGAAAGCGGGTCCATACAACGACTACTCGATGCTACGAACCCAACCGCCGCAGTACCGGTACCAAAGTTCGAGAAGTTTCGTACAAACTACTCATCGGGCAAGGTCATCCTCGCTGCTATGTGGGCTCGAAAACCAAGGGACCCTCAAACGGGAGAGTTGCTTGCACACGGTGACCTGGCGTCCTACCTGCTGGATGAGAACTCTGCAGCTCCGGTCGCGTTGGAGATCGCCCCGCGCCGGCTACTCGGCATACACGCTTCCAACGCAGCGAACCGGGTAATTGCCGTCATCGACCGGGACGAATTCACCTCAGCTCTGGGTGCAACTCGGCCTGACGGTGCCGTCAATAATGAGATTCTGGACAGTCTGCTCCTAGACGAGAAGATGGTTACCTCCCTCACCCAAGGTGACTACGTCGGATTCCTCGAACGACGCAGCACGTCCTTGCAGGACTATCTGCGCGATTTCTTGAACGAGAAAACAGGGTTCGGGTTCGAAGTGACGCCTCCGCTATCCGACTTCGACTTCGACGACGACGACGACGACGAATTGCCCACCTTGACGGAATCTTCGCCTCAGGAGCTGCGATGATCGAAGCTGCACATCCCGTTCTGTTGCACAGCAAACGGATCGGGACGCTACTTCAACGCGGGGATGTTGCCCGGTTCGTGTTCGCCGAGGGGTACTGGGAAGACTCGAACCGGAATGTCCTCGGGTTAGCCTTCGAAAACAATCCTCGTAGCTCGCCCCAAGCCGCACTCAGACTTCCACCCTGGTTCTCCAACCTTCTTCCGGAGGGGAGATTGCGTGAGTTCATCGCACACGACCAAGGCGTCAAGGTCACCCGTGAACTCCAACTGTTACTGCGCATCGGACACGACCTTCCAGGCGCTGTCGAAGTACTTCCCGCAGCCTCCGACGAGTACTTCGACCCTGATGTCCTGTCCAAGGCGACAGCGGCTGCGGCTGCGGCTGCGATCCAGGCGGAGGGAAGCCCCTGGAAGTTCTCCCTTGCCGGCGTTGGATTGAAGATGTCTCTACTGAAGCAGGGCGATCGCCTCACGATTCCAGCAACAAATTCTGTCGGAGATTGGATCGCCAAGTTCCCGGACGCTGTCTACCCTCAGGTGCCAGCCAACGAACTCGCGACAATGCAGTTGGCTCGCTGCGTCGGAATTGAAGTCCCGGAGATCGCACTTGTCCACCGCGATGAGCTTCCAGACATGCCCCCAGTCGTATGGCCGAACGGTGAAACATATGCCTTCACCATCGCCCGTTTCGACCGAGGCCCAGACAAAAAACGAATACACATCGAAGACTTCGCACAAGTTCGCGGCTTCTACGACTCCAGGAAGTACGAGGGCAAATTCGAAACAGTAGCCGCACTTGCCTATCGAAATCGTGACTTGCCGGCGCTGCACGAGTTTGTGCGACGTCTGACGTTCAACCTGCTGGTCGGCAACGGCGACTCACATCTGAAAAACTGGTCATTGATCTATCCCAACGGCCGAATCCCTACTCTGAGTCCGGCCTACGACCTGGTTTCAACAGGACCGTACGCCTCTGCACACGCCCCCGACGACTTCGGATTGGCTTTTGGTGGCACCAAACTCCCCGACCGGATAAGACGCAGAGATTTTCAAAACCTGCAACGAAAATTAGACGTCGCATCCGCCGATGTAATCGATATCGTCGATGAAACCCTGGAAGCCTTCTCCGCCTCCTGGAAGGACGGCGCCCGCGAAACTTTTCCACCTTTCATCGCCCGATGGATCGACACTCACCTGCCTATCGTACAAAGACAACTCTCGCAATGAGCACGTGTCTTCCACACCGCTATCCCTAACTACCCCCACTGCGATAATGTCCGTTCGACTGACGCGCACAAGAACCTCAAGACCGAAAGCTACTCCCAAGGAACGAGTTAGCTCCGAATCCCCGATACTTCCCAGGCATTGGGTCTCAGGTTGCGATGAGTACGCTTCGACGACGGCGAATGGTACGACACAGGTGTCACCGTCGACGACGCCACAACCAGCATGTCATTACACTCGACCGCGACGTCGAAGCTAGCTTGCCGCGCAATCGCGCACCTCTCGCCATCATCAGTGAGCGTGGACGCCACCGGCCCGCCCCGGATAGAACGAAAAGGACTCGATCATCTTGGTGACTCTTGAGCCCGCGATGGCATTGCACACGTGTGAGAATGCGTTGAGAGAATTAATTTCTTCAGTACTGTCAGACGCTCTTGGACCTGAATGGCTTGCGGCTGTAGCCGATTCCGATCGGCTCTTAGAGTGGGAGAAACGCGCGACCTCCGAGCAAGCCCGGCGCACTAAGCGCGGAGTCGTCATTCCTCCGCCCGGCCTCGCCTATGCTCAGTTCTTCGACCTAGTTCGAATACTGAAGTCTGACAAACTCTGGACTTACTTCGCACCAGCTCTCGGGAAGCGCTCTGAGACCATTTCACTCATCGACAGGTTCGACAGCCTTCGAAACACTGTCGCTCACGGTCGCCCGCTGGTTCCGTACGAACAAGAACTCTTATCGGGAATCGCAGGACAGATCAGAAATCAGGTGACGCGCTACATGAGCAGCAAGGACCCCGCCGGGGACTTCTACGCCCGTATCGAAACAATCCGAGACAGCTTCGGCAACGAAATCACTGATCCCCCCACACCGCACGGTGAACTCGCTGGACGCTGTATCACAGACCTTGTGTTGACCCCCGGCGACAGAGTCGTATTCACCGTCATCGGAACCGATCCGCAAGGACGTGATCTCGAATGGCGATTCGAAGGACGCTCAGGTTTCGACCCAAGGTCGTACATCGTGACTTCGCAAAACGGTAATGCCGCACAGCTAATTTGGGACGTAACAGATGCCGATGTGAACGAGACCGCGACAATCCAGATTTACATGGAATCATCGTCAAGCCAATATCACCGATTCGGCTGGTTCGATCAGCGTGCCTACTTCAGATACATCGTTCGGCCGCCGCAGACTTCGTTGTTGCTGTAAATCTGAAAGGTCCATCTCATCTGCATGGTCTCATTCGGTTAGTGTTTGATATCCCTCGCAGAGCCGCCGATTCAAGATCGTCTACAGGTACGTCTACCAGCACTGCGCGCAGGGTCAGCTTTCGAGTACTCCATTCGGCTCAAGAACACCCGGAACGCAGCGTCATCTATGCGTACCGGATTGCGCGAGAAGGTCTCCGAATCCTGCTCGATTCGAGGCTGTGGAAGTCCGCCATGGGTGGCGCGACTGGGTGCACGCGGCGATGGAATCTGCACGTCCGATGCGCGCGGGGGGCTTGGGTCGGCGAGGACGGCTTCCGACGAGGCGGTGACAGCGGCTTGTTCCGAGCTGGGCCGCTGTCACCGTTCTTAGCTAGGCGGCCAGGCGTTCACCGCCTTCCTGAAGGACATCTCCACCAAAGATGCTTATGCACTCAGGCATTCGCAGCTCCTTGCGGATCTCGCCAGCAGCAGCTGTCTTGAGCAGGCGCGAAATGGTGTTCCGTCGCCACACCGCTTTTCCTGCTGGCGTGCGGATCCCTTCGTCGTTGAGTTCGTCGCAGATGTATTGCATGGTTCTACCAGTGTTTCGCAGGACCAGAATTCTGCAGAGTACGGGACGAGGGCAGAGCATCGGCCTCCCGACTCGGCGGCTCACTGCTCGCCACCTCCTCCGAGGCGGTTGAGCAGAACGTCCAAGAGCCGAAAGGCGCGCTCGGAACGATCCGCGGACCCGAGTAGGGCAAGGAGCAGTGTGCACGGGACCATGGTGAGCATGATGATGCCTCGCCACCGTGTCAAGAGAAATGCAACTGCCCAGATGATCAAGGCCGGAGGCGAATTGGGCGTTGCCTCGGCAAGTGTGGTTAGAAATTTCACGGAGGACTACCTTCCACGCAGATTGCGTGATCGGCGGGCCTTGTCTCCGTCGTTTAGACGTCCAGAAGGCCCGTAAGTGGATTGGAAACAATCGACTTACGGGTGTTGTTGGGGCCGCGGGTAACCTGCGGTTTGGTAGTGACAGTCCGGCCTGGTGCTTCGCCCTGTTGGGCACGGCGGACCAATAGCGACCTCAAGCGGGCGATTCTCACAGTCTCGGTTCGGACATTCCGGCGCTTGAACTGAGAGAGGTGTTCGTCGAGGCCGGTAACTTTCGGCGGCTGGAATGGGTTGTACTTGGACAACCATGATCCGACTTGCCGTCGGGTTTCCATGAGCTGATCGAAGACTCGACGCAACGGTGACATCGCGCGGATCAGATCTTCGCGAGACTCAGACACAGAACGGAAAGCCTCGCGGAAAGGATTCAAGAGCTGTTCGCTCACCCTCCGCTGAACCTCAGCGACTGCAGGGATTCGCAGTGCTCGCTCCGCTGATCCGAAGGCTCGATAGTGAGCAGCAGTCAGCACGGGAGAACCCGTGCTGACTGCGGTCGCTAATGTTGCCATTTCTCAACGATACTGCCTCCGTGAAATGTCCGTATATTGACGCGATTCCGCAGCTGTCTCACCAGCATCGCAAACCCGAATGTCGTCGTCGACCGGTACCGTTAATGCTGATTTACCTCGTCCTCAAACGAGTCGGCCGCCGGGTCGTCGAGGACGTCGTCTACCGGCCCAGGGTCGGTGTGCCGTGCCTGCCGAATCCGGGCCGAGGCAGACGAAATGGAAACGTCACCGCCGTTCAACGGCCGGTGCAGGCATTCGACAGGCAAGATGGTCTCCATGAGCGCACACGCAGGCCTGCTCCTTGCGGTCGCGATCCCAGCCGGCGGCCTGACCGTGTTCACGCTGGTCTTCTACCTGCTCGGCCGTAGGATCCGGCGGCTGCGTCGCGTAGGTCGTCTCACGTACCCCGCGAAGACCACGCCCGGCAGCAACGACTTCTCCAGCAACGCCGTGTGAGCCCCCTGAGCGGCCCTGGAATCCGGAAGCTTTTCGGTCATCGGCGAGACTCTGCACAGCTACAGACACAAGGTCGCGAGAGGTCGCCAGCACCTTCGACCTGCACTTCAACCTCGCGAGAATCTTCAGGACCATCGCATCAGTTGCTGAGTAAAGGTTTTCCATCATCGATCGCGTTCGTCCACTACCTCGATACCGGGGCCGGCTGAGAACGGATCAAAGCGTTGTGGTTGTTTCGGATCGCACCGGTGAAACGGAGCGGCACCGACCAAGCACGACCACGACACCACCCCCGTCGACCGAAGTCGCGATCGCGCCCTTCGTGCTACCCAGACCAGCACCAGCACCAGCACCCGGGTACACCGCACCGTCGAGAATCACAACCCGGGGCGGCACTTCCGGAGGCGGCTGGGACGACTGGTCGGCGTCTACATCAACACCGTAGGCAACTGCATCCCCTCCCCACAACAAGCACCCCACGCACCCGCAGGCGCCACTGCGCAATGCAACGACGGCACCTCCAGCTTCAAAGCCGACGCGGCACCTGCCCCCGACACGGGGGCGTCGCCAGCTGGCTCTGACGCTCGCCGACAAGCATCAACGACACGGTGAAAGGAACAGCCGAAATGCACTCGGTGACAACATGACTGTCAGACTTGCACGGGGAGAAAACATGACGCTTCCTCATCGGACGGTCAACATCACGGCCACCGGAGTCACACCAGGGACGGTCGATCTGCTGGTGTACCAATTCGAATGAACGAACGGCCTCGCACCGACGACGACCTGATCTTCTTCAAGGCCCCGCCTCGAAGGAAGGCGCGGTGACACTGAGCGGTGACCGCGTGGAGCTCGACCTCGACCGGTGCCCTCCGACGTGCATTTCGTGCGTGTGGCAGTCGCCCTGGACGAATCGGCAACCGGGACCCCTCGCCGCGATCAAAGGTCTCGGAGCCGCGCTCACCGACCCGTCGGGAACGCATATCGTTGCCGCCGCGTCGGGTTTGAGCACCAAACGCCCTGCCCTCCACTGCATCCAGCCATCAAGTCGCCACTTACAGCTGTTAGACAGTGCTGGATGTGTCGCTGAACCAGAGGGGTTCGCCGATGGAATCGCGGGCCTGCTCGTCGACAAGAATCAATGGTTCAATAGACAATCGATCGAACTCCTCAGGCGCCTGACCCACCTGCCGAGTCGCACACTGCGAACGCCGGTCGCACACTGCGAACGCCGGTCGCGCACTGCAGCTCCCCGGCGCGAAGATCATCGCTGACAATGAGTGCCGTATGTGCCCGGCCGCTTCGGATCGGGCCTCATGCGATCAACGGTGGTAGTTGGGTGCCTCCACCACCATGGCTACATCGTGAGGGTGTGACTCTTTTAGGCCTGCTGCGGTGATCCGCACGAACTTGCCACGGGACTTGATCTCGGGGATAGTTCGCCCGCCTACATAAAACATGGTCTGACGCAGACCGCCCACCATCTGGTGAACCACCGAGGACAGCGAGCCGCGATCGGGCACTCGACCCTCGACTCCCTCGGGGATGAGCTTTTCGTCGCTGGGTACGTCAGCCTGGAAATACCGGTCCTTCGAGTATGAGGTGTTCTTCCCCCGCGTCTGCATTGCCCCGAGAGAGCCCATACCTCGGTACGACTTGAACTGGCGTCCGTCGACAAAGATCAGATCGCCAGGAGATTCCTGGGTGCCGGCGAGCAACGAGCCGAGCATGACCGAGTCGGCGCCGGCGACAAGGGCTTTGCCGATGTCGCCGGAGTACTGTAGGCCGCCGTCGGCGATGACCGGGACGCCCGCCGGGATCGCGGCCTTCGCGGACTCGTAAATTGCTGTCACCTGCGGTACTCCGACGCCCGCCACGATGCGAGTGGTGCAGATAGATCCCGGGCCGACGCCGACCTTGATGGCGTCCGCGCCGGCGTCGACGAGTGCCTGGGCGCCCTCACGCGTGGCAGCTTGACCCCCGACAACGTCGACGTGGGCGGCGGCCGGATCCTTCTTCAGCCGCGCAATCATTTCCAGAACTCCCTGGCTGTGCCCGTTCGCCGTATCCACGACCAGCACGTCCACCCCGGCCTCCACCAGTGCCATCGCACGGTCGTAGCCCTCGCCGAAGAAGCCCACGGCTGCGCCGACGCGCAGGCGACCCTCCTCGTCCTTGGTGGCCAGTGGGTACTGCTCTTCTTTGCCGAAGTCCTTGACGGTGGTCAACCCACACAGCACGCCCGCTGAGTCCACCAGTGGTAGTTTTTCGATGCGGTGCTCGGCCAACAGTTTTTTGACCTTCTCTCGATTGGTGCCGACCGGTGCGGTGATCAACGGCGTCGTCGTCATCTTCTCGTGCACACGGGTGGTAGCCCGCTCCTTGTGGGGGACGAAACGGGTGTCGCGATTGGTGATGATGCCCAGCAGCGTGCGGTTCTCGTCCACGACCGGCAGACCGGAGAGACGGTAGTGGGCGCAGATTTCGTCCATTCCAGCCAGCGTCGCGCACGGGGTGATGGTCACCGGATTGGTGATCATGCCGAATTCGGAGCGCTTGACCTGGTCTACCTGGCGGGCCTGCTCTTCGATGGAAATATTGCGGTGGATGATGCCGATACCGCCTTGACGCGCCAGGGCAATAGCCAGAGGGGCCTCGGTGACCGTGTCCATGGCGGCGGAGAGGATCGGGATGTGGAGTGTGATTCTGCGGGTCAATCGGGTTCTCGTGTCGACCTCTGACGGGATGACGTCCGTGGGGCCGGGCAGCAAGAGCACGTCGTCGTAGGTGAGGCCTTCCAGTGCGAAGGGATTGAAATCAGAAGGGAAGCTCATGTGACCTTTCCTGGCAGGTTGAAGGAGTTGCCTGATCCTCGACGCGTCGGCGACGAAGGTTTGCTACGGAGCGCTGGATCAACTCGCCGACAGAGAAGAGCCGCCGCAGCTGCTACGTGCTGATGGCGCTGTCGTCCCGCGAATTCACGGTCGTGAGAGCTCGTGATGTCCGGTGCGTATTGCAAGGCCGGTGGCCTCGTGGACCGACAATGATTGGGTGACATTACCGGGCACATTTGAACGATGTTGTGCAATGTGGCGCCGTGTTGTTCGAGTGGCAGTGGTTGACGGCAGTTGCAGGCGCCCCCAGGCAAGGGGCGGCTAGGGATGCAGTTCGTCGTACCGTTGCCTGGCTGCCGCCACCTGCTTCGAATTCTTCAAGATGGTGAATACGAGTGGCGCGAACGCATCGACGCACTCCTCGCCGATCGAGGTGAGGCTGTACTCGACATGAGCGGGGAGGGTGCGCACTAGCTTCCGGTTGACAACCCCATCTCGCTCGAGCTGCTTGAGTGTTTGCGACAACCTTCGTTCACTCACGCCACCGACCGCACGTTTGATCTCGTTGTACCGAAGGGTCCCGGATTGTAGAGAGAGCATGATCAGCATCGACCACGTGTCGGCGATCGTCTGAAAGGCGATCCGCACCAGGCTTGCTTGCTCTAGTACGTCGTGGGCCGATACCTTGCGCTCCGATTCCAGCTGCCGATCCTTCATCGCAGACCTAACCTTTTCCCGTCACTGCCACGCCGCCGAATCCAACCGATCACTAATCGCACTTTCAAGACTACAGTACTCTCATTTTGAGAGTATGAAATTAAGGGTGCGCCGCCAGTGCGACCGTTCGAATGTGACGACTGGCAAATCGGAGACTGCTAAGACGGTGGGGTCCAGGCCTTGGTCGACTCTGCCTCGGAACGGCAAACCGAAGATCCTCCTTATTGCTTACCGGCAAACCAGGTGTCCATCCGCCGCGCCGAGGGCCAGCGGGCGCCGCGTCCCGAGCACCAGTCAGGCAGCAGTACCGCAGTGACATCACCGGTTGTGGTGCGGTGCTTTCCTTCTCGGTTCCAGCGCACCACGCCACACCATCGGACAGGTAGTCGCCCTCTGGGTGCACTGCCTGGACAATCTGACGCCGTGCAGCCAGGCCCATGTCTTCCCCCGTTGAGCGTTTAACGTTGCACTCGCGCAACTGCCTATCAGCGAGGGCGCCGCCCCTGTGCCAGCTCCTGCGTACTACGTTGCTCGGTGAGGCCGAGTGCGGCAGCGACCTCGCCCAACCCGGAATCCACCTTGCTCGGACTCGGCGCCATCACCGGCGTCGTCGAAGAACGCCGCACGCGTCTCGAAGCCACGGTCCCATCCGCGACGTCCCCGGGGCTACCGTTCCGCCTCGGCCGCGCCAGCACGGGCCGGTTGTCGCGAAGAGCCGGCGGAAACTGCCGTCCTTCGCGGTTGCACTATCTGCGCGATCGCCATCGTCTGGTGGGCAGTCTGACGTCGCTCGTACTCAGGGCAGCGAGGAGCTACCGCCGACGCCGACGGCACGAGCGGGACGCTGCCGCCCGCCTACTTGCGGCCCTCCGCAAGTAAGCGTCGAAGACAACCGGCGGACGTGTCTAGGAAGGCTTGAAAACAGCGAACTCTGCTGCAGTCCAGGCCATCGCCGTGGCGCCGTCGACAACGGCACGGTCTGCGATCGGTGTGATACATGCAGCGGCGAACTCCGGTTGGTGGTTGGCCGCGGGGTGACAATCCAGACCGAGCATCGGGTGGATGGTGGGTACCACGTGGGAGATGTTGCCCATATCGGTTGCTGCGCCCATCAATCCGTTGGGCACGTCCGCAAACACCCGGCCGAGTGCTTGCGCGTTGGCCCGATAAAGAGCCAACAGCCCGGCATCCGGACGCAGGTCGGCATAGTCGGGTCCCGTCGGGACGAGGGACAACGTGCATCCGCTTGCCAGTGCGCCTGCCTCGAAGCAGCGGTGCACCCGGCCGGTGAGGGTGGCCAGCGCTTCGGCGCTATCGGAGCGGACAATCCATTTGCCGGCGGAGTGATCGGGGATCACATTCACCGCACTGCCAGCCCCAGTGACGATTCCGTGGATGCGATCGGTGGTGCGGGTCTGCTGTCTCAGCTGGCCGATGGCCACCTGCGCGATGGTCATCGCGTCGGCGGCGTTCACACCCAACTCTGGATATGCCCCTGCGTGAGCGGGCTTTCCCTCGTAGGTCACCTCGAACTGGGACACTGCGGTGCCTGGCATCGCGGCCAGTTCAACAGCGGCCGGATGGACCATCATGGCGGCATCGAGCCCGTCGAAAGCTCCGCGTTCGAGCATGAGGATCTTGCCCCCTCCGCCCTCCTCCGCCGGCGTACCGAGAAGAGTTACCGTCAGACCCAATTCATCGACTGATCCCGCTAAGCCGAGTGCCGCTCCGACACCAGCGGCTGCGATGATGTTGTGGCCGCATGCATGGCCAATCTCGGGCAGTGCGTCGTATTCCGCGCATATGCCGACGTGCACCGGCCCCGACCCGATCGTCGCGCGCACCGCGGTGGGTAGGCCATAACACCCGTGCTGCACCTGAAACCCTGCGTGACTGAGCATGTCGGCAACCCATCTGCTGGCTCGGTGCTCCTCGAAGCCCAGCTCGGGGTGCGCGTGGATGCGGTGTGCCAGATCAACGAGTTGCCGTTCGACGCGTCCGATCCGTTGTGCGATAGCGCGTTTCGTGGCCTCGATGTCGATGCTCACGAAACGGGGAGCGCCGCAGGGCGGGCTGTGTGAATCGTTGCCGGCCGCGTTGCGGCGTCGTAGGCGGCGCGAGCGCCGGTGGCACCCATACCACTCTCACCCGCAGGCTCGTAGAGGCGTTCGGGCCCGCCGCCCTGCCATTGGTTGATCCACGTCACGCCGGCCGGTATTGCCGCGGCCGCGGCGGCGTGTGCCGGGTCGTTGGTGTACACGGTGGCGCCGAGAGCGAATCGCGACCCACCCGCGCGCTCGATTCCCTCCTCGAATGAGGACACCACGACGACGGGTGCGAGGGGGCCGAAGGTCTCCTCGGTCATCACCAGCATGGAGTCGTCCACGTCGGTCAGCACGGTCGCCGGATAGAAGAACCCTTTTCCTTCAGGAATCTCTCCACCGCAACGTATGTGCGCACCGCCTGCGACCGCATCGGTGACGTGTCGATGGACGATGGTGCGCTGGCGTTCGTCGACCAGTGGTCCCAGGACGGTTCCGGCATCGTGGCCGTCGCCCAGCGCAAAGGTCGATGCCGCCGCGGCCAGGGCCTCGACGAACGCTTCGGCGACCTCGTGGTGGACGTAGATACGTTCCATCGACGTGCAGATCTGGCCGGTGTTGGCGAAGGCGCCGAACGCGACCGCGCCGGCGGTGGCGACCGGATCGACTCCGGCGTCGACGACCACTGGGTCTTTGCCTCCGAGTTCGAGGATCGACCGGCACAGTCGGCCTCCTGTTTCGGACCCGATTCGCCGGCCCGCCTCAACTGATCCGGTGAAGTGCACCAGCCTGATGCGGTTGTGTTCGGTCAACGGCGCTCCGGCCCTTGAATCGCCGAGTACGAGGTTGACCACGCCCGCCGGCAGTGTCGAGAGCTCGAACAGTCGAGCAATCGACATCGGAGAGCGCTCGGACGGTTTGACGACCACCGTGTTGCCGGCGGCCAGGATCGGGCCGAGCGCAGCCAGGACCATGGGGACCGGAAAGTTCCACGGCGTGATGACGGCCGCGACGCCGACAGGGTTGCGTACGATCGTCGTGTTCGAGCCACCAGGACCCGGGATGTCCTCGACGAACGGATATTGCAGAGCTTCCTCCGCTGCGGTCGTGAAACCGCGCACCGCGGTGTCGATAAAGGTTCGACCGAGCCCGACCGGCTTGCCCATCTCCTGGCATTCGAGCTCGGCGAGTTCCTCTGCGTGCTCGGCGATGGCTGCAGCCCACCGGCTCAGGTGCTCGACGCGTTCTGCGACAGGCCTTGCGGCCCAGGCGGCCTGCGCGTCCCCCGCTGCGTCGACGGCACGGTCGACGTCGTCGGAGGAGCCGCACCCGAACTGCGCGACGACCTCTTCGGTCGCGGGATTGACCACCTCGAGGAGGGAAGTGCCCTGGGGGTCACGCCAGACACCGTTGATGAAATTCTGAAGGATCTTCAAGAGAGGTAACGCCTTTCGGTCAGTGACGTCAGGATCAGTGGAGTCGGTCGGCCATCAACTCGCCGACCATGATCGCGGTGAGATTGGTATTCGCACGTGGTACAGACGGGAAGATCGACGCATCGACGACGCGCAGACGATCGATACCGAGAACTCGGCATGCCGGGTCGACGACTGTGTCGGCATCGCCCGGCGCACCCATCCGGCAGGTACTGGTCGCGTGCTGCACATCGCTGACCGTCTCGAGTAGGAGGTCGTCGAGTTCGCTGTCGCGGTCGAGTGCGGCGAACAGCGCCGTGTTCTCTTTCTCGAGAGACCCGTGGGTGATCGCAGCGACTGCGGGGTCACGGGCCAGGTCGACCATCGCGCGCACTCCCTCGCGCAGGCGGCTCAGGTCCCGTTCGTCGGAGAGCATGCGGGAGTGGATCTGCGGACCGACTGCAGGGTCCGCCGATGTCAGGGTCAACTCGCCCCGCGAGTAGGTCTGGTTGACCCAGACTCCGAATGCACCGGCGAGCGAGCGCATGTCCGGGTGTGCCATGGCAACGACATTCTGGTTCTGGGAGACGAACATCATGTCGCCCTCGGGGGCGCCTGCACTGCTGCGGTATCGGACGCAGACGTTGGTGTGACGGGCGTCGGCACTCTGTATCCCGGCCTCCTCGATCAGCGGGATCGATACAACGGCCATGGGGTGGTCCTGAAGACCACGCCCGACCGGGAGGTCTTTACGTACGTCTATGTCCAGCGAGCGGAGGTGGCTCGCCGGGCCGATTCCCGAGCGCATGAGTATGGCCGGGGAGTGGACCGCTCCGGCGCTCAACACCACCTCGTCGGCGTGTTCGGTGACCATCTCGCCACCGACGATGATCTGGACGCCTACGACACGGTCGCCGGAGAAGAGGAGCCTGTCGACAAGGGCGTCGCCGACAATCGTGAGGTCAGGGCCACCTCGGGCCCCCTCGAGGTAGGCGTCGTTCACCGATACCCGTCGGCCCGAACGCGAATTGATGGGGTACGGCGAGACGCCGAATGCTCCGGGGGCGTTGACATCCGGAGCCCACCCATGCCCGGCGGCCAGTGCCGCATCACAGAGCGCACGGTCGACAGATCCCCAGCCTTCCTGTGGTGTGCGGTAGATCGGAGTGGGTCCGCCCCGACCGTGATAGGAATCCTCGCCGTACTCCTCGTCGTCTTCGAGCTTGGCGAAGTACGGCAGTACATCCGACGGTCCCCAACCGACGCACCCTGAGCTCACCCAGTCGTCGAAGTCCGCCATCGGAGGCCGGATAGCGATCTGGCCGTTGATCGACGAGCTGCCTCCGACGCCACGACCACGCCAATAGACCGACTGCTCCTGCTTCTCGGTGCGCGCCGCATTGACCCCCTCCCAGACCAGGTGTTCGGTGGCGGTCGGATCGAGCAGGGCGCGAATGGGATTGGGAGATCGCCATGCCTCGGGCATTTGAGCCGATCGGTAGTCCGGACCGGCTTCGACCAGCAGGACGCGTTTACCTTTCTCCGCCGATCGAACAGCGAGGGCAGCGCCTGCCGAACCCGCTCCCACCACGATCAGATCCCAGCCTGTCTCGGTCACCACAAACCTCCAAAAGTGTGTTCTGCGAGTGAGGTCTCCGGAAGCGCCGGGACTCTGCGGAGTATGATTCCCCCACAATGGAGTTCAGTCAAGAGTGAACATTCATTTTTTGTTGAACATTTGGAGGGTGAGATGTCAGAGCCGATCGGCGAAAGCGGATCCGGGGCGACAAAAGCGCTGATCGAAGACTTCGGCGTCCACATCGGTGGCGCCATGGGCTGGCCGCCGATGGCAGGTAGAGCCGCAGGAGTCTTGATGCTCAGTCAGACACCGATGACGATGCCGCAGTTGCAGGAGGCACTCGACGCGAGCAAGGGGTCGGTGTCCGAGACAACCCGGCTGCTGATCGCGACCGGGACCGTAGAGCGGATCAAGGAGCGAGGTAGTCGGCAATCCGCCTACCGATGGCGCGATGACGCATGGATCGGATGCCTGCAACATCAGCTCGAGCAGACCACGGAGTTGCTGTCGCTAGCCGAGCGAGCCAGCCGCCAGGGAAGCGCCCTCCCGCCCGAACAACGCGGTCGACTGCAGGCAATGCACGAGTACTACACCTTCATGACCGAGCGACTCGAGGCCCTGCTCAGGGAGTACACCGACAGATTCTCCGGCGATCGTGTCAGATCTGATCCGGCATCGAACTGAAGTTATTCAATTACAACAAGAGCCGAATCAACAGCGTCGACGGTGCGCCTCGGCGAGCTGAACCCATACCCGAGCAAGAGCAGAATCTCTGATCTGGCACAGCGGAAATGTCAGTTATTGAAGTGGATGCTCGGGCCGCAACACCGAATAAGAAACAGTCCGGAGCGCTCCAGGCTTGACCCGCCGACGGGCAAATGATTCATGCGAGATGGCTTAGGCCGTGCCCTGTGACGGAGCCAGGGCCGATGAGATGCGGCCTGACGCCGGCACAGCGGGCCTGGCCGTTACACGACCGGCGGCAGTGGAGATCCGGCGGCTGCGCCTGGTGCGGGCAACTGGGCGGTGGAATCCGCGTACTTGAGGAGCAGGCGCGCGAATTCGAGTCGCTCGGCTTCGGGCCAGTCGCGGGTGATGTATTCGAATGCCTGCCGCTGTTGGCGCCGGAAATGTCCGAGCAAGGCGATGCCCTCCGCGGTGAGGTGGAGCACAGTGCGGCGGCCGTCCTGCTGCGAGGCCGCGCGAATCAGATAGCCATGGGAGATGCAATCGCTCACCATGCGACTGGCCACCGACGGATCCACCAGGAGGTGATCGGCAAGCCCGCCCACGGTCATCTCCGTGTCCGCCTCGGTGGCCTCGTCGACGAGGTTGAGGACCAGGTTGCGCTTGAGGTCCTTGGGTCCCACTGGGGGGTCGACTGGAGCCTGCATGGTGCGCCGCCTCAGCCGGGCGAAGGCCGTGCCGACTGCATCCAGGAGGGCCTGGTCTTGCGGCATGGAGGCGTTCGTGTTGGGCACCCTTGCAGCCTAACGCATCTATCTGCACAACGCAGATAGATGCAGTTATGCATGGAATTGCTATTTGCATTAGTGTGGTCTTGGGTGGGGAGAGCTCGGCATCAGCGGAGAAACAGGCCTGCCCGGAGAAGAGAGTGACATGATCACAGCCATCATCAACGGCCGCCTGTTCGACGGCGAGCACGTGCTCGAGGACACCACCGTGGTGTTGAACGGCACGCAGATCTCTGCGGTCGGAGGTGAACCGCCCGTCGGGGCGACCATTGTCGACGCCAGGGGCGGAACACTGCTGCCCGGTCTGTTCGACGCCCATGTTCACACCTCCGAAGAGGCACTCGCACTGGCGCTGCGGTTCGGGGTCACCACCGAACTGGAGATGCAGGGCATGAATACCAAGGCCAGTCGCGCGCACATCACGGAGAACGATTCCCTCGCCGATGTCCGCTCCGCGGGGTTCGGCATCACTCCTCCCGGCGGTCACCCCAGCGAACTCATGCCCGACGATTTCAAACCGGAGAGCCGCGGCGAACCAGACGACCGTGGCGATCGGCCGGGTCCGCACGAGATGCCCCTGATGCCGTTCTCCACCACTGCGGAAGAAGCGGCCGCTTTCGTCCCCCAGCTCATCGCGGCGGGCTCGGATTACATCAAGTTCATGGTCGACGACGGTACCGTCGAGGGCCACCCCGGTCTGCCCATGCTCGACCAGGCAACCCTGACCGCCGGAGTCGCCGAGACTCACCGCCACGGTATGCTCGCCATCGCCCACACCCTGACCGTCGACGCGACACGGATGGCGATCGAGGCCGGCATCGACGGCTTCGCCCACCTGTTCATGGACCAGCCCCACACCGTCGAGATCATCGACCTCATCGCCGCCTCCGGCGCGTTCGTCGTCCCCTGCGTCGTCCTGAACGCCTCCATGATGGGCATCACCGGCGCATCCCTCACCGAAGACCCGCGTGTCAGTTCACGCCTGAACGAGGCCTGGACGAACACTCTGAACAGCAGCTACAGCCGCTACCCGCAAGGCAAACTGGAGGACGTCCTGGCCTCGGTCAAGGCCCTGCACGACGTCGGCGTCGACCTGATGGTGGGCACCGACGCAGCCCCCCTGCCACTACCCTTCCTGGGCGGTGTGGTCCACGGCGCCAGCGTCCACCAGGAGCTCCAGTACCTCGTCCAAGCCGGCCTCACCCCGATCCAAGCCCTGCGCGCAGCGACCCTCACCCCGGCACGTCGCTTCGGCCTGGAGGACCGCGGCCGCATCGCCGAGGGCCTGCGCGCCGACCTACTGCTCGTGGACGGCGACCCCACCACCACGATCAGCGACACCCTCAACCTGCGCGACGTATGGCGCCGCGGCACCCGCACCACACTCTCGACACCATAAGAAAATCGCCCCGTGCGAACGACCGCTGCCCGCCACGCAAGACATCGCGGGCAGCATCCACCAGGAGCTCCGGTATCCCGTCCACCTGGCGGCTGTCATAGCGGGACCGACCAGCAAACAAATTCCTGGGAACAGGACCAAAATTGCCCTGGCGCGGTATTCATCTTCCTCTGCATCTGCTCAGGACTGGCAGCGGTCTTCTCCACAGTTCTCTCCTCCCGCGGACTGACCTTTCAGGTCGCTTCCACCGTATTAGGTTTCGCCGCAATAGTTTTCGGGCTCTTGTGGTGGAACAACCACCGCCTGGACAACGAAATCTTCTCGCCTGTCTTCATCGGCTACATCGGCGCCGGACTACTACTGTCAGGAATTCTCAACCTGACATACACACTCCGCCATCGACATTCCGAAAACAGCACGCCCTCCTGAGACGAAAGCTGACGGCACATCGGGCCGGTCCCTCCCCACTGCGGCTAAGGGCCGGCCCCTTTGCCGATCGAGATCAATGGCGCCCATGCCAGCGGCGCCACCCATGCAGTGATCGAGGCTGCACAGGCCGCCTATAGCGCCAGCGCAACACCTAAAGCCCCAACGCCCAATCGCCTCTTCAACATGATCGAGCGCCGCACGAACTGTGCGGGTGCGTGATCTGACGCGTGGGGACCGGCCCGTCGGAAGCGGGCCTGTCCCCACACTCAGTCTCCCGCGACAACCACGCACATGCGAGGCCGAAGCCATTCCACCGACGCTCGCCGAGCTGTCGGCCAATCACGGCACACTAACCGACATGCCCACCTCCCTGCCAGCGGCGCCACTCGATGCGGCCGGCACCATCACCGCGATCAGTGCCCCCACCCGCAGGCTCGACGACCTGTCCACGCTCCCCGCGGCATCGGGCTTGTACGCGTGGTGGGCAGCTCCCGAGGTGTTTCCTCAGCTCCCCGGCCCCACGCACCCGATCAACACCGGGGTACGGCTGCTCTATGTCGGTCTCGCCACGAACCTGCGCCGGCGGGTCGTCAGGAACCACCTGCGCCGCAGCGGACAATCCACCCTCCGCCGCACCCTCGCCGGACTCCTGCTCGATACCGAGCACTACCGGACCCGCTGCACCGACCGCGTCGTGCTCGTCGACGAGGACGAGGCCCGCCTGACCACCTGGATGCACACGCACCTGCAACTGAGCTGGTGCCAACACCCGACACCGGACGCGGTCGAACCCGCGTCATCGCGCAGTAGGCTCCGCCGCTCAATGTCGCCCACGCCAGCGGACCTGCCCGTGCCGTGATCGAGGCTGCGCGGGCTGCCTATAGCGCCAGTACAAAACCTGAAGACCCAGTGCCCATTTAAGCCGTTTGACATGGTCAAACGGCACGTCCCCCACGCAGATAGATATGCGACTCTGGACAGCAGGAAGGCCCCCGTCTCACGACGGGGGCCTTTCCAGCTGGTGCACGCCGACTCAGGTGTATTGCGCCTGCGACGAGCCGCTGTCAGCTCAGGTTCTCAGGGCCGGCCGCCCAGGAAGAAGAAGAGGATCACTGCGAGGAGCGCGAGAACGACGGCACCGGCGAGGATCACAGCCGCGGTAGGGCTTCCTGAAGCGATCGCGACGAGCGAGGTCGATCCTGCGATCGCGATGGTGTGTCTCGAGTTGGCGGGCCGTGAGTTATTGGTATCCACGGGTGGGCCTTTCCTTGAAAGTTACGCCACGGCATGTGCACGAGGCTTCACTCTTTCCGTTCATCCAGAAGCAATTGCGCCAGTTGGT
>NZ_QAJJ01000002.1:0-1077 GCF_003852455.1 Rhodococcus sp. KBW08
CAGACGGTCGCGTCGTGGCTTCAGGAACGGTCGACGAGGTGCGCGCAGGCAACACACTCGACGAGGCATTCGTTCGCCTTGTCGGCAGCCGCAGTCCCAATCCCGACGGACTGTCATGGATGCGCGCATGAGCATTACGAGCTTGCCGACGACGCGCAGCGCCCCAACCTCACTGTGGCGCACTGTTCTCCGCATGCGCGTGACCCTCTACAAACGTCAATTCACCGGCGGCAGAGCCGTCATCAAAGTCGTGGCAGCACTCTTCGGCGTTCTGGGGGCAGCTCTGCTGTGCCTGCAAGCCTCGGGGACGAGCGCGAGCTCGTCCGAACTCGTCAGCGGCACAACCAGTCTCGCACTGTCGGCTATCGGCGTGATGTGGATCTTGATGCCGATCATGTCTGGTCTGTCAGATGACAATCTTCACCCCAGACATTTCCAACTACTCCCCCTGGAACCCGTCCGACTCGCCAGAGCACTGTTCTCGACGTCGCTGGTCGGTATGACCGTCCCGATCACCGCGTTGGCTGCCGCAGCGATACCGATCTATGCAGCAACCCACCATGCTGCCGCGTTGCCTCTGGCGATCGTTGCGTGGCCCACAACGGTCCTGCTGATTGTCGGCACCTCACGGGTCGCGATGCTGGCGATGTCGCAGCTCCTGCGGAGTCGTCGCAGCCGCGAACTGGGACTGTTGGCATTCAGCACGTTCTTCGGCGGGCTGTATCTGCTGCAATTTCCGCTGCAGAGTCGCCTCGGCACGGTCGTGGACGGCGACGTCACGTGGCCGCTCACGGTCGCGCATTCGATCCCGTTCGCGTGGGGAATCACCAGTGTCGACGCAGCAGCAGGAGGCGCCTGGCTCCTCGCCGCCGGAGCAGTCCTCGCCCTGGTGCTGGTCGATCTCGCACTGCTGTGGTCATGGCAACGCCTGGTCGTTCGCTACTTCAACGGGAAGGTCGCAGAATCAGCGGGCGCCACTTCCGTGCAATTGAAGAACCAGGGCCGCGACATTCGAACCGGTTGGCGCGCATCCCGACTGGGCACCGTCATCTCTCGCGAGCTTTCGCTCTGGCACGG